>CAXXOQ010000243.1:0-6973 GCA_963664185.2 Caldilineaceae bacterium | reverse complement strand
TGCAAACAGTCCAGGATCTGCAGGCCCAGCATCCGGATGTGTCTTGGAGGGGGTGCTCCTGTCGCATGAAGTTGACGGTGGATGGCGAGGGCGGCCCCGACCACGCCATTGGCCTCTGGGCTGTCATGGATTCGCAAGACAGCCTGTCACTGGAACCTGTGCCGTTGTTTTCGGACTACATCCTCGTGTGCGAGAGCACCACCAACAGCCATTGGCTGACCCACAGGCGCGATCCGCAGGATGCCATACACCACTGGGCCGACGACAGCGGCATCGATTTGGGTGAATTGGACAGCCGGGTGGCGTTGGATTTTCAACACATCAACCTGGGCACCGGCACGGAAATCGACATCAGCCACATCATTCTCCCACCCGAGCCCGAATGCCGTTTCCGCCCTTGGGACAAGGCCAACTCTTCCCACCAATGGGAAGAGGCGCACTTTAGCATCCAACCGGACACGACGCCCAAACCGGACTTTCCAGACAGGTTGCCCGCGCACACAGACTTGGAGTGCTGTTCGTCTTGCGGCCGCTACCGGCTCGTGAACAAATTCCCCAACCCGCTGGAAGGCGGTGTTGTCTCGTACAGCCCGTCCGATCCCAATTCGCGTGCCTGGGTTGTCAGTATCCGGGAATTGGGGGAAGAGGCCCTGGACGACATGATTGCGGACGGGGATCCCGATACCGCGGTGCCCGCCGAGAGGGAACCTGCCCGTCTGTCCGCCGCGCCATTGTAGACAGACAATGACGCCCCTGCATGCCGATGTTGTCCGGGAAGCACGCAGGCAAGAACTCCAGACCCAGCTGGACGCTGTGCGGGATCAGGTGTACCGCAACCGCACGGGCAACGGTATCGATCCCGTAAGGAGTCTCAACCAGGCCAGGCCAAACAATCGGCAGGGAGAATGTTGACCGGTTGCCAACTCACTTCGACCTTCTCCCTTTGGCACTGCAAACGGGGCTTGCGGTCCAAAACATGCCAGAACACCACCTCCACCACCGTCAACCGCGCCCCCGACGAAGGTTCAGCGATGCCTGCCACCACCCCGTCAAAGCGAACATTCTGGAATCGCTGCAGTGTCTCACCAGTGTCGGGCCAGAAAGCCCGGAGCGTGTCCTGATCCCCCAATCGGGATTCATCAACATTCACATCAAGGTCGGCCACCAGCCAAGGGCCTGCCTTGTTGGAAAATCGGCGGAAAGAAAGCAGGGTCGCTTCCCCCTTGACCTGTTGCACCGTACAGGTGGTCAAGTTCAAACAAGTTTCACCGTCCCTGTTCATTTCAGTGTAGTCCAAGGCCCAAGGAGTCTGTTCCGTGGACCACTTGCGAACGGCCTTCACCTTGCCGTTCGGTTCCAGGACAGTGGCGCGTCCATGTTCCGCCACAAACCACAGGCTGCAACCGTCCGCCAAAGGAAGTCGCAGCACCCCCTGCGGAGGCACAAAACCCTCCACTTGCAACGCCTGCAACAGCGCCTGTGGACTTCGGGCACTCCGCAGGCAAGCCAGAGCTTTCGAGACATTCACGAGCATTCCTCCGCAGAAAACACACACACCCACAGGGTATCGCAGGAGATGTTCACATGCCTCTGCCGGGCCGCCCTGGCTGTTCGAAACACAGTCCTCTACAGTCCTCCACATCGGTGCAACCAGCAGCCAGCCTCAGCCAGACAGCGGCCGGGTAGCCGGTGCCCACAGGGGGACAGGATGGGAACCTGCCGGTGAAGTCCATGATGAACGCAGTTGCCAAGCGTGTCGACAGTTCGGTTCTTGTTGCGAAACTCACAGCTTCCTCCCAATGACAATGTACTGATTCGAGATGTTGGGGACAAGGGTGGTCGGATAGCCGTAGGGATACAGCCGCTTGTTGTCCTGCACCAAATTGACCACGCTTTGAACGATGAAACCGACCATCTCCATTTGTTCGGCAACATGGGCATGGAACAAGTAGTGCCTGCGCCCGTGTCGGAAATCGGACACCACGACGGCGGCGTATCTGCGGGGCTTCAACACGCGTGCGTACTCCGCGAAATGATCCCGCAGGCAACGCAGGAACACCGCGTACTCCGCGACGTTCGCCAAATCGCGGGCGTCTTTCCCGTACGTGACTGCCAGTGCATTCTGTCGGCGCTCCTGCCGGGCCTTGTGGTCGACTTTGTGCAGGACGTTCCAGTAGGGCGGACTCGTAACGATGAAGTCCACGCTGTCGCTTTCGATGCCTGCCATTCCGTCCAATGCCTCGTTGCACCGCAATTCGGGCATTATTGCGTCGTCAAGCGAAAGTGCCTGGTCATGCACGCGCTGGGCGGCGACTTCAACCCATACGGGGTAGATCTCGAACCCGATGCACCGGCGGCCTGCGGCCATGGCGGCCATGGCGGTGCTGCCTGCGCCCATGAAGGGGTCGAGCACCAGCCCGCCGCTTTGCGTGAAAAACCGGATCAGTTTGCCCACGTCCTTTTCGGAAAATGTGGCGGGGTGGCTTTTCTTCAACAGATCCCGCGGCGGCGCTTGTGAGAACATCACACCGGCTTCCAATGCAGCCTCCACGGACTTGACGGAAGCACGGTCGAACTCACCCAGCATTACAGTCTTGGTGTGCACCAGCCATTCCTTTCCGGTCAGGTCGTTCAACCGTTGGGACTTTTTCGCAGACATGCACACACCCATACCCCTTGCAAGTGGATCCAACACATCCCGCCTGGCCCTGCGCAGCGGACGCAGTTGGCAGGCTCTCCCAACCCTAGAACATGCCCGAAGGTGGTTTGAGCGGATGCGAGGAGTCCGCACTCATCCGCCCGGCATCCAACTGCGTCCAGAGGGTCAGGATTCGATCCCCCATACTTGGGCCTTCGCGTTGGACACGCGCAATATCCCAAGGCTGCCGATCAGGATCCATGGCATCAAAATGAGACCAATCCCCCTTGAGCGAATCCTTGGGTTCGGCTTTTTTCAAGGCCCTGCCCAGGTCGTGCAGCAACCCCCTGCCGGAGTTCACTTCCCCAGCCAAGGCGCCGTAGAATGCGTCCATGGGTGCCAGTGCAGCCTTGATGTCATCTTGCATCAAGGGAGTGGACAAGGCCAGGAAATCCACATAATCCCGCGAGTAGTTGCGGGCCAACAACAAGTACGCCTTGATCCGCATCAGTTCTGCGTACGTGGGCACGCACAAGGGATGCCCCGCGTACGAGATCACCTGTGTCTCCAGCGGCACCATGCGCCGGAGTTGGCGTACTCCGGCAGCCTGCCCGTCCAGGGAACCGAGAATGAGCACCGGCGGCTTTGATGCACGGGCCGTTGTCCAGCCTTCCAGCTGTTCCAAGTGTTGGCGAACCCGGCGATAGCGACTCGTCAGATCTGCCACCACATGGTCGGCGTCGGTCGAATACCGATGGTGGGCCAACAACGCCACGGCCGTACCGCCCACCAGAACGGCACCCTGCACTTCGCTCTGCAGGCGTGCAGCCGACAACAGCAATTCATGCCAATCAGTTGCTTGCGTCTTGTTGGCGGGCAAAATCCAGCCACCTCCGGTAAAGACCGGCCCGGTAGGGGTCGTCATTGACGGCGACGCACACACCGATAACGTCCCGGCACACTTCGGGATCATCGACAATAGCCTGTTGCAACGCATCCTCCGCAGCGTCGGGACCGCGTTCGATGGTGCGCAGGATGGAACGCCCATTCCAGGCGTGTTCGCACTCCACAAACACAAAATGCGACAGGTCGGGCACAACCTCCGGCCGGATGCCGTGGGTGTCCAGGTAGGATCGCAGGTTGCAGGGTGTCCAAGGCTTTCCCTGTGGATCATGGATTTGGATTTCGTTCAAGTGGGGTGCTGCTTCGGCGACACAGACGGGACGCAGCCCCCTCATCTTCAAGGCGGCAGACACCTGTTCCTCAAGGGTCGTTTCAGGATGCATGGTCATTGGATCAATCCTATCAGCCAGCATGAGGCGCGCCCACCATGTGGCTGTCCCTGCAGTGACCGGACAACGCGGCCAGCACATCACCACCGCATGCAGTCCAGGTACTCCAGGTACTGGTGATCCGGCATCACCTGCGGTGTCTGCACGGGTAGATCAGCCTCCCACACCTGCCTCAACCAGTCAAAGGCGAAGCTGGCGGCTGCAATCAGGATTACAACGCAGAGCATGGCCAGCGGGTGTCTACGTTGCTGCATGGTACCACCTGTCCTGTTGACAAGTTTATCAACACCAGTGTATCATGCTCTCGCCCTGATGCTTGGTACAATCAGGGCGGTTCTCAGTCAAGGAGGCACTTCATGTCCACCCAGATCGCCAAGCGCAATCGACATCGCCGCAAGGCCATGCCTTCCCGAATCCTGAACCGCGGCCGAACGCCCGGCAAGTACCTGGCGAGAAGGGAACCGCGGCACAGCAAAACGATCATGCACTTCCGCACCCACACCGAACGCCACGTGCCAGTCTAACGACAGGCGCATCGTGAGTGAGGAGAGACTCACCTTGCCCATCCGGCCTCATCGTCTAATGGTTCCAGGACTTCGGGCTTTCAACCCGAGAACATGGGTTCGATTCCCATTGAGGCCAAGCGAGACCGACATGCGACACAACGACCATTCCCCAAAGAACCAGGTCAACCGCAGCATGTGGATTCTCTGGTCCATAGCCATCACCTTGTTCATCCTGGCAGCCGTAGGCTGGCTGGTGTTCGAGGCATCCGCACCGTGATGCTGCAGGTGTACGGCAAGACACACTTGGGGCTGTAGCTCAGATGGGAGAGCGCCTCGTTTGCACCGAGGAAGTCGTGGGTTCAAGTCCCACCAGTTCCACCACGCCGGTGTCAAGCGTGCAGGGCTGGCAACCGCCACTGTCAGTCCTGCACGATGTGGCATGATTCAAGCGTCCCCACCCAAGGGCATGCGAACATCCACACCCATCGCGGAGAATCCCCATGTTCACGAATTTCAACATGGACATGCAGCCCCAGTTGTCCATCACCGGCATTGGCATCTTCGACCCTCCTCCCGACATGGATGAGACGCCGGACCTCTCGTATGTGCTTCCGTCCCGCCTGTTCCAGCCGACCACGGATGAGACGGCTGTTGGCATGCCCATCGACTCCCTGTTGGGTGAATACATGGAGGTGGTGGGCACCGAATTGGCAGAAGGGGAGTCCATGGTCATATCCCATGAGAGCGTTCCATTCACCGGGATCTCCGATGCAGTGTCGTTGGTTCTGACCTCGGCCGCCATGGTCGGCACAAGGGAACAGCCCGCAGCCGTGTACATGGGGCACCTGCATGTCGGCGGTCAAATCATCGAAGTGGCTCGCTACCTGGCCCTTATGGACGACTTCGACTCGCCGGAGGGGCATCCCAACGTGGTACCCCTAGCCCTAGGGCCCCATTTCGACCGACAGGCCCTGTCAAATCGCTATCTGGTACTGCAACCCCACAGGGCATGGTACACGCCCCACCCGCCGATGGACTCCGATTTGGAATTGGAACACTACGACTACCCTGCGGATTTGCTGAGTGGGGGCAGTCAATCGGCACATTTCATCTGGTACGACCTGCATTCCGGCGAGGGGCATAGCGTAGTCCACACGTTCCACCCGCCCGCTCCGGAATGCACTCTGCCGGACGGCCATGCCTGGCATGGCACAGCAACCACTCTGCTGCAAGACTCCAGGGAAGGCCGCAGACATCCACCCAGCAGGGACATACCGGGCATCCAGCCTGAAAACCAGATACCCGGCGGCTACTCCATGATCTCTGAAGACGGTTCATGGGAGTCAGCCAACGCTGTGGGGCTCTTGGAATGCTGTGTGGGGTGCGGCACCCTGCGAGAAGTTCGTGTGTTCAACCGGGAGGCTGAAAATCCGCGGGAGTGGTGGGTGTACCACACTCCCACGGAAAGGTCGTTGGAGTTCGCCGAAGCCTTCGCTGAACAAAAACAGGCAGATCACCCCACCCCAAGCGAAATTCAGCCATCATCTTGGCCCTTGTAAAGGACATCCGGCTTCACCCTTAGAGCATGGCAGGAAGCACACAATGGGCGTCTTTTACCCGACACTGGTATCGTCATCACTCGCAGCCATAGTGTTCCTGTTACTGGTCTCTGCGTCCAAGGCAGGGCCTTTGCGTCATCGTTGCCATCAGTGAAGACGGTCCGGGCAGGTGTTGTCGGCAAACTTGACTTGCCTGTGGACAGGTAAACACTGGTCCGGTGCGAGTGCATGGTGTCTGTGGTACCATACGTCAGGCTGCCGAACACAAACAAGGAAGATTGATGTCCCACCATGCCCGTTCCGCACATCGCGTGCGGACTGTTCAGACTTGGTTGCTGGTTTTGCTTCTGGCCATGGTCTTGGCTGCGTGCAACCGCAATCAGCCCGATGAATCGGAACCTTTGCCCGTACCCACGGTCGAAGACACGGAACCGGTGCCAACCTTCACTCCGACCGCAATATCGGACACGGTCCCCACGGAGCCTGACCCCTCCCAGACAAACACGGCGGACATTGTCCTGCCCTCGGCTCCTGAACCTGTTACGGAGCAACCCACATCCACGCCGACATCCACGCCCATCCCCGTGATAGTGGAACCGAAGGAACCAGCCCCGCCAACGGCCACCCCCACACGACCGCCCGATATTCAGCAAACCAAGACCAACAGAACATCCAACCTGCGCAGCGGGCCTGGAACCAGCTTTGGCATAGCTGGAAAGTTGGGCCCGGACACGCCCTTGCAACCCGTTGCCACCAACGCCGATGCTTCATGGCTGAAACTGGACACGGGCGAGTGGATTTGGGCGCAGTTGGTAGACAACATCCCCCCGAACCTGCCAGTAGCCGCCGACATTCCCCCGACACCGATTCCGCCTACCAACACGCCCGTGCCCCAGGCTCCGGCGGCACCCCCTGCCACAGGCACCCCCTACCGGGACATGCTTGCGCAGCTTCAGGTTGGCAACCGTTCCCACCACG
>CAXXOQ010000242.1:0-23682 GCA_963664185.2 Caldilineaceae bacterium | reverse complement strand
GAGAATGTTCTCCTTCACCGTACCGGAGAAGAGGTAGGTATCCTGCAGCACAATGCCCAGTTGGCGGCGCCAGCTCGCCTGCTGGATATCGCGCAAATCCCGGCCATCCACGCGGATGGTCCCGGCCGTGACATCCAGAAAACGGCTCAGCAGGCTGACGATAGTGGTTTTGCCGGCCCCGGTGGGACCTACCAGGGCCACGGTCTGGCCCGGTGCCACCGCCAGCTGGATGTCGTGCAGGACGGGCTGTCCCTCCTCGTACGCGAAGTCCACATGGTCAAACTCGATCCGGCCCTGCACCGCCGGCAGCGCCACGGCATCCGGACGGTCGGTCACGGAGGGTACGGTGTCCAGGATCTCGAAGATCCGTTCGGCCCCGGCAATGGAGGACTGCAGCTGGTTGTACAGCATGGCCAGGGAACGCAGGGGGCGGAAGAAATTGCGGATGTAGATGATGAACGTGGCGATGATCCCCACCTGGACATGGCCCTGGATGGCCAGCCAGCCCCCGTACAGGGCCAGGGCGCCCAGGCAGATGACACTCATGGTAGAGAACATGGGCCCCAATATGCCCATGATGACTTCCGCGTGGGTCGCCACCTGGCGATAGGCCTGGCTGACCCTGGCGAAATCGGCCTCGGCGTCCGCCTCCTTGTGGAACGCCTTGATCTCCCGGAAGTTGGTAATGCTTTCCTCAATGGTGGCATTCATAAGCCCCAGCCGCCGCTGCACCCGCCGGAACGCCTTGCGGCTGCGCACGGTGATCTGGCCCGTGAGGAACAGCATGGTGGGCAACAGGAGCAGGGCCCCCAGCCCCAGCCGCCAGTTCAGGATCACCATGAACACCAGGCTGCCCAGCAGCAGCAGAATGTTGGAGACAAATTCAATCAGGCCGTTGGACAGGGTCTGGTTGATGGTTTCCGTATCATTCCCGACCCGGCTCATCAGATCCCCGGTGCGCCGCCGGTTGTGATCCGCCAGGGACAGGCGCTGGATGTGGGTGAAGATCAGGGAACGCACGGTGCTGACGAAGCGTTGGGCAATCTCGACCATCAGCAGGCTTTGGCCCATCGTGGTGCCGAACGCGGTACCGTACACCACCAGCAGGAGCACGACCAGACGTGCCAGGCCGGCCCGGTCATCCTGGACAATGAAGAGATCAATCGCCCGGCCCAGCAGAATGGGACCTGCCAGGCCCAGGGCCGTGCTGGCCATCACCAGCATGGCGACCAGGGCGATATGGGTCCGGAACGCGTGCAGGTACCCAAACAGCCGACGCAGCGTCTGGCGGGGATTGCGGGCGGCTTCGCCCGTGGGCCGGCCACCGCCACCCATGCCAATGCGTACGCCACCGGCGGGTTGATTCGGTCGCACAGGACGGGGAGGGGAAGGAGCCATGATGCGTGCCGGAAGACAGGAAAGGGATCTCAGCCCAACTGGGATTCGTACAGTTCCCGGTAGATGTCACTGGTAGCCAGCAGTTCCGCATGCGTGCCGGCAGCGACAATCCGTCCCGAGTCCAGGATGAGGATGCAGTCGGCCCCAATGATGCTGGAGACCCGATGGGCGACGATGATGGTGGTACGGCCCTGGGCGGCTTCCTGGAACGCCTGCTGGATCTCGGCCTCCGTTTCCAGGTCGATGGAAGACGTGGCGTCATCCATCAACAGGATACGGGGGTTTACGGCCAGGGCCCGGGCAATGGAAAGACGCTGCTTTTGCCCGCCGGAGAGATTGGCCCCGCCTTCCTCCACCAGGTGGTCATACGCCCCCTCCTTGGCCAGGATGAAGTCATGTGCCTGGGCCATCCGGGCCACGTGTTCCCCCTCGGCCGGGGACAGGTCCGGCTGGCCAAAGGCGATGTTCTCGGCAATGGTCCGGTTGAACAGGGCCGGATGCTGGGCCACCAGGCCGATTTCCCGCCGCAGGGAACCCAAATCCCAGTCCCGTACATCCACGCCGTCAATCAGAATGGCCCCGGCGCTGACATCATAGAACCGCGGGATCAGGTACATCAGGGTGGATTTGCCCGAGCCGGTGGCCCCGATCAGGCCAATCATTTGGCCGGGTTCGATCACGAAGTTCAGATCCATGAGCACCCGTTCGCCATGCCGCTGGCGGCCATTGCCGGAACGGCCATTGGGGGAGACCGCAGGCGTCGTCCGGATGCGGCCGTTCAGATCCTGGGGTGCACGGGCCTGGCGGGTGTAGGCAAAGTCCACATGCCGGAATTCAATGCGGCCCTGTACGGCGCGAGGTGCCGCGGGGGGGGCCTGCACCGCCGGTTCGGCATCCAGGATCTCCCAGATGCGCTGGGCAGAGGCGGTAGCCCGGGAAAACATGGCCAGCATGCCGCTCAACAGGAGCAGCGGGGTCAGGCCAATCATGAGATAGCTGTTCAGGGCCACCAGCTGCCCCAGCGAAAGCCGATCCAAAATGACGGCTGTGCCTCCGAACCAGGCCATGGCGACCAGCCCCAGGTGGGTGAACAGGGCAATCAGGGGCAGGGAAATGGCAATCAGGCGTCCTACCCGGATATTCTGGTCCACCAGGGCTTCATTGGCCTCGCCAAAACGGCGGATCTGAGCCTTTTCCTGCACGAAGGCCCGGACTTCGGACATGCCTGCCAGATTTTCCTGCACGACCACGTTCAGGGCTGCCAGCCGCTGTTGCACGATGGCGTACAGGGGGGTCGCCCGGACGAACACCCAGCGCAGGACAACGCCCGTCAGCATCAGCATGATCCAGATCGTCAGGGACAGCGGCGGGTCCACCGTCGTCATCAGAATCAAGCTGCCTGTAACCATCAGGAGGGCGCGCAGGAGCAGGGACAAGCCGACACTGGTGAACATGCGCACGATGTCCACATCCGAGGTAAGGCGGGTAATGAGCTGCCCGGTCTGCAGCTGATCCACATCGGGGTGCGACAGGGTCATCACTTTGCGGAACAACTCGTTGCGGATGTCAAAAGCCAGGGCCTGGGACAGACGGGCCCGGAAAACCCCCTGGCCGAACGTGGTAAGGGCTCCCACCAGGGCCGCCAGAAACATGGCCGCCGATCCCCGCCATATGGCGTTGAGATCCCTTTGCAGGATGCCCTGGTCAATGACGTTCTGCATCAGGCGGGGAACCGCCAGTTCCATGGCTACGGGCAAGACAACGGTGATGAATGTGCCCAGGATGAGAAGCCTGTAGGGGGCGAGGAAGCGGGCGGTACGCCGTAACGATCGCATGGCAATTCAACACTCCCCGCCGACGTGGCCTGCCGACTGGACTACATGCAGGATAACGGTTCCGGTTGCAGCACCTGCGGGAGGTGCTGCAAGGCAGAAAATGGGAAATGGGCTCGTCACAGAACTACAGTATACAACAACGTATGTATTGGGCAGGCCACGGGACGCAGAGGACCGGGCAAGGGCCTGGGGCCTGGCGGTCAGGTTCATCCCCCAAGAGGACAACGGGTTACAGGTTTCCCGACAACAGGCAGAACCAAAGAGGTGTTTTGGCCCTCCGTCAGTTCCGATCCGGTTCTGCCTGAAGCCTGTCCCGGTCTCACCTGCCGTGTTGGCAGCGGGGAAACTCGCCAAGGGCAATGCCCTCGGCCTGACGCAGGATGCTTCATCTGCCGGACAGGCGTCATACGCAGAAAACCGTCCCGGCCAAACCCTGCAGGGCGGTGGACAGGCCAACAAGCCACCCGTCGTATCTTCCTGGTGCACCGATAGAGATGCCTGTGTGTCACCATCCTTGCGCGGAAGGAGACAATAGCCCTGTGGCGGGAGCGGTCACAGGCCGCAGATGCATCGCGGGATCGGGATGGGCGGACGAAAGGGTTTCGGTGGCATGGGGTTCCTGCCAGACCCCTGTGACCGGATCACTGGTGCCAAGATAGGCAACTTGCCACTTTGTCACCTGTCGCGTTTGCGGATCAATGGTGAGCCCCAGACCCGCTACCGGCAATCCCGTCTGGTCAAAGGTGCTGCGATAGTTCCGATCCTGAATCTGCTGTAAAGCCACCAGGGGGGACTTGCGCATCTTGAAATCAACTGGGCCCGTGGGCGGGTTCCCCCCGCCGGCAACAGGTCCCCCGCCGCGTCGTCACCTCGTCCTGATAGGCCTGCCAGGCGGTCACCGTGGCCAGGTTGACAGGGGCAGGGGCAGAGAGGGTAGTAGACGAAGACATCCGGGCTTCCGGACAGGCCACCAGACAGCCCGGACCGTATACCCGAAATTTCTGCAACTGTAGCATTAATCCAGTCAACTTGCGCAGATGCAAGTTTTAATTCCTTCTGCATCAGGGCATCAATCAAGATCTGATCCTGAAACTGCTTGACCCCCATGGGCCTGTCGGCTGCAAGGACGTGGATGATGTCCTGATCCCGAAATTGCCGGACCGACTGACAGCGAAGCAGAAACGGTACAGGGGCCACGATCTGCTGCAGGCACTCCGTCGTGCAGGTCATATCGCTAACCAGGGTACACGATCATGTCCCGCATGGGTTCGGGTAAAGATATTCCGTGCCTGATCGGGAGATGGTCCCATGGCTGATCCACAAATCACGCTAATACTGCGGTGGCAATGGCAGAACACAGGTGCAAATGGCCGTTTTATGTTGATTCGCCTCTGGTCGGAGTGAAGAAACGGTCTTGACCGTCATTATCATCAACTACAGCGGTGTTTCCTGTTTCCCACAGGCCCAACAGGAACAGTTGGGTATCCTGAATTCATCAATAAACTGTTGATCTTGCCTGCAGTATGAAATTTCCTGGCTAAATCCTTTGCCCAAAGGGTTTTGGGCAAAGGAGCTTCATGTCTGCTTGCATTTTTGCTTTTGCTTCTCAGCGTTCATGGCCAGCTTGAAGTGAACGGACACCATCAGGTCTGCGGCCGCATGCGCATCCCGGCAGAAAAAGCGCCCATGACAGCGCGGGCGTCACAAGCCGTCAATCCAGCTGTGTGCCTGGCATCCCGCGACCGGTGCCCCGCAAGAACTCTGCAATGGACATCTCCGATTTTCCCGCCAGCTGTACCTGCAGCGGGAACAAGACGCCATCCCCCGTCTGGATTCCCAGCCTGTCCCCGATCATGACCAGGTGCCCTGCCGGATGGGGCAATGACAGATCCGCCTGCCAGCGGGCCTGCTGGATCTTGAACAGGCGCCCCTGCCACTGGCTGAAGGCGCCGGGCCAGGGATGACAGGCCCGAATCTGGCGTTCGATATGCTCTGCCGGTTGTGTCCAGTCGATCCGGCCCGCGGATTTGGACCACAAGCCACACACGGAGACGGTACCCGGCAGACATGTCTGATCCACCGGCGGGAGCTCACCAGCCAGCCAGCGGGGAAGGGTCTGGACCAGCATCTCCGCCCCCTGGCGGGACAGTCGCGCGCCCAGGCTCAGGGCGGTATCCCTTGGCTTGATGGGCATCTCGGCCTGAGCCAGCACCGGACCGGTATCCATGCCCGCATCCATCAGCATGATGCTGGTGCCCGTGACCGTCAGGCCCTGGAGCAGGGCGGTGGCAATGGGGGAAGCCCCGCGCAGGGCAGGCAACAGGCTGGTATGGATGTTGATGCATCCGTGCGGTGGGATCCGCAACACGGACCGGGGCAGGATCTGGCCGAAGGCCATGACCACCACCAGGTCAGGGCGCCAGGCCGCCAGCGCATCCCGGGCCTGGGGATTGCGCCGGAACGTCTCGGGCTGCAACAGGGGCAAGCCCCGGGCACAGGCCATTTCCTTGATGGGACTGGCGACCGGTTGCCGTTTGCGGCCCTGGCGCCGATCCGGCTGGGTTACCACGCCGGTCACCTGCCACAGGCCCCTGGTCTGCTCTTCCAGCAAGCGGGTCAGCGCGGGCACCGCCAGGGCGGGAGTTCCCATAAAGACGATCCGGTGCGGTGCGGACCGGGATCCGCTGGCCGCAGGGCGGGACGGTGACGGGATGGGATGCATGCAACCTGCAGGCGAATTCAATCGTACCTAGTGGGCAGGGGCACTTGCCGTCCCCTCTGCTTTGCCGACTGCCTGTGCGGTCTTGACCCGAAGTGCAGGAACCTTCATGGAATCCCGGATGGACAATTCCGACTCCACAAGCGAACCGCGCCGATTACCTGCCGATCCCGGACCGGAGGCGGAACGTGCGGCGGACTGGACGCAGGAAGACTGGGCACAGGATCAGGACTCCGCGTGGAATGAATTCCCGGAGGACTGGGATCCGACGGCGGAGAGTGTCCCGGCCCCGCCGGTCGTGGCCGAGAACGAGCGTCTGGTCGCCATGCTCTGCTATGTCTCCCTGATCTTCCTGCCGTTCATTTTCCCGATCATTGTACTGCTCAGTCCCAAGCGCACCCTGTTTCAGACCTTCCATGCCGCCCAGAGCCTGGGACTGGGCCTCTGCTGCGGCATTTTCTGGATCGGTCTGTCCCTGGTGAGCATCGCGTCCATGGTGGTCATTCCCGTGCTGGGCGCGTTTATGGGCGCCGCGCTGCTGTGCCTGCTACCCCTCACCTGGCTGCTGGCCGTCATGCTGGTCCTGCTGTATGCCTACCGGGCGTTTCAGGGACAGTATGCGGCGGTGCCCGGACTGTACGAATTCATGCGGGGACACGACTGGATTCCGGATCCGGATTCATAGGCATCCGGGCGGCCTGGCCACGGCCCAGCCCCTGCACCATACTGCCCACGGCCAACAGGTAGCTGAGACACAACACGATCCAGCCCAGGGCATTGATCACGCCCTGCAGCCCGCTTACACCTACCGAGGGCAGGGAAGACAGGCGTATCACCAGGACTACCAGGAGGACTCCCAGCAGCTCGTCACGGAAGGCGGGTTTCTCGCCCGGCAGCTGGCTGCCCAGCCAGGCGCCCACGCTGCGGCCCGCTATGAGAGGACTGAAGATCCAGATGGCCGCCCACCCGGCGACGAACAGGCCCGCCACCACTATCGCATTCCCAATCCCCAGGAACAGGCCCGTCACGGCCGGGACCAGGATGATGGCCATGGGCACGATAAACAGGGACAGGACGCCCCAGACCAGGGACGTCCCCAGACGCCGCTCGGTGACGTCCGCCCCCCGGGGCATCCCAAAGCGGGCCGCCCAACGGGCCAACACCAGCAGCAGGCCAAAGCCCACAAGGATCAGGACGGTGCGCATCAGCCAATCCTGCCACCGGTTCTGCGACACCGTATTGTCAGGACTTTCCGCCGGGGGCGTAAATATGGCCCCGGCAGGTGCCGTGGCCGCTTCCTGCGGTGCGGTATAGCGCGCTTCGCCCCCGATGGTCACATTGGGAGCAAAGACAATAGACTCCGTACTGACATCCAGGTCGCCCTTGACGGCGCCCTGGATATCCGCGTGGCTGCTCGCAATCTCCAGATCGCCCCCGATGATGCCGGAAGGCGTTTGCAGGAACTGCTCCGTCGCGATGCTCAGATCGCTCTCCACGGTACCTTCTA
The DNA here is from genome assembly GCA_963664185.2 of Caldilineaceae bacterium. Classification (GTDB taxonomy): domain Bacteria; phylum Chloroflexota; class Anaerolineae; order Caldilineales; family Caldilineaceae; genus Bin34. The sequence goes on along the minus strand of CAXXOQ010000242.1, from coordinate 16,223 downwards.
TGGTTGCCTTGCTGGTGGCGGCCAGGATGTCGCCTCCGACCCGGGCTCTGGGCGTCAGGTACAGACCCTGGGGCAGGGATTCGGTGAAGCTGGTGCTCTCGGCAGCGGCGGGACCAGGGGTGAAGGCCATATTGGGGTCCCCCGTACCTCCTGCCGCGCTGCGTACATCCTGTCCTACCGTGCCATCCAGAACCAGGTTGTAGGAGGCACTCATCAGATCGCCGTGCACAATGCCGCGCGCCCCGCTCGCGTCACTCTGCAACGCCACCACATAGGCGGCCAGGTAGGCAGTGCCCAGCACTTCCCCCTGAATCAGAATCGAAGAGCCGGCCGCAAAGAGGTCGCCCTTCACGGTGCCTTCGATGATGATCTCGCGTCCGGCCACGAACAGGTCTTCTTCCACTACGGCGTCGGCCGGCAGGATATAGACATCCCCACCCTGGAATTCGGCAGCGAGAACCGGGACGGGGTGAATTAACCACAGGCACAGACTGGCCACGGCCAGCAATCCGGCCAGATGAAAAATACGTTTCATGGGAACAAACTCCTTGTGTCTCCAGAGGTTCTCTGGATAGATACGCTGCCGTTGTGCTACATGTTACAGCAACGGAAACCGGGATACATACGAAACTCTAATGCAATACCTGCTTTCTGTCTGCACTTCTTGTCTATACTGAATTACGCAGAATAAGGGCAATCCCCTGATACCTACAGGACAGCGAGGTTGAACGAAAACAGCACATGGCTAAAGTAATCGGCATCGATCTGGGTACCACCAACAGTGTGGTAGCCGCCATTGAAGGAGGCGATCCCACCGTCATTCCCAACGCCGAGGGCAGTCGCACCTCGCCCTCGATTGTCGCCTTTTCCAAAAAGGGCGAACGCCTGGTGGGTATCACCGCCAAGCGCCAGGCCGTAGTCAATCCGGACAGTACCATCTATTCCGTCAAGCGGCTGATGGGGCGACGGCGCGACGATGGGGAAACGACCAAGATTGTGGACATGGTGCCCTACGCCATCGTGGCGGGGCCCAATCAGGACGCGCGGGTGCATGTACCGGTGAATGACAAGCAGTACTCACCGCAGGAAATCAGCGCCATGATCCTGAGCAAGCTCAAGCGGGACGCGGAAACCTATCTGAGCGACGATGTGACCCAGGCCGTGATCACGGTGCCCGCCTACTTCAATGACAGCCAGCGCCAGGCTACCAAGGATGCCGGCCAGATTGCCGGCCTGGAGGTCCTGCGGATTATCAATGAGCCCACCGCGGCGGCGGTGGCCTACGGCCTGGACAAGAAAAACGACGAGACCATCCTGGTCTTCGATCTGGGCGGGGGTACCTTTGATGTTTCCGTGCTGGAGGTTGGGGATGGCGTCATCGAGGTCAAGTCCACCAATGGCGATACCCACCTGGGTGGCGATGACTGGGATGAACGCATTGTGGATTGGCTCATCGACGAGTTCATCAAGGAATGCGGCATCGATCTGCGCCGGGATCGGCAGGCCCTGCAGCGCTTGCGGGAAGCTGCCGAGAAAGCCAAGATTGAACTCTCCACCACCCCGGAGACGGAAATCAATCTGCCTTTCATCACGGCCGACAGTGAAGGGCCCCGCCATCTGCAGATGAACCTGACCCGCAGCACGTTCGAGCAGTTGACCGCGGATCTGGTGAACCGGTGCAAGATTCCCTTCACCAATGCGCTCCGGGATGCGGGGCTGGCCGCCAACGAACTGGATGAAGTGGTCCTGGTGGGGGGTTCCACCCGCATGCCCATGATCCAGGAACTGGTGACTTCCATGACCAATACCACACCGCATCGGGGAGTCAATCCGGATGAGGTGGTGGCCGTGGGGGCCGCGCTCCAGGCCGGCGTATTGGCGGGCGAGGTGTCTGAACTGCTGTTGCTGGATGTCACGCCCCTCAGCCTGGGGATCGAGACCCTGGGCGGCGTCAACACGATCCAGATCCCGCGTAATACCACCATTCCCACCAGCAAGGAAGAAACGTTCTCCACCGCCGCCGACAATCAGACGATGGTGGATGTCAACGTGCTGCAGGGCGAACGCCCGATGGCCAGCCAGAACAAGACCCTGGGCAATTTCCGGCTGGAAGGCATTCCGGCGGCGCCGCGCGGCATGCCGCAAATCGTGGTCACGTTTGACATTAACGCCGACGGCATCCTGAGTGTCAAGGCCAAGGACAAGGCGACCGGCAACGAACAGAGCATCACCATCACGGCTTCCACCAACCTGTCGGACGATGAGGTGGAGCGTCTGGTCCAGGAAGCCCGGGACAACGAGCAGGCGGATCAGCGGGTCCGCAATCTGGTCGAAGCCCGGAATGAAGCCGACAGCCTGATCTACAATACAGAGAAGGTACTGACGGAAATGGGGGATGCGGTGCCCGCCGAGGACCGAACCCGCATTGAGGGTTTGGTCAGCGATCTGAAGGAAGCCAAGGAATCTGACGATCTGGACCGGATCAAGGACCTGATGGAACAGCTGCAGCAGGCCGGGACCGCACTGGCGGCGCAGCAGGCGCAGGCCCAGCAGCAGGCGGAACAGACCGCCAACGGGGCCAGCCCGGATCAGGCCACCGTCGAGGACGATGACGAAGTCATTGAGGGAGAGTATCGCGAAGCCTGAGGAGACTGTAGGCACGCAGGGCCCTGTTTGGCCAGAGCCCTGCGTGTAGGGTAGGCATGGTCAGCCAGGGTTCTGTGATGGCACGATGAAGTACCAGGATTACTATCAGGTGCTGGGGGTACCCCGCAATGCGGATGCCCAGAGCATCAAGAGCGCCTTTCGCAAACTGGCCCGCCAGCACCACCCGGATGCCAACAAGAACGATCCGGGCGCCGAATCCCGTTTCAAGACGATCAACGAGGCCTACACCGTCCTTTCGGACCCGGAGAAGCGCCGCAAGTATGATCGCTTTGGCAAGGACTGGGAAAAATTTGAGCGGGCCGGTGGGCAGGCCCAGGACTTTGACTGGAGCCAATGGGGCGCGGGCGGGCCCCGCCGACGCATGTCCCCGGATGAATTCGAGCACATGTTTGGCGGCCAGGGCATGGGCGGCCAGGGATTTTCCACCTTCTTCGAGCAACTCTTTGGCACAGGAAGCATGGGCGGGTTTGCCGCCGAAGCTGCCCCGCGTCCCAAACCGCCCCAACGCACCATCAAGACGGAACTGACGCTGGACGAGGCCTATGCGGGCACCACCCGGACCGTGCGCATGGCCAACGGCAAGACGGTGCAGGCCACCATTCCGCCGGGAGTGGCCACCGACTCGCGCATCCGGCTCCGCGGCTCGGGCGGTGAGACCGAGAGTGATATCTATCTCAGGATTGAGGTCCAGCCCCATCCCCACTTCACGCGCAATGACGATGATCTTCAGGTCCGGGTGCCGGTAGATCTTTTCACCGCGGTCCTGGGCGGCGAGGTACCGGTCCCCACCATGGAGGGCATGGTGCAACTCAAAATCAGGCCGGGCACCCAAAGTCACACCCGGATTGCCCTGTCGGGCAAGGGCATGCCCAATCTGAAGCAACCATCCAAGAGGGGCAAGCTGATCGCCCTGATTGACGTCAGGATTCCGGAGCGGCTCAGCCGGCAACAGAAAAAACTGTTTGAAGAGTTCCGCAGCCGTTACAAGGATTAGGCCGCGGATCTCTTTCCCGCATCCTGTGCGTACCCCGCGGCCTCTATACGCCGGGGTGGACTGGTCGCCGGACCAGAAAGCTCCTGGCAGGCAGGCGGGGTCCATGGGCAAGGCACATCCCAAGGCCATCATCCCGCCGGGGGTCTCGTCTTCCTGACAATTCTTGACTTCTCCCGGAGCGGTCAGTAAGCTTGCACTGTGTGTATAACGATTTCCCTCACAACAGTTAGTCGTTGCCGCTAGGCCTGCCGGTCCGGGACAACGGTTTCTGTCCTCCCATAATGTCCGATCATCAGGATTGCCATCACGGTCTGGGTGGCCATGATCACGATCTGCGCAGTGCAAGTCGGCGCAGCCTGACCGGTGCGCTCGTTTTGATTGCGGGCTATATGGTGACGGAGATTGTCGGCGGCATCCTCTCCGGCAGCCTGTCGCTGATCGCCGACGCCGGGCACATGCTGACCGACGCCGCGTCCATCGCCCTGGCCCTGGCGGCCCTGTACTTTTCCGCCTGGCCGGCGTCGGCCGAGCGGACATTCGGGTATCGTCGGCTGGAGACCCTGGCCGCCCTGATCAACGCGCTGACGCTCTGGCTGGTGGCCGGAGGCGTGATCATCGAAGCCTATCGCCGCTTGGGGACTGTGCCGGATGTCAAGGGCGGTCTCATGCTGAGCGTGGGTTCGATCGGGCTGGTAGTCAACATCCTGGCCGCCCTGATCCTCCACCGGTCTGCCAAGCACAGCATCAACGTGGAAGGGGCCTTCCAGCATGTAATGGCCGACCTGCTGGGATCCGTGGGGGTTGTGGTATCTGGTGTGCTGGTCTGGGCCTTCGGCTGGACACTGGCTGACCCCATTCTGAGTGTCCTTATCGCGATCCTGATCCTGTTCAGCACATGGCGCCTGCTCGCCAAGGTGATTCAGGTACTGCTGCAGGGAGTCCCGCAACACATTAACGTGCATGAAATCTGCGATGCGATGGAGGCTGTGGAAGGCGTCACCCTGGTCCACGACATCCATGTCTGGGCCTTGGCCCCCGACTACGATGTGCTCACGGCCCATGTCCTGGTCGATCCTGCCTCGCAACCTGACGACCTTCAGTTTCTGCGCAGGCGGTTGCAGGAAATCGCCACCCGTGACTTCCACCTGCATCACATCACCATTCAGCTGGAATACTCGGCGGATGGCTGTATTGAGGAGAATCACCACGATTTCCCCATGCGGGCTTTACGCCGACCGAAACCGGTTACCTCTCAGCCCACCCCAGGCTAGCCGCAATCCTGGTCAATCAAGCGAACAATTCCGTCACCTCCACAGGGTCAGGACATAGCAGGACAGGGAGCAACTCCAGCAGATTGCCCAGAAACTTTCTCCGGCTTTGTCGAGAGACTGCCTGAGGAGTATGACGACAGCAACTGTGAAGGGTTCCCGGTCCTGGTTCTGCTTGAAATCGGGAAGGGACGGTGTCGCGCCAACGCCCTGTCTGCCGAAACTGGCAAGGCGGACTGGTCTCCAAATATTTATAGTGGTCAGCCGCATCATGATTTGATGGTGCAAGTGGGATTCCGTAGTGGTGTACGGTGATTTCCCTGCCAAATTCCTCATCTCGCAAGGATCATTTTGCAAGTCATGGAGTTTATTGATGGCTTGCGGATTCCAGATCTGCTTGCACTGGTTGCCACGGATGGCACGCACCGCAAAACACATGCCGTTATAGCGATCACAGACTCCGTCTTGCCATCGGGATCATCCTGTTCCGGCCCGACGACAACGGGCCCGGCGCAGGCAGGTTCAGACAGCCTGCAGCAAGCTGACATAGCGGGAACCCGAGGCACGGGTCCGGATGATGCGGGATTCCGGGGTGTCTCCGTGATGCAGGGCCAGAACCATATGCTCCCGGGGCAACAACTCCGGTATGCGATCCGCCCACTCGATGACAAGGACGCCCTGGAGGTCCTCGATCCATTCGCCGAAGCCCAGATGCGCCACTTCAAGCCCCGTGTGGTCGGCAGACAGGCGATAACAGTCTACGTGGCGCAGGCATAACCCGGACGGTGTCATGTATTCGTTGGCCAGGATGAAGGTGGGACTGACGATGCGGTCCTCTACCCCCAGGCCAAGTCCCAGACCCTGAGTCAGGACGGTCTTGCCGGCTCCCAGATCGCCATGCAGCGCCAGGACATCGCCCGCCTGCAACTGCTCCCCCAGGCGCTGGCCCAGCGCGCGCGTGGCCGCGGGACTGGTACTGACCCATTCATGGCATGCGGTGTGGGCGATCATGGCGCGCGGGATGCCGGGCGAGGATCTAGGGATTCCGGTTTTCTTCCGGCGGGACCAGTTGGCTGACGGTGCGCCGGAATTTCTCCACCAGGACGCGGGACCGGAACCGGGTGGGGGTATCCACCGTAATCTCGATGGCCGGATCAACCGAACTGGGCTGCAGATACACCCATTCCTCGTCTCCGGTCCTGATCTTCAGGCCTTCCAGGGAGTCAATGAGATCGGCCTGATGGTGCAGATTCAGCTGGCTCATGACGGCGGTCTTCTGGGCCCATGGCACCTCTACCGCCGTCTGCATGCAGTTCAGGGGCGGCAGGCTGGCCAGAATCTGGCTGGCCGACTCTTCGCGTACCGCCAGATATTCCAGGAGCTTGAATGTGGCCATCATCGGGTCCGGCGCCGGGTGGAAGAAAGGAAAGATAAAATTGCCCTTGCCGTTCAGGGCCACCAGGACATTGCCGGCAGCGGCCATGGCCATGAGATTGTGCATGTCGCTCTTGCTGTGCATGACCGTAGCCCCGTAACGCCGGGCGATGGCGGTATAGGCCCGGGGCATGTGATCCGGAAACACCACGCGACTGTGGGGATGATTGTACAGGGCGGCTTCCAGGAACAGGGCGTCGGCCTGCCAGGGATTCAGGATCGTGCCCTGATCATCCACCAGCCGGATGATCTCGCCGGTCACGTCGAACATCACCCCCAGATGGGCGCCCACGGCGGTCACGATTTGGGCCAGTTCCTCATGCTTGCTGGCGCGCATGGCCTGATCCACGAACAGCCTGTCTTCCTCCACGAGGCTGTTCAGGGGTACGGTCTCGATCTGGAACTGGCTGAACAGGCGGGACATCACATCGGCGGCCAGGCCATTGGCATAGTCCACGGCGAGCTTGAAGGGTTCCTGGCGCAAGGGCATTTCAAACACCTTGGACAGGAAATCGGTGGTATAGGCCTCCAGCACATTGGGCACATAGGTGATGCTGCCCAGATCATCCATGCCTACGCGGCGGAAATTCTCCTGGAAGTAGCCGGCTTCCACCTTGCGTTCCATCGCCTTGCCCAGGTTGCTGCCATCCTGTTCCAGGATTTGCACGGCCAGGGTCTGGGGATGCGGATCGTCCGGATTCACGCGCACATGCGCCCCGCCGGCCGCATGGCCCCGCACAAAATGCCGCAGCACCGGCATCGCCACGTTGCCCAGATCCAGAATGTCCACGCCCGTAGCCACCAGGCCGCTGATCAGGGCCCGCTTGATCATCCGGGAGGCGCGGTGCACATCCCGATTCATGGCGACCTGGGATCCCTTGGCCAGGCAGGAACCCAGGGCCACCCCAATCCGGGCCGCGATTTCGGAGGTCAGGTCCAGATTGGTCTGGCCACTGATGGTATAGCCGCGGAACAAATCGCGCCGGCCCTGCTTGCCCTGGATGATGCTTTCGCGCACGGTCGAGCGGCGCAGGATCCGCTTGTGGGGCCATAGCCTGACATGGGGCATGAGGATGGCGCCCTCTTCCAGCACACAGCCATCGCCCACCACGCACTCTTCACTCACGATGGCATGCGCGCCGACACTGCACTGGCGGCCGATGATGGCGCCACTCACCTGGCTGGAGGGTCCCAGATAGGAATTGCGCCAGACGACGGAGTGTTCCACATGGGCATGCGGTTCCACCCGTGTGAACTGCCGAATGACCGTGGGCCCCTCAATGACCGTGCTGGGCCCAATCTGGACTTCATGGCCAATATACAGGGGGCCGCGCAGGATGGCTTCCGGGTGAATGGACACGTTGTCACCGGCCCAGATGCCGGGCGCAATCTCGGTGCCCAGCGGATCCTGCAGGCCCACTTTGCCCCGGAGAATATCCTGTGAGGCCTGCAGGTACGTGTCCGTATTGCCCACATCGCACCAGTAGCCATCCATGACATGCCCGTGGATCCGGCGGCCCTGACGCAGCATGGCCGGAAACAGGTCCAGCGAAAAATCGAATTCCTGATTGTCGGGCACCAAATCCAGAACCGAAGGGTTGATGACATAGATGCCCGTGTTGACAGTATCGGACTTTTGCTCACTGGGACGCGGCTTTTCCACAAAGTCATAGACTTCGTGGTGCTCGTTGGTCAGCACCACGCCGAAGTCATGGGTTTCCTCTTCCCGATGCAGATTGATGGTGACCTCGGCCCCGGAAGCAAGGTGTGCCTCATACAGCCGACGGAAGTCCAAATCGGTGAGGCCGTCGCCCGACACTACCAGAAACGGTGCGGTCCAATCCTGCACCGCGGTCTTGAGATTGCCGGCGGTACCCAGAGGAAATTCTTCCACGACATAGCTGACATGAATGTCATCGTACGGATTCAACTGGAAAAAATCCTGGATGAGAGCGGCCATGTGGCGGAGGGTAAGGCGCAACTCGGTGACGCCGTAGGTACGGAGCTGTCGGACCAGATGCGCCAGAATCGGGCGGTTCACCAGGGGAACCAGGGGTTTGGGACGTTGCAGCGTCAAGGGGCGAATGCGCGTGCCCTCACCGCCGGCCACCACCACCGCTTTCATGCTTTGCCGCTCCCACAATATCCATTGCGTGTGAAGACAGATGGATGCAACTGCATTGTACCCGCAGTGCCTGCAATCACCCATCTGCGGTTTCCGCATGCCGCGGGGGCGCCGCCCCTTGGCCTGTACCGTTTGGGCCGGCTTCCTCACGGCCCGGCCGGGCTGGCAGCGGCGCGCGTCAGATGGGAGGCCAGGGAAAGTTGCGGCGATCCCGGCGGGGGACGGGGTATCGTTTCGTGTCGCGCAGATGCTGCAGGCGCTGGACGATGGCCTCTTTTTCCGGTACGGAAAGCAGGGCGGTCAGGGCTTGCGAGAGCGTGTGTTCCGCATCCTCCAGGACAGCGTGGCACCGGATCAGGTCCGACCACAGTTCCTCCTCAATGGGCTCCCCGGCAAATTCCCATATCACCGTGCGCAGCTTGTAGTGACGATGAAAGCAGATGCCATGGTCAATCGCCCATAGCCGGGGACCGGCATCTACCAGGCAGTGGCCACTCTTGCGGTCCGCATTGTTGGCAATGAAATCGAAAAGGGCCAGGCGCCGCAGGGTGACCGTGTGCCGGGCGCTGTAGCGGATATTGAAGTAATGGATGGCCGGATCGTGGTGTATGAACAGCTGGACACTGCCGGGACCGTGCTCCCCGTCCCGCAACAGGGTCGGCGGAACCAGGGACCATCCCAGGGCTTCGGAGAGGCACCAGGCGGCTACTTCCCGCTGGCACAGCGTGCCATAGGGAAAATCCCCCAGCGGATTCTCGCCATCCCGGGGCTTGTAGACGCATTGTACGGTCCGTTCCGCGTCCTGCACCGTGCCCAGGAAAATATAGTTGGAACTGTAGGGCAACAAGCCGCGCAGGGACAGGGTACCGTGCTGCAGCAGTTCCAGCAGCTCATCCTGCGCGTCAGGGCCCGGTGCCGGCTCGGGGGCAGCCATGGCGGACCGGGATCACAGCACGACCGGATCGGCATGCCCATTGGACCGGGGACACAGATGGCCCTCCGGATCGATGGGCTCCTGGCACAGGGGACATATCGGACGTCCGGCTTCCACCACCTGCAGGGCCCGTTCACTGAAGGCCTGCATCTGGGATCCGGTAGCCCAGATGCGCACCACCGGCAAATCGGCCGTGCGCTCCTCGCCTTCGCCCTCTGCGTCCTGGCGGGGGCTGGCGGGGGCCACGCTCTGCATGAACACGGCGAACAGCTGCTCCGAGTGATCATAGCCCAGTCCCATCTGGCCGACCCGGAACAGGGGCTCCAGGGGTTCTTCCAGTTCCTGGGGGGGCACAGTGCCGGAGTCAATAGCCGGCAGATCCTCAATGTCGGCGATCAGGTTGACCACGCTGGTGGCCAGCAAGGCGACCTGCTCCTTCTCCATGCTCAACGTCACCAGGACCAGATCCTTGCGCGCCTGCAGGTAAAAGGCGCGCTGTCCGGGAGGACCGACCGCCGCCGCCAGGAGGAAATCGACGGGTTTCATGTCATGCAACATGCGATCCATCAGGCCGTATCCTTGGCTGATTCACGGGTGTCAGTGGCAGACGCGGGTTCGCTGCCTTCCGCATCGGCCTGACCGGCCGGCGGGGGGAAGGCCAGATCCGGCACGGGCCCCGTATCGTTCATGCGCACAATCGCACACCCCGCCTCGCGCAGGGCCAGCACACTGATGGATGCGGTATCGATCAGGATCCGCTGAAACAGGTCCAGGGGCGTGCCCAGATAGTAGGCCAGCACCGACTTGATGGGATCGCTGTGGCCAAAGATGGCGACGGCCTGGCGGGGATGCCGCTCCCGGATGGTTTCCACGGCATGCACCAGCCGATTCTGGGTGAGCCGCAACGATTCGCCGCCGGGAAACCGGAAGCGGCTGGGATGAAACTGGACCCGCTGCCATTCGGGCGTCGCGCTCAATTCCGGGAGGGAGCCTCCCTGCCATTCCCCATAATCCACTTCCAGCAGGCCGGCACAGGGCGTGACCGGCAGGTTGTGGGCATCGGCCACAGGCTGCGCCGTCTCCATACAGCGTTCCAGGGGACTGGAGTACACCGCGTCCAGCTTCACATGGCGGAGGCGGGCCACCAGGCCCTGGGCCTGCTGCCGGCCCTTTGCGTTCAGGTGGACCCCGGGGGTGCGTCCCGCGAGCTTCTTCTGGGCCACCCACTCGTTCTCGCCGTGGCGAATGAGCAACACAAAGGTCAAGGCTTCAGACATGGGACGTGAGAGTTTCGCGGGCCAGGGCCGCGGCGCCAATGGCCCCGGCATCATCCCCCAGGCGGGCGGCTTCAATGCGGAAGTCTTCCTTCATCATCAGGTTTTCGTAGGCGGTGGCGCGCACCTGTTTCAGCAGGTGCTTTTTCAGCTTGCCCACCACGCCCCCGCCAAACACCACCATCTGGGGATCGATGACATTGACCAGTGAGGCCGTCAGCAAGCCGAGGTAACGGGCCATGGTCCCTACCAGTTCCACGACCAGGGCATCATCCTTGCGGTAGGCACGCCGGATCATGCCGCTGGTGATGCGTGGGGACCCTTTGGCGGCCATCAAATCCGTGATCACGCTGCGGCGGCCCTGCCGGAGGGCTGTCTGAATGCCCTTTTCCAGGGCACTGCGACTGGCCAGGGCTTCCGCACAGCCGTAATTGCCACAGGAGCACAGGGGACCGTCCACCTGCAAAATGGTGTGGCCGACCTCACCGGCGATGAAACGGGGACCCCGCCGCAACTTGCCGGACAGCACAATGCCGCCCCCAATGCCCGTGCCCACGAAAATGCCGATCACATCCTGCAGGCCGACGGCGGCGCCGGCCACCAGTTCGCCATACGTGCCTGCGTTGACATCGTTTTCCAACACCACCGGAATGCCCTTGAGCGCCTGACTCAGGGTTTGGGCCAGCGGAAGAGGTTCATCCCAGCCCAGATTGACGGCGCGCCCGACGATCCCGGTCGCCGGGTCCACAGGCCCCGGGACACAGGCGCCTGCCGCGACAATGTCGGAGAGGGACAGATCGGACTTTTTGGCGGCTTTCCGAATCCCGCGGGCCATCTGTGCGATGATGGCATCCGGTCCGCCGGATACATCGGTGGAGACCTTGGCCCGTCCCAGCACCTGGTGGTGGCGGTCCGTAATGGTGGCCAGTACCTTGGTGCCGCCCAAATCAACGGCCGCGATGAAAGGCGGCGCAAAGGAATTGTCCAGTACCTTGTCCACGGGGAATGCGCGATGAAATATGTCAGGACATGCCAACAATGCAAGTGTAGCACAAGGCAGGGAATGGACAGTCCTTCATATCCGCGGCCCTGTATGCCGACATGCCTGTACCCGGTCTGCCGGGCACGGCCAGGGGCAGCCGGGAACGTCACTGGATTTCCCTGCCTGAATCCGGTAGAATAGCTCACGGTTCGGAACGGAAATGCCACCCTCTCCTGCATTGTATCTCCGGCCTCATTCGCTCTGCATCCATAGGAACTCTGGTGAGACCCATGAGCCGCTTTGATCCCAATGTCGTGCCCCGTGTCCTGAATCCCGATATCAGTCCTGCGCTGCAGCAGGAGGTGGATTTTTTCCTCAAATGGGGGTATCTGATCATTGACAATGCCCTGGACGACGTGCAGGTCGCGACCCTGCGGGAGGCCCTGGATTACACGCTGCAAGGCAAGGACGATGACGATCAGTTCACCCACCAGCTGCTGGAAGAGGATGACCGCTTCGCCATGTTGCTGGACAACCCGCCGGTGCTCACGCGGATCAAGGCTTTGCTGGGCAACTGTGTCCAGTTGCACAGTGCCACGGCCCGGGTGACCCATGGCGGCGCCCCGGACCAGGACTGGCATCGGGACGGGCCCTGGCCTGTTGACCCGGCCGGTACGCCCTTCGGCAGCATTCCGGGCCAGATCAACTGTGGTTACTACCTGGATGCCCTGACCATGGAAAACGGCCCGATTGTAGTCGTGCCGGGCAGCCACCGGGCTCCTTTCAAGCCCCCGGCCGGGCATCCCACGTTTCCGGATGAGGTATTCGTGATGGCCCAGCCCGGCCAGGCGGTGCTGTTCAATGGCTGGCTCTATCATCGGGGAGCGGCCAACAAAAGCCACCAGTCCCGCCGCACCTGTCTCATGTGCTACCAGAATGCCTGGATGAAGTCCCGGGAAAGTTTTGCCGGGCCGCGCATGACCCGCCTGCGGGAAAACGGCACCCCGGAACAGCAACTGCTCCTGGGGGCTGTGGAAAGCTGGTAACCGCCCGTGTCCACGACCAGGTTCGGCGCGCACATGCACACCGCGCAGGTGGGGGATATCCCTCTCCTGTGGCTGGAGCCGGCCGGCGTCCCATCGTCCCGGCGCCTGGTGATTTGGCTGACCGGCTTCAGCGGTGACAAGGACAGCATGCTGCCCTATCTGGAGGATCTGGCCCAGGCCGGCTTCGTGGCCCTGAGTTTCGATCCGCATCAGCATGGCGAGCGCAGGATCGAAACCCTGGAGCAGTTGCGCGAGCGCGTCAGGCACAACATTCGCCGCTGGTTCTGGCCGATCCTGTACCAGACAGCGTGCGACGTTTCCACCGTACTGGACTGGTGTACCGACCACTTGCAGGTCGCCCCGGCCTGTGGCGTGGGTGGCATTTCCATGGGGGGTGACATTGCCGTGGCGGCCGCCGGTCTGGACCCGCGGATTGCCGCGGTCTCGGCGGGTATCGCTACCCCGGACTGGATGCGACCCGGTTCCTTTGAGCCGCCCGGCCGCCCCGACAACCGGGCCTGGGTCGCGTACAACGCGGGCAATCCGCTCACCCATCCGGAACGGTACCGGCATTGTCCGGCGCTGGATTTCGAATGTGGGGCCGAGGATCAGCAGGTACCGGCCGACGGGGCAACCCGCTTTGCCGCCTTGCTGGCGGATACCTATGCCCCCACCCCCGAGCGGCTGCAGGTCCATCTGCATCCCGACATCGCGCATCGGTACACCGATGACATGTGGCGCAATGCTCTCGCCTGGTTCCAGACGTTTCTGGCGGACTGACCTGTGGCCTGTCGACTTCTGTGCCGGGCAGCCATGCCCATCCTGCTGGCTTGCAGTCTGAGCCTGGCGGGCGCTCCGGCGTGGGCCCTGGGGACGCATCTGGCAGGGGATCGCCCTCCCGCGGCTGCGCCGCGCGCGCTGTTCCCGTCGCAATGGTCGATCCTGCATGCCGTGCCGGCGGAGCCGGAGCCGGATGCCGGCTGTGAAGAACAGATCCGGAATGGCGGATTTGCCTCTTCCCGGGACTGGACGATAGGACCATCGCCCCGACCGGCCCGCCTCGCCTATCCACCGCGGCGTTCTGCCGCACCCATCATGCACCTGGGCATTCATGCCGCAGATGCGCACCGTGCCGTCCACAGCTATTCCTCGATCTGGCAGGAAGTCACGCTGCCCGCCGATCACGCCAGCACGTTGCGCTGGTCCTGGCAGCTGCACACCGAAGAGGATCCGGTAGCGGATCCGGATCCGGACGGGGATCGGCAGCAGGTGCTGGTGCTGGATGCCGAGGGCCGTCTGCTGGAAGTGATCGTGAATACCCGGGTCCGGCAACGTACCTGGGCCACCCGGACGCATGATCTCTCCGCCTACGCGGGACAGACTGTGCGTCTCTATTTCAATACCTACAATGACGGCGATGTGCTCATCTCCTCGATGTGGCTGGACGATGTATCCCTCCAGGCCTGTGGGTCCGAGAATCCGGGGACCAGGATGACACCCCGCGGGACGGATATGCCCGTCCGTGGAGCCTGGTCGGGAGCGACTTACTCGCCCGAGGCCACAACCGGTTTTCTGACATGGGGTGTGGGCGTGGCGTTCAGCCTGTTTCTGATCGCGCTCGGTTTGTGGCAGCGCGCGCACTCTCCGGGGACATAGGACAGCTGCAGTCAGGGGGTGGCAGAGCCGGGGATCTGTGTGTTTCGTTATTGTCCCCTGCTGTCCCCTGCCTCAAGGGGGTTTCATCTTGGCCTGTCTCCCAGTTGATGTTGCGGACTGGGGAAGTGGATTACGGGTGGAGGATAAGCACGGACCATGGGACATCTTCCCTCAAAGAAACGGCGGGAATTGTATTGGTTCATAGTCTGATGGCGTTCGGCCAAAGGGGAAAGTGCCTTCTGTGAACGTCTGGTGGGGAAAATTCTCGGAGTATGACGCAGATCCAGGCCTGATTGTGCACAATGGCAGGCTACCATACAGAAGCGGAACAAATGTCAAAGGCTCTGGCCTGGACAAACAGGAACCGTCGTGAGCAATCTTGACTATTCATCTCGGGAACGCGCAGTAGCCCAACTGCAAAAGAGCTTCGATTGTCTTCATTCTGATCTGGCCCGCGTGGAAAACCTGTTCGCGTGGGGGGTTTTGGGGACATCCGGTCATGAGCAACACCCGGGAAGATCGCTGGCAACTGCGTTTGGATAATTTCAGTCATGTGCTTTCCCAGCTGGAAGATGCGTGCCGCCAGCATACCTATTCCAATCTGGAACGTGCCGGGCTGGTACAGACATTTGAGTTTTCCTACGAACTGGGCTGGAAAACCTTGAAGGACCTGCTTTTCTATGAGGGTTATGATCTGAACAGCCCACGTGCCGTAATTCGCCAGGGCTTTGAATCACACTATCTGGATGAAGATGATTGCGAAACGTTCCTGGATGCCCTGGACAAGCGCAACAGACTGAGGCACACCTACACCGAAGCGCTAGCACTGGAAGCGGAGGCACTGATCAAGCAACATTACTATCCCATGCTCCTCAGGCTTCGCCAGATGCTGGAAAGAAGAAGAACCTCATGACGGATGGATCAAGGATAAGCACCGCGAGGCGATCATTCGTGTATTGGCTACCTGTAACAGGGTGGGACGGGCAGTTCTGTTCGGGTCCCGGGCTATGGAGCCCCATACTCCCGCCTCCGACGTGGATCCTGCGCTGTTCGGAGATAATTTGATCCTGGCAGACTTGGCCAATTTTTCAGCTGCCATGGAGGACTTGGCCGTTCCCCAGCGGATAGATCGGATGCTGATGAAAACTGTAGACCATGATGCATTAGGCACAGATTCCAGGACAGTCTATTTTGTTGCGAATCGTGAGTTTCGAGGTGGCGGGTCCAAATTTCAACACAACGATACGCCCATGGCCCGGGCCCGCATCACACCCTGTCTTGAGAGCCGGAAGATTGCTCGCTACCATGCGGATGATACTTCTGGAGCAGCCCATGGTTCCACAGAGCTTATAGTCATTCGAGAGCGTCCCAGTGTAACTCCAAGTGATTTTGCCTACTATTTGACCCGGTGGGAAAGAGTCCGCAATTTTGCCATTGAACAAATGACTGGAACCTCAGGCAGACAGTGTGTTCCAACAGCCTCACTGGACCATCTGGTAATTCACCCTCCCTCCCTGAAGGAGCAACGCGACATCGGTCATATCCTCAGTACATTGGACAGCAAGATTGAATTGAACCGACGCATGAACAAAACACTGAAAGCCATGATGAAGGCTTTGTTTAAGTCGTGGTTCGTAGATTTTGATCCTGTACGCGCCAAAATGAAAGGCCACGATACTGGCCTTCCTTTACATCGTGCTCAACATTTGGCCATGGCCAGTTTTCTGGTACTACAGTTGTATTTTGGTGCTTGTTTTGATTGGTGTTGCTCGATAGGGAAATTGAAGCCGGAAATCAGGTCTGGATGCCGGGAAATCATCGCTGATTTCCTGATGACATGCAT
>CAXXOQ010000241.1:0-5558 GCA_963664185.2 Caldilineaceae bacterium | reverse complement strand
GACATGCGTTTGGGGCTGCATCCAAGGATTGTCTCCGGATGCCACAGAGACGAATTCACGGTTGCTGAAACCTGATCTGCACAGGCAGGCGGCAGCATTGATGCGGGCGGAATCCACGTCCTTTTGCAGTGCGTGAATGTGGGCTGCGGACAGAAGACTCCTGAACATGCCCAGATTGTACATGCGAATCAGTTCGGCCTTGGCTCCAACACCTCGGTCTGGACAGAGGGCATTGGCCTTGGCTATGCGTTGGTTGCAGGCCTGCAGTGCAGCATGGTCGAACTCCATGACCAAATGGCCCGAATAGGGGATGCCATGCCCCGCCATGCAGGACCGGGTTTGGCGGTCCGTGATTTGAATGAAGACGCGTCCCAAATGGCTGGAGATGCCGTTCCCCGTTCCAAACAGCCGTATGCAACCCTGGGTCGTGCTGCACACGCTGATGCCGCTGGCCGTGTCCAGGTAGTCGCCGTAATTGACGTAGATCGCGTCCGTGTAGAGGTTGCCGCTGTACGGTGTTTGGGCTGGCGGGTATGGGCTGGCGGGCGCAGGCGGCGCTGCTGTGGTTGGCGGTGGGGCATAGGGCCAAGTCAGGTATTCGTCCCCGAAGTAGTGGGGGTTCCTGACATCCGACATTGACGTTGTGTAGATGTCAATGTGAATGCCCTGCCTGGTCAGCTCGGATTGCAATGCGGCAAAGCCGAACCTGCCGTTGCGGGCCAGCTTGTCGTAGATGCGTTTGAGGCCGCGGTTGACGCACTCCGTGAAACGTCGCTTGCTGACATCGTAGAGGCATGTGGAGTTGGCATCCCAGAATTCGGCTTGACGCCCATCGTCCGTTTCGAATTCATCATCCGTGGTTTTGGAACCATCGCACTCGTCGGCGTTGTAGCAGATGTCGATGTTGATGGCGCATTGACGGTCACCGGACTTGCAGAAGCCGGTGGCTTCGAAATCCTCGCCCGGGCGCAGCATGGGCCATTCCACGGTGCCTGCGCCATCTTCCCAGCAATCATTGAAGTCCTCGTTTTGTGCGGGGTAGTCGTCGTCGCCGTCCACCTCGCCGTGGCACAGGTTTTCAAACAAGTTTTCCCACGCCTGTTTCCATGAGGTCACTTCGGGCTTGGCCTCCTCCGTGCGCAGGCTGGAACGGAGGGAACTTCGGGCAGTGACTTCCACATGGCAACCGTCGTTCTGGTCATCTTCGTCCCGACAGCCCTTGGTGGCCCACTGGCTGGACCTTTCGCTGCGGGTGTCGATGATGTCGAACTGGCCTTCGTCATGATCCGCCAGAACAGTGGCCGCGGTGGCCGTCAGCAGCAACAAGCAAGTTGTAAGGATGCCGAACAGGCGGGCTGGTAGCAAGGGTGACTTCATTATGCAATCCTGTGAACGAGCATGGATGGGATGTGGGGCTGGGATACCTTAGTGAGGTGCCCAGTCCACCATGATTTGAGCGTTGGCACCGGAGTCGTAGTACTCGACCCTGACCAGGTGGGTGCCTGCAGGCGGTGCGTAGTCCTTGAAGTACAGCGTGGCTGCCTGGGGCACCCAGCCGTCAATGATCAGAGTGTCGCCCACCCAAACGCGCACACCATCATCGGACAGGGCTGCAAAACGATAGTTGCGTCCTGTGAAGTGAAACGTGTTGGACCATGATGCACTGAAAAAGTCGGCACGCACACCGCCGCCTGGACTCCCGTGCCCCCAGTTGAAGTTGATGGCGGTATCCGTCCGACTCAAAACCAGTCGGGCCGGAGCCTGGTAGTGGTAGAAGTTGACGGCCCAAGGTCCGGCCGGTGTGTGGGAACGGGGAAGGATCGCCGGTCCCCCGGGCGCTGGAACCGGAATCGAAATGGGATGCGGGGATGGAATGGGCTTGGGGCCGCCCACACCGGGAAAGGCGAAGTTCAGCGCGGCATAGGCTGGCAGGCACAGAATGTTGCCAGGGTTGACGGCGGACCCGGGATGCAAGTTGTTGATATGGGCCAACTGCTGAACCGGAACACCGTAGGCACCCCCAATCCACCCCAGTGTTTCGTTGGGGTTGACCGTGTGCATTTGGGGACACTGGCTCGGGGTCGGACCGATGAGGCCGGGGATGGGTACCTGAATGTGTGTTCCCGATACGGCGAAACCGTACACGTGTACGCCGGGATTGATGCTGGCCAACTGCTGGACGGTGATGCCGTGGCGGGTAGCAATGCCGTAAAAGGTGTCGCCTGGCTGAACAACGTAAACCGACCCGGATGGAGCCTGTGCAAACACGCTGGAGGTGCCTGCTGTCATGAACAGCAGCAGGGCCAGTAGGAACAGGACAAGGGTTTTGAAGCCCGGTAGGTTGCGAGTTTTGGCGTCGCACATGGACAAGCTCCTGCGTGTCGGGGATGTGGATATGCCTGTGTTTGCACAACAGGCGAGACGCTATGCCTTGTCTGGGTTGACCCGGCATGTCCAGCTGCTGCAAGCGCAGTTGGACAAAGTATAGTCCAAAAAGGAGAGGGACACCTCCCCCCAGCCTCCGGTTTCCACCCACGGATTTGGGTGGGTTGTTCCTGTCCGGCAGGAACAATCATCGTCGCACTGCAGGTTCTGTGTGGCGGTCGCAGCGAGGTTTCAACTCGTGGCTTTCCACTTGCGTTCGATGGTGTTCAAGGGGCGGATGCCAGCCCCGGATGCGGTGTGTGCAACCAACAGCCACCAATGGATGTTACACGTGTAACACCCTGCAATGCGACGAATGGATGCGTCATTGTCGGCGTTAGAAGCTGCCAGCGTATCCGTCCGACCGTTTGGGCTGTTCCTGTTCGAGCGATGTGTCGGGGATGTCTGGCAGCTTGAAGCCTGTTCTTAAATCCAACCACTCGTCGTCATCCCGAATGTAACGTTGAGCTTGGTCAGCTATTCGGTTGACAAACGTGAAGACAGGCTGGTCGGTGTCGGTGTCGGCAACGGTTACGCCGCAAACATGCGTCAGGGGGCCGAACGTGAAAGTTTGGATGGAAGCCACCCATTCGCAGCCGTCCAGGTCTGCGTCATCTGCGTTCTGTCGAGCTTGGATTACGTGCTGGCGGGCAGTGCCCAATGCCATTGCCGCGGCTGTGGCAAGGCCCGTGAATACCCCGGACGCACCTTGTCCTACCGTGTGTTCAAGCGAGGGGGGAGATCCCGTCTCATCATCTTCAAATTGGCTTACGCCATTCACATGGAGCACAGCGTCCAGTATGTGTGGGTGCGAAGAGTCCGGGACAGACTCCAATTCCCAAACGCATCCGCCAACGCCAGGTTCGGCCTCCGGCCTCCGGAACAATTTCGGCAATGGTGTGTCGTTTGGTCCGGCAGCCGTTGAGCCGTCAGGTATCTGTGTGGCCCTGGCCCGCATGACCAAGCCGTCTATATCCAAGTCCTCACGGCTGAATGCTGGCATCCAGGCTGGGGCATCCGGAAGATGCTTGTCCCCGAAGATGCTCCAGGCATGTGTATCCAAAGCTTCCAGGAGTGCATCGCGTCCACACAGCCAACGGTGGTCAGCGTGCTGGATCAAGACGTGTCTTGAGGGGTCCAAGGGAAAGGCATAGCCTGTGAGGTCTATTGGGGTTGACATGTGGGGGTTCCTGTTTGCAGTACGATGGACCTCTCGGCCGGTTGTCGTTCCATGAGGGTTGTTTGGGGATTTTACAACAACTCGGAAATCACCCCCTCGATGATGGGCCACCAAGACCTGCTCCAGGTCCGGCGCAACCGTGTCCTGCCAGGGGACGGAAAGACCAATTACCGGATTGGACGGCACATCCCCCGCTTGGGATGTGAATCGCCATCTCTGGATACTTCCGTGATCACGACAAATCCAGAGCGGTTGCCCGATCAGTTGGCAATGTGGGCAGTGTCCGCAAGGTCCAGCCCAAGCAAATGCGCTGCGGGGGCATACTTCCCCGCAGCCGGTCAGCGGACTTCCCAACCGTTTGTGATGATGGCGGCTGCGTTCGACCCCTTCTCGACCGGACGGGTCGGGTCGGCGTGTTCATTGTCGACCGTAGGGTCGCACTCCCCGCGGGCCACGGCCAATCCGAAAACCACTTCCCGCACCAGCGTGGCCGCGAGCAAATCGCGCAGGGGTTGGAGGTTCCCGGCGTGTGCCTGGTCCATTGCCGCCAAGTATGTGTCTCTCTGCGTAACCGGAATGATGGAGACGGGAAACCCAGCTTTCAGGCACAGCCAACTGGTGATCAGGCGGCCCGTGCGGCCGTTGCCGTCGCCAAAGGGGTGAATTTGAATGTAGTCGGCGTGCTGGCGTGCCAGGAATGCAGGAAAATCGACCGCGGACGGCGAGGCCAGATACCGACACAGGTCCGTGTTCAGGCAATCCATGTGATCCGTCATTAGGGCAGGGGTCTCTTCGGGCGTGGCGAAACGCTTGATGCCGCCATCGGGCAGGCGCACAAAAGTGGGTGCCTGTTTGTAACTGCCCACTTGGATGAGACTGGATGCGCGCTGCCCGTCCGGTGTTCGAGCAGGCATGAAGTAAGGCCTGACCAGCAACAATTGGTGCCATTCGCGCAAGTCCGTCTGTGTCAGTTCGCGATCTGACTCGGCCATCTCGCGCACGTACGAAACCGCCAAGTCGTGGCCCACCAATTCCTCGCATTCCCGCATCAAGCGTCCGCCCACGGCTTCGCCCAGCAACAGCAGGACGATGGTTTCGCCGTGGGTTAGCGTGTTGCCTTCAATGGTGTTGGAGTGCACATTCCAGCGGATCCGGACATTGGCCTCGTAGGACATTCGCGTATGCTCGATCATGCCTGGTCGTTCCGCCCAGGCTTGTCGTAGATCCTCCATGACAGCGGGTGTCAGACGCTCTGGATTGATGTCGGAGAGGATGCCGGGCATCGAATCCTCGCGGTTTGTCGTCGGGGGACAACATGCGATCCTCTCCCGGCATGGGACTGTGGATCGCATGCTACACATGCATGGAGTCCCACAGTGGTATTTGGGTAGGCTCTAAGTTCCTGTCCATGTCCGAGTACGGTGAGGATGCCAACCCCACCTTGTGCAGAGCTTCCACGATGGTTTTTTCCTGTCTGCGTTGCTGTTGCAGGATACGGTCAACCGTGTCGTTGTGCAAGTCCACCTTGTTGAATGCGTGTGGGTTGTCGCATACAAACAGAAGTTGGGTGTGTGCGCTTTCAATGTGGCTTCGGACAGCTCCCGGCTTGACCATCGGTTGTTCGTCTTCGGCTACGGATTGTATGAGATGGCCCACACGGCGAAAGAGTGACATGGGGGCGGTGGGTGACAGCGTGCAAACCATGTTGCGCCAGCCCCGGAGTGTGATTTGCAAGCTTCCGCTCAGGGAGCGTTCATGAACAAACTCGTAGGGCTTTCCCTGAACTGTGTGCTGTACCCGGTCCCGGAAAACACCGTCCCCCGGCATGTGCAGCCCTGTTTCCGACAGTATGGCATCCGGAGAGCCATACTCCAGTTCCCAGCGTGTGGTTGCCAGGGCGCAGTATTCAGCAGCCCAGTTGTCCAGGATGTCGGCTGCAATGATGTCCTGGATC
>CAXXOQ010000240.1:0-22762 GCA_963664185.2 Caldilineaceae bacterium | reverse complement strand
CATGCAGCAGGGCCGCATTCAGGCCCTCTACTGGCCCATGCTGTTCATGGGTATCGCCCTGGCCCTGATGTTGACCCATGCCTTCTGGATGGTGACCCAGAATTTGATCACCCTGGGCGATCTGGTGGCCTTCATGAGTCTGGCCTACCTCTTGCGCTTTCCCACCTTCATCTCCATTTTCTCCTTCACGCTGGTGCAGATGGGGACACGCCGGGGCCAAACGGATCCTGGACCTCATCACCCAGGACACGGAGCTGGATGAGAACCGCGCAGGCTATAGCCACCGGATCGAGGGACACGTCGCCTTTGACAATGTCAGCTTTCTCTACGACGACAGCATCACGCTGCAGCATATCTCCTTTGAGGTGGAACCCGGGGAGACGATCGCGATCGTGGGCCAGACCGGGTCCGGCAAGTCGACCCTCACCAAGCTGGTCAACCGCATCTTCGATTGCCAGGAAGGCACGGTCCGCGTGGATGGTGTGGACGTGCGGGACTGGAACCTGGACTCCCTGCGCAGCCAGATCTCCACGATCGAACAGGATATCTTTCTCTATTCCCGCAGCCTGTGGGACAACATCGGCTTTGGTCTGGGCCTGCAGGCCCCGCGGGACCGGATCATGGCGGTGGCCCGGGACGCCCAGGCCCACGAATTCATCACCTCGTTTCAGGACGGCTACGATACGGTGATCGGGGAACGGGGGGTGACCCTGTCCGGCGGTCAGCGGCAGCGTATCGCCATTGCGCGGGCCCTGCTCACGGACCCGCGCATCCTGATCATCGATGACTCCACCAGCGCCGTGGACAGTGCCACGGAAGACGAAATCCAGCGGGCCATCAACAACGTCATGGCCGGACGCACGACCTTTCTCATTACCCACCGCATCGCCCAGATCCGCAAGGCGGACAAGATCCTGGTCCTGGCCCAGGGACAGGTGGTGGATCTGGGTACCCATGAGGCACTGATGGAGCGCTGTGTCCTCTATCGCCAGATATTCCTGCGGGACGAGACTTCGCTGCTGAACGGGAGGATGAACTGATGGGCTTCTTCATGGATGGCCTTGACGCCGAAGAATACGACCGCGCCTACGAAGACCGGGCGCTGCTCCGGCGCATCTTCACCTACTTTCGCCCTTTCGCCAGCCTCATGGGGTTTGTGGGCCTCATGATATGCCTGAATGCCCTCATGGATTCGGTCCTGCCCCTCCTGACATCCCGGGGCGTGGACGCCATGCTCCAGGACTTCAGCCTGGCGCAGGTCCTGCCCCTGGTCGGGGCGGTCCTGCTGGCCAGCATTCTGGCCTGGGCCTTCAACTATTTCCGGCAGCGCAAAACGGCCGAGGTGGTCGCCAAGGTCGTATTTCAGTTGCGCCAGGATGTCTTCACCGCGGTCACCGAGCGCGACATGTCGTTCTACGACGAGTTTCCCAGCGGCAGTATCGTCAGCCGGGTGACCTCGGACACGCAGGAGTTTTCCAACACCGTCACCCTGACCCTGAACCTGATCAGCCAACTGTTGCTGGTGCTCATCATGGCCGCCATCCTGTTCTTCATCAATGTGCGCCTGGCCCTGATTTCCCTGGGCCTGGCGCCCTTTGTGGTCATCACCTCGCTGGCCTTTCGCCATATTGCCCGCAACGTCACGACCCAGGTCCGCCGCATCATGGCCCAGGTCAACACCACGGTCCAGGAAACGGTAGCCGGCATTGCCGTGGCGAAGAACTTCCGCCAGGAGCAGGCCGTGTTCGACACCTTTACGGATGTGAACCGGAAGTCCTACAGTCTTTATCTGCGCCAGGGCCTGGTCTTTGCCGGCATCTTTCCCATCCTCTTTCTGATTGCCGGTATCGGCACGGCCGTAGTCATGTACTTTGGCGGCCGGACCGCCCTGGTCGGCACCATCACCCCGGGCGAGTGGTTCCTGTTCATGACCAGCCTGGAGATGTTCTGGTTTCCCCTGACCAGCATTGCCTCGTTCTGGAGCCAGTTCCAGCTGGGCATGTCCGCGGCCGAACGTGTCTTCGCCCTGATTGACGCCGAACCCCGTGTAGTCCAGAATGACAATCTGACCGTGGAAACGCTGCATGGCCATATCCGGTTCACGGATGTGGACTTCCGGTACTCGGAGCAGGAACAGGTGCTGTCAGCCTTCTCCCTGGAGATTCAGCCTGGGGAAACGATTGCCCTGGTGGGACATACGGGAGCCGGCAAGTCTTCCCTGGGCAAGCTGGTGGCCCGTTTCTACGAGTTTCAGGGTGGCAGGCTGGAAGTCGATGGCCATGACATCCGGGATTACGACCTGGATTCCTATCACCGCCAGCTGGGGATGGTAGCCCAGATCCCCTTCCTCTTCTCCGGCACGGTGCGGGAGAACATCCGCTATGGCAACCCGGAGGCCACCGACGAGGAAGTCACCAGGGCGGCCCACACCGTGGGCGGCGGGTTATGGCTGGCGGCCCTGCCCCAGGGCCTGGACACGGATGTCGGGGAAATGGGCAACTGGCTGTCCCTGGGCCAGCGGCAACTGGTGGCACTGGCCCGCCTGCTCATGCAGGACCCCTCCATGATCATCCTGGACGAAGCCACCGCCAGTGTGGATCCCCTTACGGAAGCCCAGATCCAGGATGGGCTGGATCTCATTCTGCAGGACCGGACGGCGATTGTGATAGCCCACCGCCTGTCCACGATCCAGGCCGCGGATCGTATCATTGTCATGCGCCAGGGCACCATCATCGAAGAGGGCAACCATGACGATCTCATGCGGAACCAGGGGCATTACGCCGAGCTGTATGAAACCTACTTCCGGCACCGGGCGCTGGATTACCAGGTGGCCTGAACCTGTACGTGCCACAATGTGGGCTCCAAGGTCCTTTGCCTGTAGGATGGGGACCGTGAGGGCCTGCAACCCCCGGATCCCTGCCCGCCCCCCAATGCCTGACCTGCATCTGTAGCTTCCCCGTTACCTCACCTCATGTACTCGTCGCTCCAGCTCGGTTCCGTGGCATTGCCCACCGGCCCCCTGACCTCCCTGCTGGCCGTTTGGCTGGCCATTGAGATCGCAGCGCGCATGGGCAGGCGCTATGGCGTGAACTATGACGATCTGTTTGGCATGTTCGTAACTGCCCTGGTAGTCGGCATTCTCGCGTCCCGGCTGTGGCATGTTGTGTCTTTCTGGGAAGTGTATCAGGCCAATCTTCTGGATATTCTGTCCCTGCGGCCCTCCGGCCTGAGCCCACTGCCCGGCCTGATCTGTGCGGGTCTGGGTGCCTACGGTTTCCTTATCGTGCGCAAGCTGGATCCCGCCATCGCCGCCGCGGCCACGCTGACGGGTCTGGTCGCTGGCGGCACCCTCTACTTCATGGGTTTCCTTCCTGAGCGGCCGGGTCATCGGCACGGTGTCCAGCCTGCCCTGGGCCATTCCGTACGGAGACATGCTCCGGCATCCTGCCGGCCTCTACCAGGCGCTGGGCTGTGCCCTGATCTGGATTGTGCTGTGGTACCGATCCATGGACATGCACCAGGTGCTGCTGACCGGTCTGTTCCTCTGTTCCCTGCTGTTCCTGTTCACCGATGCCTTTATCGTGTACAAGTGGGACAGCCCGCTGTTGCGCTGGCCGCAGGTGGGATACCTGGGCATGGCGGTGCTCAGTGCCCTGTTGCTGGCCCGCAGGGCCGCCCACCTGGCAGTGCCCCGCGTTGACAGCTCCTGATGCCTGTGCCACCGATGCCCTCACCCCGGATAGCTCATGCCCCGCCATCGCATTGACCACCTGCTGTTCGGCGCCCCGGATCTCGAACAGGGCATCCAGGCCATCCAGGCCCGGTTGGGGGTCCAGCCCGCCTATGGCGGACAACATCCGGGGGTCGGGACCCACAATGCCCTTGTATCCCTGGGGTCCGGCACGTATCTGGAAATCATTGCCCCGGATCCCCGGCAGGCCGTCCCCGCGTCCCGGTTGCCCTATGGCCTGGCCCATCTGCAGGCTCCCTGCCTGATCACCTGGGCCATCCGTCCCCATGACTGGGATACCTACGTGACCCATCTGGCCACCCTGGGCTTGGGTGCGAACACCCAGGACCGCGGGCGCACCCGTCCGGACGGGGAGCGAATCGCCTGGCGTTCCACCCGACTGCCGTCTCCTGCGATCGTGCAACAGGCCGATATGACAGGGCTGATTCCCTTTGCCATAGAGTGGCAAACCGCTACGCATCCATCCGCCACGGCGCCTGGTGCATTGGACCTGCAATCCCTCACCCTGCAGCATCCGGATCTTGATACCTTGCAGTACGCGGCCGATTGCCTGGAACTTCCGGTGCGGACCGAACAGACGAAGAAACCCGGCATGGTGGCCATGATTGGTACCCCCGGCGGGGATTGTCGTCCTGTTGACGTAAGCCCTTGGTTATAGGCAAATGCGCAAGGGTTTTGGATTGTCGTGGCAACATGCCATGCGATGGTCCAGGGAACTCACGGCTCAAGCTTGCCCTTGCCCTGCGCATCCTCCCGCCAGGGTGATCAGGACAAACGCAATGGCGCAGAGCGTTGCCATGCAACGTCCGGATCTTTCCACGTTGTCCATGGGACCTCAGATTACTGCTTCTGGAACCTGAATCCCGACTTTGCGGTTGCTCCGCCCGGATGAACCATTTTCGGTGGAGGCAGAATGTGCTTGCGGTACCATCCGTGTTCAGTGCAACGGTAGGGCCACCGCTCCTCCCAAGGCTTCACTGCGCCAGGACGCTGCCGGATGCGGCACCCGCATCATGATCGCAACTTTCCACAGACGTGAGACCCTGGTCACAAGTTTCGCGGGTCGGACCCGGAGGCCATGCAATAAGCCGTTCTCAGGCAGGCTTACGCCGGGGAAGTGTGGCACTGAACAGGATTCCATGTCTGTCAAAGCGTGACAGATCAATAGGATTGCAGCAAGTTTCGGAGAGCGCCTGTTGCCAGATCAGGACTATGGATACGCATACCGCGTCCGATTCTCTGCCCCCGCTACATTCGGACCTCTCTGACTTTATCGCGATTCGGCAGGCCCATGGGGTTTATGTAGACAAAACCGGGCCGCTGGAACGTCTGCTTCCCCCGGACATTCCCGGCCCCGGTTTGCGGACGGGTGGGGCACACCTGTTTACACGGCCCCGGCGCTTTGGCAAAACCCTGTTGGTTTCCACCATGGAAGCATGGTTTCAGGGCCTGCCTGCCATTGTGCGCGGCGGTGCAGAACAGCCCGGATTGACCAACTTCGAGCTGTTCCAGGATCTTGACATTCTGCAGAAGCGCGCTCCGGCGCCCGTGCGTCCCGTGATTGCGCTGGACATGTCGCGCGTGGACGGTGACACCCCCGCAGCCATGCAGGAGTCCCTGCGCCACTTGCTGTCGGAGGTCTATACGCTGTGGTATGGTCGGGGCGTTGACTTTGATGTCCCACTGGAGCGCAGAGGAAACAGCTTGTATGTCCCTGCGCAAACTACCCAAGCAGGTTTCTATTTGCGGGCCTTGATCACAACCCTGCATGGGGCCTGCGGTGCCGCGCCGGTGGTTCTGGTGGACGAGTACGACACGCCTATTGTGGACCTGATGGGGAAGTGCGATGCGGATACGACTCCCCTTGTGGAAGTCCTGCAGCGTTTTTATCGGGTGCTGCAAGAGATGCGGAACAGTCTGCATTATGTGTTCCTGACGGGCATTGCCCACCTTGGACACACGGGCCTGTTCTCAGCCCTCAACATCCTGCGCGACGTGTCATGGAGTCCTGTCTGCGCTACGCTTTGCGGGTTTACGCAGGGGGAGATACGCCGATATTTCGCTCCCCACTTCCGTTTTCTGCAGGAAAGGCGGGATGATGACAGGGCCGTACCGGACGACATGTACCGGCAATACAATGGCTACTGTTTCGATCCGGAAGGGGATGCCCCTACGGTGTGCAACCCCTTCACCCTGATACAGTGTCTGGAGCACCTGCTGGAACGTCCGCGTCCCTGTCCGAGCCGACCCTCAGTTTGGCCACGCCCCTGGGCCAATTCGGGCTCTTCCCGGTTTCTGGCGAATTTGCTGAAAGCACAGCATCCCGCAGGTGACGGGATAATATCTGCAGAGACACTGGACGAGTATATCCGTGCCCCTATCCTGTCACTGGAATCGCCGAACCCGGATATCCTGATGCTGCAGACGGGGTATTACACCCTGCGGCGATACGGGAGCAACTTCCGGTTGTGTTATCCCAATCCAGAAGTACAGATTGATATAGCGCAGCACATCCTGGGAAGTTACGAATCACGCGTCCCCCTGCTGTTTCGCAATCTCTACGAGGCTCTGCGCGATGGCGATGTTGCCCGGTTCCTGAACGGTTACGCGACATGGCTGTCAGGTATGCCTTATGCACAGATGCACGGGGAATACGCATACACACTGACCCTCAAGGCCCTGTGCGACTTCCTCAATGTGGACAGTCGGGCAGAGGTTCACAACTGGGTGGGACGGGCAGATCTGGTTGTGCTTGTACCCGACAACCGGAAAGGTTACGTGTTTGAACTGAAATACAACGGGAACCTGCTGTCCGCTGCAACGCAGGCCATACAGCGTCAATACGGACGCGCCATGACCATCGCGTACGACATGAAGGCTGTACCCCTGAACATCCGGCAGATCGCCAAAGAGCCGCCCGAGTTTGAGTACACGGTGGTAGACCTGGATTGGTCTGCGGCACGGGAAAACACGGGAGAGCTCGCATGGGGATTCGCCGGCAGATCATGCCGCGATCACAGACAGCTAACGGATCCAGTCCGCCGATTAGCACTACAGTTGCAACTTGGGATTCGGAACCAAAGGAGCGGTAGCAAAGACATTCGTCATGGAAAATCATCCCCGATTTTCCTGGCATTCAGACCCGATTCCAGGCTTCAGGTGCGCCACGATACAACATCCATCACAGACAATTGCCAAACTGCAACTGTAGGATTAGGCGACTGTCTGCCCACGCTTTGCCTGCCGCCGCCGGTTTCGCGCCAGGAACAGGGCGGGCCACAGAAGTCGCTACGGATCTGCCCTGCCAGGGTCTGCCTGTCCGCAGCGGGAAACGATCACCAGCAACTGTCCGCGCCGTATGGATACAGAGGCCTGCTCTGCCGTCACCACATTGCTGATCCCCAGAGTACTGCCAAAGGGCAACAGGGCATTCTGGAGGGGATATTCCATACCGACCAACGTCACTCCTTCCACTTGTGGACTCAAGGGACAGAGACTGACCGTGGCACCGGTCCGCCGGGATATCGGGCAGGACTGTTCATTCCACAGGACCCGGGCAATTTCGTTTTCGGTCACCAGGGTCATCTGTGCCGTACGGGCCAGGCGCGCCATCAGCAACAGATTGGCCAGTGACTGATCCAGGCGTCCCCCCCACATCCCCAGCAGCACGATGGTGCGGATGCCCCGCTCCAGGACATGATGAAGCGCCAATTCCAGATCGGTCTGGTCCTTGGCCGCGGGATAGGTCAGGAAAGGAACGGAAGCCGCCTCCAATTGCCTGCGGACAGGCGGGGACAGGCTGTCCAGATCGCCCACCACCAGGTCGGGCTGCAGAGCCATCTGCAGGCAATGGTGCGTGCCCCCGTCGACTCCCACCAGATAGTCATTCCCGGAAACCCAGCGGTCAAAACGGGAATAATCTGTGATCCGGCCGTTGACAAAGAGTACGGCCTGATCCCTGTGTTGCGCTGCCGCCATGATGCCGGGTCCCTGTCCCTGCCGGATATGAACAGTTCAGGGCGACAGGGGACGGGCAGAACCAACATAGCGCTTGGCCGGTGGCCGCAGCAGATTGCAGCCAAACTTCACCCAGCCCAGCATCCAGATAGCGCTGTAGATGCCCCAGTTGATCCAGAAGGGCGTTTGGCGGGCATAGTACTTGCGATGAAAGGTGGCCATGGCACGATGGAAGGCCAAAATCATGACGCCGCTGTTCTTGCGGGTGGCCGATCCCTTGTGGTGCAGGACGCAGGCGGCGGGCAGAAACACGACCCGCCATCCCTGCCGGCGAAACCGCAGGCAATAATCCAGATCCTCTCCATACATGAAGAAACTCTCTTCATCCATCAAGCCCACTTCCTGAAGCGCGGTGCCCCGCATCAGCTGGCAGGCGCCGCTCACGGAATCCACATCCGCGGTTGTCTGCTCGTCGACGGCCCCCATGGTGTACCGGGCAAAGCGGGGACTTCGGGGAAACAGCCGGGACAGGCCCACCAGGTGATAAAACACGGTTCCGGGTGTCGGTTCACCCCGTTTGCAACCATGGTCCAATTCCCCATTGGGCCGTACCAGACGCGGTCCCACCACGCCCACATCCGAATGCTCATCCATAAAACGGATCATTTTGTGCAGGGCGTCCGGATCCACTTCCGTGTCAGGATTGAGCAACATGACATAGCGAAAGGAGGGCGGGCCGTCCCTGTGGACCTCCCCAAATCCGATATGCCGCAGGCCGCAGTTGTTGCCGTAGGAGAATCCCCCGTTCCGCGCCGTCACCAAACAGCGGATCTCGGGGTATTCGCGCTGCACAAAGTCCGGCGTACCATCGGTAGACTGGTTATCCACCAGCCAGATTTCATGGGAAATGTCCTGGACGGCGGCCTGCAGGGAACGAAAGCAGGCCGACAGATATTCCCTGTTGTTGTAGTGGAGAATGATGATGGCCAGCTGCCTGGCAGAAGAGGTGTCCAAAAGGTACTCCGGCAGTCCCCAAGCGGAACCCATGCTCCCTTGGAAGCGTATCACAGTTCGGGAGCTCCTGTGGGGCACAATCCGGCCGGTGCCGGAAATTCCATAGGGACCACAAGGGGTGGAATGGTCCCTGGATCACCCGGAATTCGATGGATGCCTGACCTCTGGTACAGGATCCTCCGGCAATGCTGGTCATAGCCCGGCAATCCACCGATTCTTCCGGTCCACAGACAGCAGTCGTTCCGTGCCAGAATGACTTGGGAATTCGGGGTGATTTGTACCTTCCATACAGTGGGACCACAGACGACACGGTATGCCCTGGATGCGTTGAACGGTAACCCTGGCCCTTGCGGCAACATCAGTCCTCCCAGGATGTAAAATACAGGGCAAGGAGGTGGCCTACATGGCTCTGGCGAATGCAATTGGAACGTACCGGGTGACTACCGTTCTGGCCCCACCCGGTGATACAGACATTCCATACCCATCCGATGACGGTGAACCCATGGCGGAAACAGAACAGCAGTACAACGCCATTACCGACGCCGTGTTTGCCCTGCAACTGCTTCTCAAGCGTCTGGACCGGGCAGGCACCGTACGGGGGGACTGTGCCTTGTACTATGATCCCCGCAACCCCACCGCGTATATCACACCGGATGTACTTTTCGTCTATGACGTGCAAGTGCCAGGCATGCAAGGCTACGCCCCCTGGGTGCATCGGAAAGTACCGGACATGGTTATGGAGATTGCTGCGCCCTCAACCTACAGGGACGACAGCGGCAGCAAATGGGTGCAATATGCAGACCTGGGAATTCCCGAGTACTGGCAATATGATCCCCACCAGAAATATTTAGACCCCTATCTGCAAGGCTGGCGACTGGCAGCAGGCATCTATGAACCAATCCCGTTGCAGGAGGATCCGGGCCGGGGCGCACTGGTGGGCAAGAGTGAGGTTCTGGCCACCGACTGGGGCATGGATCTGATCACAGGAGCTTTACGCCTCTGGGACCGTACAGCTGACCATTGGTTCCTCACGGGTCATGAGGCCGACGCGGCACACCAGCAGGCGATGGAACGCCGTGTCCAGGCAGAAGCAACACTCCAGCAGGCGATGGAACGCCGTGTCCAGGCGGAAGCAACACTCCAGCAGGCGATGGAACGCCGTGTCCAGGCGGAAGCAACACTCCAGCAGGCGATAGAGCGCCGTGTCCAAGCGGAACAAAGGGTAACGGAAACGAACTTCCAATGGGCCGCTGAGCGTCTGGCATCCTTGCGCCTGATCCTGGCGCTAAGTAAATTGCCCCGGGACCTGATGGATCAACTCGACCGGCACATCACAGCTATAGGTTCACATCTCCCTGCGATCACGCTGGACACCATCCCGGACGGATTAGCCCTGTGGGAGGCCATTCGCCAGCACGGAGGACCAACAGCCGTTTCCTATGAGGCATTGCGGGCTCTCCTCCCCGATGTGCCCCAGGCGGATGGAGAGTCCAGGACTTCGGCTGGCAACACCTGTTGACAGTGAGCCGACTGTTGGCACCTGATTCCAAATTCTTCCGCTACCGGAGAACACGCCGGAATCCCGCTTTGTTATGTCAAGTATATCGATATCGGCCGTGCGGGGAGGCGGCGGCCTCCCGCGAGGCCAGGAGCAAGAGGAGGATTACCCCCTGACAATCACTCCCGGCCAGCAGGGAATCTCCTTCTAAAGGGCAATCTCGTGTCCACTCTGGGCTGATTGGTACAGGGCTTCCAGGATGGCAATTCCTACCGTTGCCTGATCCCCCGTCACCAGATCGGCATCCCTATCCCCATCCAGATAGCGGACCAGATCCTGGGTCTGTTCTACCGCAGAATAGGCTTTCTCGGGGGGCAACTCCCGATCAATCGTAACCGGATCGCCCTGCATCTCGGTGTACAGCTGGACCTTGTCCGGATAGATCACGCCACCCCCGGCTGTACCGTACACTTCCACCAACTCGCTGCCGGGCAGGTGCATGGCCCAGGAAGATTGCAGGATCATGGATGTGCCATTGGCAAACCGAATCAGGCCGTAGGCCAGATCCTCTACCTCAAACTGGCCACCCTGGGCCAGGAACTGGCGATCTATGCCCCAGCCCCCGAGACCTACGCCCTGTTTGCCCAGCCGATCATAGGTGACCCCACTGACGGTGGTGGGCTCAGGGTAATTCAGCAGAAACAGGGCCTTGTCCAGGGCATGGACGCCGATGTCAAGGCCACAACCGCCCCCTGCCAGATTCTGGCGGGTGAACCAGCTGCCAAAACCGGGAATGCCATTGCGGCGGGTATAGACGGTACGAATCATATAGATATCGCCAAAGAAGCCTTCATCCACCGACTTGCGGCCCATCCGCATGGCGGTGGACCAGCGGTAGTGCGTACCTACCGTCAGAATCCTGCCGTTCTTCTCGGCTGTTGCAAACATTTCCCGGGCATCCGTCAGGGTCAGGGCCACGGGCTTTTCACACAGGACATGGGCACCCGCCTCCAGCGCCGCGATCGACATGGGTTTGTGGAAGGCATTGGGCACCGCCACCACGACAATGTCCAGCTCTTGCTCCCGCAACATCTTTTCGTAGTCAGCGTAGGCATGGGGAATGCCCCGCTCCTGCGCAAATTGCTCCACCCGTTCCTTCTGCACATCGCAGACGGCGACTACCTCCGTGGAGGAAATGGCATTCTGGAATGTCGGACAATGGCCCCACTGTACGATGGAACCCGCTCCGATGATGCCCACTTTCCAGTTTCGGCCCTGTGACATTGGATCATACTCCTGTGCAATTTTGCGACTTTGGCCAACAGACAGGGATCCATCATACGTTAGGGTGTCAGCCCCTGCAATAACAGCCGCCTCTCTTGCCCGTTCCCGGCAGGCTCTGGAGTGTAACGGAAATCCTGCCGGTTCCGATGATCCATGGGACGCCTGGGCCATGAGCATCCCTGACCCGCGGCCCTGGCTGCGGGGAAGATGCCCCTGGGTACCGGCATCGGGACCTCTGCATGGTGCGTCAGGACAGACCTCGTCCCACTCCTCCCTACCGGATGGCCCGGCTACGGAAGACACCACGGTGGCCCGAATGCCCCTTGACTGGCATCATGGCGTTGTGGCAAGAACCCGGCCTGTCGCAATTTGCACGCGGTTGCGGTTCCCATCAGACCCGGTTACAATGGAACTGTCTTTGCCCTACCCTGCCACGGTTGTCCCGGCTATGAGTATGGCCGGATTGCAGGCTCGGCAAGCTCGTCCGCTGCAGGAATTCCTTCATGCTCACCCAGACACAGATTGACGCGTTCCATCGCGATGGCTTCGTGAAAGTCGAGGGGCTGTTTTCCCCCGGAGAAGTACAACACCTCAATGCCGAAATGAACGCCATCATTGATGAATGGTGGGGGGAACCCAGCATCGGCTGGCGGGGTCCCTGGCGCGAGCACTACCTGGAAGACGAAGAACAACACAGCACCAGGGCCGTATTCATCGGTGCGCCCCATCAGTACTCCGCCGCCTGGGGCCAGATCATCTTTCATCCCGGGCTGGTGCAATGCGTGCAGAGTCTGATTGGCCCCAATGTGCAGTGGCACCATACGATCCTGCACGGCAAGCCCCCCGGTCTGGGCACACCGTTTCCCATGCATCAGGACTATCCCTTTTACCCGCATACAGGAGACTTCCTGGATTGCCTGGTGCATCTGGATGACACGCCCGAAGAACGGGGCTGTCTGCGCCTGGTGCCGGGCAGCCACCGCCTGGGGCCCCTGGAGCATAGGGAAGGGGACCACACGCGCCCCTATCTGCCCCCGGAACAGTACCATCCCGACAAGGTGGAAACCGTACCCATCCCGGCCCAGGCGGGAGATGTTGTATTCTTCAGCTATTGCACCATTCACTGGTCGCAAGCCAACCGATCCAGCTCATGGCGCAAGTCGGTCCGGATCGGCTACCATCCGCCCGAGTCCCGCCCCATCGATCTGGATCCGGCCATACCCAACCACAACATCATGGCCGGAGGTTTCAAGCAACGGCAGGCCGAACCCCGCATCACCTACCGGTAACCTGGTCATTGCTGCCCTGCCTGGTCTGCAATTGTGGTGCCTGCCCCTCCCTGCCCCCCACGTGCAATCTGCCAACCTGAACTGAATTCCTGGTACGAGACAAGGCTATGTCATCCTCGACTCTGCGGGTAGGCCTGATCGGCTGCGGGGGGATTCTGCAGTCCTTCCATGGTCCCGCCTATCTGGCGTTGCCCGATCTGATTGAAATCACCGCCCTGGCGGATCCTGTGCCGGCCAACCTGCAGTGGGCCCGGTCCGCGCTGGATGTGCCGGAGCAGGCATGCTACCCGGATTTGAAGGACATGCTCCGCCAGGCCCAACTGGACGTGGCAGTGGTGGCCACCCCCCACATGCTGCATGCCGAACACGCCATTGCCGCACTGGAAGCCGGAACGGCCGTCATCAGTGAAAAGCCCATGGCCCTGTCCCTGTCACAGGCGGACCGGATCCTGGATGTGGCCTCCCGGACCGGCAGGCCCTACACCGTGGTACACAACTTTCTGGATGTACCCGGAACCCGGCAGGCGGTGTCCATGGTGCGCGCAGGTCATCTGGGCGAAGCCGCCTTCGGTCGCACCAAAGCCCTGTTTCGCAAGCGGGGACAGGATCAGGTGGATCCGGCGTTGAACTGGCGCGCCTCCCTCCAGGCGGGGGGCGGGTGCATCAACGACTCCCTGTACCATGAAATCTATATCACCGAAGCCCTGATGAATTCTCCGGTACGGTACGTGCAGGCCCAGGTCAGGACCCAGCATTTCGACTTTGACGTGGATGATCTGGCGATCCTGTTGCTGGAACATGCCAACGGCGCTGTTTCCACGGTCAGCGGTTCCTGGTGGGTTTCCGGCGCCGGGCATGGCGAACAGTCCAATCTGGCCGAAGCGCACGGTCCCAAAGGGTCTGTCCGCATCCTGGGCCGGGGCCGGGCCCTGTTTTACAAGTCGGACGCCGAGGACAGCTGGCAGGAAGCCCTGCTGGAGCCGGAACACCAGCCCTCTTCTGATCCCAGAACCTGGAGCGGCCATGCCGGATACTTCGCCCGTACCTTTGCGGCGCTGGCGCACCAGACCCCTCTGCCTGTGAGCGGGCACGATGCCCGCCACAATCTGGCCATCATTACCGCGGCCCGGATGGCCACGGCCGAGCGGCGCGCCATTTGTCCTGATTCCCTTTGATTCACCCCCACTGCCCGGAGGATTCCCTCATGCGACCCTATATCGACTGCCATAACCACATTGGCAAGACCCTCAACCGCCTGCCCCCAACCGGCCAGAATACGGCCATGTGCATGGCCCGCTTTGCCCAGACCCACATTCATGCGGCCCTGTCCATGCCCACGGCTACCGGAGGCCTGATGATCCGGGGCCTGGAGGACCGGCGAGCCCAGAATGAACTGATTTCCCGCAACGGGACCCAGTTTCCCGGCGTGTTCCCCATCGGCATGGCGCTGGCCGATCCCTGTCTGGGGGATCTGGCCCTGGATGAAGCGGAAAGGGCCTTGGCCCTCCCCAACATCGTGGGCATGGCCACCCATCCCCCGGTAAGGGAGGCCGCCATTCCCTTCATCGAACTGGTGGCAGCACGCCAGGGCCTCTGCAACATGCACCTGCACGATGCCCTGTTCGGCGAAATCGTGGCCATGTGCCCCAATGCGACCTTCATCACCCACGCGAGCACCTATGCCGCCGAAAACTTCGGGCATCTTGACAACGTCTGGTTTGAGGTGGTGCAGTATCCCGACGGCCGGGGTTCCGAGTGGGATTTCGACTGGCTGCTCAACAAGGTGGGCAACGAACGCGTCATCTTCGGGGCCGACCTCCCCTACTACGACTATCGCTTTCTTCAGCAGGTCATTGAAGAAGCGCCGGTCAGCGAGGACATCAAGGACCGCATTGCGCACCGCAACATGATCGCGCTGATCCAGAAATTCCAGCCGGACTGGACCATGCCTGAGTCACCGCCCCAGGCTCCGCGCCACTACACCGACGAGGGCCTGTGGGCCTGTGAGGCACAAAATCCGGACCGCCTGACGGTGATGGGCTGAGGGAATTGGGCTGTTCCCGGCCATGCCTGCGTAAGTTGCGGACATTGGGTATGCCCTGCCCCCACAAGGGTGTGGCCGGGGACTTAACCGTCCGCCACCTTGTCCGCGCCTGTGCACATTGATCCGGCACATAACCGTGTGCGGTGGGTCACCCCAGCTTTTGCGGCCATCCAAAGACACCCGCCAGGCAACGCCCGCCATACACAGGACTTCCCTTGTAGGGCCAACCGACCGGAGGCCCTGCTCCCTGCCCGGCGCCTCAGGACAGAATGATGATGGCATGGAGGTTCATGGGACCATGCACCCCCCAGGTAAGCCGGGATTCGATGTCGGCTGATTTGCTGGGACCCGAGACAAGGGTCAAATTGGCGCTGTTGCGCACGGAGTGGTGCAATGTGCCATTCTGCTGCTCCTGCGCAAGCCATTGTTCGATGTTGTCCCACAGGATCGCCTCCGGGACAAGCACCAGATGGCGCAACGGCAGCAGACTGGCGACACGGCTGTGCTGCGGTCCTGATTTCAACAGAAGGGAGCCCGTTGTGGCAAAGGCCGCCGCGGCGCCGGTAATGCCAATCGCGATCCGGGCGAAATCCGCCCGCACCTCCTGGGGTGACATGTCGGTGGGAACCACCAATGCGTAGCCCCGACTCTGCAGGCTGTCCGTCAGTCCGGGCAACAGATTGTCCAGTTCAGGCCACACCAGCAACCGGGTTTCCCCTCCCGGCTTGTCGGGTCCATCGCCAGGCAACGCACTCCATTCTTCCACCTTGCGCAGGGCCTGCATGCGGGCCATCACGAAGGAATCGGCACTCTCACTGGTTCCGTGCAGCGTCTCCAGTTCTGCCTGAAAACGCATAACCCGGTCGCTGTCCTCCAGGTCAGTGACCGGAATGCGGTCCGCGTCAGCGACCGCAGGCGGTGCCGGGGGCGGGAACTTCAGGTCCGGATTGGCCAGGGAATGACGCAACCGTCCCAGAATGCGGGTACGGGCCTCGCTCACGATCCGGCCTCCCATGTCCCGGTCTGCTGTCTGCGGGCCCACAATTTCCGAAAACTGTGGCGGGCCATAGGTGGAAAGTCGCGGGTCCGGGTCCAGTGGTGCAGGGGAGGCGGCAGGGCGCGCACCTTGCCTCCCGACAGGCCGGCGAGCAGGCGGCTGCCGACCCGCGCCATGCCGCCCAACTGGGCATAGGCCCGCGGACGCTCCATGACCCCGGCATAACGCCGCAGGGCAGTTCCTTCCAGCCCGGGCATCGCCTTGTCCTCAACCAGATCCTTGCGCAGATCCAGAAGCATGCCCGGCAAGTCGATTTTCACGGGACAGGCATCACGGCAGGCACCGCACAGCGTGCTCGCGTAGGGCAATTCCTTGGCCTGTACCATCTTCTCTGACAGCAGGGGCGTGATCACGGCCCCAATGGGACCGCTGTAGGTACTGCCATAGCCATGACCGCTGATCTGTTTGTACACCGGACAGACATTGAGGCAGGCACCACACCGGATGCACATCAGGGCCTCGCCATAACCGTCCTCCAGCATCTGGGTACGGCCATTGTCGATCAGCACCACATGGAATTCCTCCGGCCCGTCCACATCCCCCTGACGCCGGGGACCGCTGGTCATGGAGAGATACACGGTTACCCTCTGCCCCGTGGCACTGCGTGT
Organism: Caldilineaceae bacterium; assembly: GCA_963664185.2. Classification (GTDB taxonomy): domain Bacteria; phylum Chloroflexota; class Anaerolineae; order Caldilineales; family Caldilineaceae; genus Bin34. Next base: position 6,260 of record CAXXOQ010000240.1, on the reverse strand, counting down.
CAGGGACTGGTATTGCAGGAACGCATCCTGCGTCGTGGGCACGATTTTCTCAATGCCCATGACGGCAACGTAAATCCGGGGCATGGTGGAAACCATGCGGCCGTTCCCCTCGTTGGTCACGATACAAACCGTACCGGTATCGGCGATGGCGAAGTTGCAGCCGCTGATCCCCATATCCGCGGTCAGGAATTCCTGGCGCAGCACGCTGCGGGCCTTGGCGCACAGGGCCTGGGGATCCTGGGTAGGGGGCATATCCAGCTGTTCGGCAAAGATGTCCGAAATGTCCTGCACACTCTTGTGGATGACCGGGGCCACAATGTGGCTGGGGATTTCCTGGGCCAGCTGGATGATGTATTCCCCCAGGTCGGTCTCGATGCATTCCACCCCTGCCGCCTCCAGGTGGTGGTTCATGTGGATCTCTTCCGTGGCCATCGACTTGGACTTGACCACCTTGCGCACATTGTTCACACGGGCCAGTTCCAGGAGAATGCGGTTCGCTTCCCCGGCATCTTCCGCCCAATGCACCGTGCCGCCGTTCATCTGCACGTTGTGCTCAAACTGCTCCAGCAGTTCGGGCAGGTGACGCAGGGCATAGGTCTTCATCTGGCGGGTCTGATCCCGCAGTTGCTGGCCCTGGATCTCGGCATAGCTGAGATCCCGTTTTTCCTTCAGGTGGATGGTGGCCCGGGTTACCGTTTCGGCGAGCGCGGGCTGTGTGATCGCCTGCTTGACCCTGGTCTTGAATGGGGCGTGGATGTCTACCGTCATGTTTCAGTCCGAAGCAATGTCCTGCCAGCGTCGCGGCACATCTGGTTCTTCCGGTGCCTGCGGGGCCCGATCCCCTGCCGCCTCCCGGGGTCGGGATCCCGCCTGGCGCTGGGCCAGCACTTCCGCAATGTGCCGGGCCTGGCAGGGACGCTGCTGGCGCTGCATCAGTCCCTGCAGATGGGTCATGCAGCTGACATCGCACATGACAACCTGGTCCGCCCCGCTGGCCTGAATGTAGTTCAGTTTGGCATTGCCCATGGCCGTGCTGATCGGTTCGTTCTTGACCGCAAAGAGGCCCCCGAAACCGCAGCACTCCGTGCTGCCTTCCATGTCTGCCAGATCCAGCGGGCTGTTGGCCAGCAATTGGCGGGGCTGTCGGTCCACACCCAGTTCCCGCAACAGATGGCAGCAGGCATGGTACGCCACCTTGCCGTCAGATCGGGCCTCCAGATGGGACACATGCAGGACATCCACCAGGAACTCCGTCAACTCGAACGTGACGCGGGACAGGTGCTCTGCCTGTTGCCGATATCGCGGGTCCTGGAGCAGGTGCGTATAGAAGTGGCTGGTCATGGTGACACAGCTGCCACTGGGGGCCACAATGGCTTCCACCGTCTGCTGTGCCACCAGCGGATAGAACACATCGAGGAAATGGTGGGCCATGCGGGCCGCTTCCTCATGGTATCCCGCATTGAAGGCCGGCTGGCCGCAGCAGGTCTGATCCTCCGGGAACACCACCTGCACTCCCTGCTCTTCCAGCAGATCCACGGTCGCTATGCCCACCTGGGGATAGATCATGTCTACCATGCAGGTCACGAACAGGGCGACACGCTTGGGGGGCGAGGCAAACGTCTGGCGTTCCATGATGGCAAACCTGTCCCCCTACGCCAGCAGGGGAATGACCTGATCCTGCAGGGGCAGGGTGGTCACTTCCAGATCCTGCGCCTGCACCAGGCAGTTGACCTCGGAGCGAAGGCCGAGACCGCGGGGACGCCCGGAATCATCAAAGTCAAACCGGGGCAAATAGATGCCCGGTTCCACCGTGAACATGACCCCCGGCACCAGCGCCCGGTAGTCCTGCGTTTCCAGATTGTCAATGTTCACGCCACTGAAATGCAGTTCCGTCCCCAGGCTGTGCCCTGTACGGTGAATGAAATCCGGACCGAAGCCGGCTTCGATCATGACTTGCCGGCAGGCATCGTCGGCGGCATAGCCATACACGGTTTCGCCGGCCCGCAGTCCGGTCTGTATAAATTCCAGGCAGGCATCCCGGGCCTGACGGACCACCCGGAATATGTCTGCGACCCGGGAGGGGACCTTTTCCCCACAATAGGCCGTCCAGGTAATATCCGCATAACAGGTATCCGGCTGGGCCCGGGAGCGGCCCCACAAATCAATCAGCAACATGTCACCCGGGCGGATGGGCGCTGTTTGCTCGCGGGTTGGTTCGTAATGGGGATCGGCCGCGTTTGCGTTCACGGCCACCAGGGCATCATGTCCCGCCTCCAGGTCATAGTGCGCGAGGCGTTCGCCGATGAACTGCTGCAGGGAGAACTCGTCCCAGTCCTCTTCCCGGGCCAGCCTTTGTGCCGTCTCGGCAAACGCCTCGTCCTTGACCTTCAGGACAATCTCCGCCGCCTGGCGGTGGCTGCATTTCTGGGCCTCCGACAGGACCGCCTGAAACATCTGGATCAGATCGGCACTGCTGACCACATCCACCTGGCCTACATTGCGCACCAGTTCCAGCATGCCACTGTCAATCTTGTCCACATAGGGTATGGCATTGGAGGGGCTGTATTCCATGGCAATGACACGCACCGGGGCCAGCATGCCCGCCAGGGCCAGGTGCAGATCCTGCCAGCTGACATAGGTGTGCGTTGCGACGGGCAACCGGGGATTGGTGTGCCGAAAACCGTTTCTTTCAATCGCATGAATCAGCAATTGGGCCTCGCCCCGGGCCGGGATCCACAGGAACCAGCGCCGGGTGCCGGACGACTGCAGGCCCGCCGCCTGCAGGGCCACCGGGTTGGAGCCACGGAAATCGCAGAGCAGCCAGCCTTCCAGCTCCAGGCGGGCAAGGGCGGTCTGAATTGCGTCCAGGGACCAGGAGGGCATGGCAAGCCTTGGATGTTCAATGGCGGTTTGACTGACTCCTATTATAGTATGATGACTTCGCATTGGGATGCTTCCGCTATCCCCGTGCATGTTTTGCCCACAGGATCCGGGAGGATTGACTCGCATGTATCAACAGATCACCATTGTCGGAAACCTGGGTTCCGACCCTGAATTGCGCGTGCGCCGCTAGCCGTCTGTGTGTCTTGCCAGCCCAGCTGGCAGCACAGGGGAGTCCGTGCTAGGCCACTCGACTTACCCGAGGCCGAAAGGCGCAGGGGACCAAAGCATGTCGATGCGGCCTGTCTGCCATGGTGAAAGCTGTATTGCCTGAATCCCAGTTTCCCGGGTGCCGATCAGGACACGGTGCATTCGCCCGAATGCATCCCGGACGCGATGGGGCGGACATGAGTGCATTGTCCGCCAAACTCCCAAGCGGCCGGACACGGAACACGGTTCCGGAGCGGAAACGAACGGGGCACCTACAGCAGACTCGATACGGACACACAGATTGGACTGCGGGATAACCTACAGGCCACCGGCCCAGGGTTACGGAGTTCCCATAGTAGTCGGCGGAGACCTAACCGTCTCTACAGGGCGAAGGGGAACAGGCTTGCAACGTATCAGGAAACGAGGTATGCGCAATGCAGAACGCCGACGTTGTACTTGATGCACTGCACTCACTTGGAATGAAACGAATGGCATTGCAACGGGCCTATCGCCTGTTGTACAACCCTGCTCTCTACGACTGTGTACATCCCGGGGGATCGCGGGCCCGGCGGGGACGAATCTGATCCAGGATCTGCGCCAGCAGCGGTTTCGCTGGGGACGGTGCCCTGACCGCGACCAGTGGCTCTGTCAGGTCCTGGTACTGATCCTCAGTGCGTACCTGCGATCCCGGGATCCGCTCCCGGTGCATGGTCTGCGTGACGGTTCCGGCCTGCATTCGGCCCTGAAGGCCAGCCGACGGCTGGTGGCCGATGCCGACTGGATCTGTGTACTGGATTTGTACCCGGTGCTGTCCTACAGGACGGACAGGGTGCAATCGTGGCTGGCGCCGTACCTTGCGGACAGTCGCTTCACGGATCTGGTGGCACGCTACTTTGCCGCCTATCCGGAACCGGAATTGCCTCCCAGCTCGGTCCTGAGCCGCACGGTAATGCCGGACAGTCTGCACGGGCTGATCTGCCACATGGCACTGCAGCCTCTGGATGCGCACCTGATCGAGAGGAACCGGGTATTCCGGCAGGCCAGACGCCGCAACCCTCTCCTCCATGGGACAGCGGAGAGAGCGGCGTCGCGCCATACGGGTTTCGTGCGCTACCTGAACAAAGTGCTGATTGCCCTTTCCGGCGGTCGGGACGACGCTGCCGCCTCCCTGCAGGAAGTGGCGGCGATTCTGCACGCCCAGGGTCTGGATCTGTCAGGACAGGTCCCCCAACTGGTACCCCTGCGGGCGGGCGGATGCGAATTTCTGGGATACGAAATGCAGCGCGATGATGCCCGCCAGGTGTCACTGCTGTTGCCGGAACCCACGCTGAAGCGGGTTTGCCAGCCTTTTCTGCGCCGCGGCAAACCGATCAGTCGGGGCGAGCGGACACGGTTCCGGGACGAACGCATTCAGGCTATCTACACGGCCGAATTCGACGCGGTCAGCCAGTACTATGCGCTGGCCGAAAACCGGCATCGCCTGCGCGCCTTTCGTTGGGCCCTGCGTGCCTCCCTGTACCGGACCCTGGCCCAGAAACACAAGTGTCATGTGAATGACATCGCCCGGTCCCCACAGGGAACGCCGGGCTCGGCGGGCAGGCTGGACCAGGCCATTCCGGGAACCCAATTCCAGGTGAGATGGATCGGCGATGTGCAATGGCGCGATCCCCGGCAGTTGCAGGCGGGAGAGCCGTGTGCGGTGAAAGTCGCATGCACGGTTCGGAGGGAGGCTGCGGCCTGAACGGGTTATCCCAGTTCAGGCGCGGGCCCACCCTACTCCTTGCCCAGTGGCGATGATGTTTGCAATTTCAGAGTAGCGACCAATCGGCGATGGAAGGGACAGGATGGCGTAAACCGGGATGAAACCACCTGGTTCCGGGTAGCGGTCTTTGGCCGCCAGGCCCAGACTTCGGCCCAGTATCTGCAGAAGGGGCGTCGCGTCCTGGTGACGGGCCGTGTGTCAGCGCGGGCCTTTATCGGCAACGACGGCCAGGCCCGGGCTTCCCTTGAGGTGGTGGCCCAGGATGTCAGGTTTCTCAGCGGCCGCGACGAAATCGAAGGGGGAGGCGATGCCTATGGCAGCCAACAAGGCAGTGCCCCTGCTGCCTATGTGCAGCCGGCCGCGGAGGCTCAGCCGCCGGCAGGCGGTAATGTTGCGCCTGCGCCTGCCGAGCCTGATGACTTTGACGATGACGACATTCCGTTCTAGCCTGGCAGCGAGGCTGTCGTGATGGCCGAGATGGCCTGATCCCCGTTGCATGCCAGAGGCAGGGACAGCGCACGGGGACGGTTCCGGATAACCTGGGGAACCGTCCCCGCGGCGGACAAGGGCTCCGGGTTTGCCATCGTCCATACGGCCATGGGCCCTGGCCCGCCCATGCCTGCCGGAAACGCAGGCATGGGAACTGCCTCCCACCTTGCCAGGCACCTGCCGTTGTCATCGACCATGCGTGGTATACAATCAGGTCAGCTTGATTGAGTACAGGTTGTCATCCGATCCATTCCGGTCATGGACCCAACATATCTGCCTCTGGAAACGCGTCATGGCCTGGCCCATATCCAGTCTGACAAGGCCGATTTCCGGGACCTGCGCACCACCCATGGTCTGTATGTGGACAAGACCGGCTATATAGTGCGCATGCGCCATCTGCGGCGCAAGTATCTTTTTCTGGCTCGACCCCGACGTTTCGGCAAGAGTCTCCTGGTTTCCTCCCTGCGCTATTTCTTCCTGGGGCACCGTGATCTCTTTGCCGGGACCGCCCTGGCCCAGGAACTCGACGAATTTGCGGTCTATCCGGTTATCCATTGGACCATGACCGAAGTACAGGGCCAGAATGGTCCTGAGGTGCAAGAGGATCTCCTTGCCCTGTTGCAGAGGGAATATCACTATTGGCAGACGCAGAACATTGATTTGTCCCCTGCCCAGGATGGCACCATCGTACATGCTTCATCGCCGAAGACGCCTGCGGCAGCGTTCCGTCATCTGCTTGCCTGTTTGCATCAGGCCTGCGGGAGACCCGTAGTGGTTCTGATTGATGAATACGATGCGCCCATCACGGATTTGCTCGGTGCAGACGGCATCCAGGATTCTGTCCTGGCCCTCTCTGCCGGATCCGATATGTTCGGGGTCCTGCACGAACTGCGTCAATTCTACCGGGTCCTGAAAGACA
>CAXXOQ010000239.1:0-11457 GCA_963664185.2 Caldilineaceae bacterium | reverse complement strand
CTGTGTACCCAGCATACAGTAGAACTGGTACAGGACATCCTGGGACTCTGGAAACGGCAACCGGGCGGTCAAGTCCGAATCGGACAGGACATCCATCAGGTCGTATGTGCGACGGCGCAGATCTTGCCAATGAAGCTGCACACTTTCTCCCACTGTTTGCATGTTTGCGTTCTCTCCTGTCATCCTGCGCTATCGGTACCTTGCATGTCCGGCCCGGAAAGTCCGCGCCGGGTTGATCGGTTCAAATGTCCTCCAGGCTCTGCAGTCCCCGTCCGCCTGCCGCCAGAAATCCCCCGCTGGCACCCTTCGCCGACGGGCTGACCCAGAAAGAAAACAGTTTGCCATTGCGCAGGTGAAATCGGAACTGCACGGGCTTGCCCGCCAGTACGGACAAGTCGTCCGCCTGGGACCACACAACCTGGACGCGTGTTGCGTCCGTAGCCACGGTCCGGCAGTTGTCCCGTGAAAAGGGCTTAATGACAGCGCCCTTTTCATCCACAACCTCAACCTGCAAAGCCCCTGCGGCACTGTCCACATTCACGAACAGGTACCGACCGCGGAACGTCACCAGGCGTGTGGCCAGCACGCCACCCTGGGGGCCCGCTTCCATGGAAGCAAATCCGTCACGCCGGAGTATGGCCAGGCCGGTATGTCCCCCGGCGTACATGGCGTTGTCCTGGGGATACGCATCCCCGGTCTCGCCGGGCTTCAGGATCGAACCTTGTCCCGAGAAGGCACCATAGTAGAACCAGAGTTCGTCGTCCATCACCAGACATATACCGCCTGCGGCATGGACATAGCCGTAGTTCCAGTCCCCCCACCGCCGACTGGCGGCAATGAAGGGCGTGCGACACGGACGATGCCAGTGGAAACCATCCCGGCTATAGGCCAGCTGCAGATCATTGATCTTCGGTCGGCTGAGATGCGCTGCATCCGGGTTCTCGGGACCGTGAAAGATGGCCAGGGCACCCAGCAGGATACTCTCGTAGCCCACGGCATTCAGATCGTAGAGCTGGGGACGCAGGCCCAGAAACGGATCAGGACGGTCCAGGCGATCCACCCGTGCCCATGGCACCTGTTCCCCGTCGCCCCAACGGGCGGCCTGCGCAAATTCGGCATGCTCATGATAGGAGCGCGCCCGCCGGTCCCAGCTTTCGCGGATGCTGAACACGAAGGTGCGGCGAAAGGGATTGTAGAAGAAGCTGGAATTGTCCCCGCATGCCGATGTAGGCCCCTGATCGTCCCAGTGGATGCCATCATCCGAGGTATAGATATGGCCGGCGTGTCGGTTGGCCCAGCGCCAATAGATGAACATCTTGAACCTTTCGGCCGCGGCTGCGTAAGGGTCACGCCACACAAGGGCCCCATCCCGCCGATGCCCGGGAGGATGGGCGATCACGGCATTGGTGCCGGGAACCACATCCAGGGCCGGACGTTGCCAATGCAGGCCATCGGTACTGACTGCCAGCGCCGTACCGTCAAACCAGCCAGCCTGGTACCAGAGCTTGAACATGCCGTCTTCCGGATCGTACCAGACGCCATCATTGAAGGGGGCCGCTACCGGGCAGTGGCGCCGATTCAGTTCAAGATCCGTTTCCGGCCACAGGACGGGCGAGGCTTCGTGGACCTGGGCCGCGTGGTACACGCGTCGCAGGGTCGTATACTCCACCAGAAAATCATCCACGAAGAGCTGGCGGCCGACATCTATCGGTATCACCCGCGGCGGATGGGCCAGATAGGGTACAGGCAACGGATCACCGCCCGCCTCTATATGGCGGGGCGGCCATGCGGCCGGCGCCGCCAGGCCGTTGTACAGGGACGCTGTGGCGGAGGCGTTGGGCAAAGTCATGATCCTTATCCGTGCACACGTTCACTTGCTGCCAGCCTTCCAGGACGAACACCGCAATCCGGGGATAGCGCCCTTGCCCGGTGACTGCCATTTTGGGGAATGCCTGCGAGTCCCCCTGTCCCTGTCAGGAGCGGAAGGTGAGACTGGCGTAGCCCCAGGCCAGTGACAGCACAATGGCGCCGTACACGACCTGCTGGATGTCCTGGCCCACATTGAGGAACGTCAGCATGGAGTTGAGGACGCTGAGAATCAGGGCCCCCAGGATGGTTCCCGTATAGCCGCCCACCCCACCAAAGATTGAGGTGCCACCGATTACGGCCGCAGCTACGGAAGGGAGCAGAAAGGCATTGGCCAGTTGCAGGTCCACCGCGCCCGTACGTCCCGCCAGCAGGATGCCACTGATGGAACCAAGCACACCGGCCAGGATGTACGCCGTGATGCGCACCTGCCAGCTCCGCACTCCCGCCAGGCGCACCGCGACTTCATTGTCGCCGATGGCATACAGGAGGCGTCCCCAGCCGGTCTGTTTGAGCAACCAGATCAGGATCACGGCAATCACCGCCCACACCACCACACTGTAGGGAAACCGGTTGCCCAGAAAGGAACCGGCCCCCAGCAGCTTGATGAAAGGAGCCACCTGCGTGGATCCGCGCAACACCGTTTGGGTCCACGCCGTGAAGAGCCCCAGCAGAATGCCGGACATGGCCAGGGTCATGATCAGGGGGTTGACCCGGAACAGGGTGACACCGATGCCGTTGGCACTGCCCACAATCAGGCCGACGGCCACACCCAGCAGGATCGCCATGGCGGCGCCATGGGGGGACTGGTTGGCGGCCACATAGGCGGAACCGGTGGCAATCATCGTCACTGACAGATCAATGCCTCCGGTAAGCATCAGGATCGTCTGGGCCCCCGCCAGGATGCCCAGGGGCGCGGCCTGCAGGAGGGAACTGCGCGCACCGTTGAGCGAAAGGTAATCGGGTTCGATCAGGCCCGTGAAGAGGACCAGGAGAACGAGGACCCCGCCCAGAATCAGGGTGGGATGATCCGCCACGGCCGCCCGGACCCTGTCAGTCCAGGAGATCGAAACCAGGCTTGCCGGCCTAGACATGGCGGGCACCGGGCCAGGCATACAGGGAGGGGATCATGTGGCCTTTTCCCGCAACAGCGTGACCAGGCCGCCGATCATCATCACGGTGGCAATCAACACGCCCTGCAGAATCTGGGCATTGTTGGGATTGATGCCCATGGCACTCAGGATGGGATTGAGCATGATGAGAATGATCCCGGCGGCCACCACACCCAGCACCAGCCCCGTGCCCCCGGTAAGGGCGATCCCGCCGAGCACAACGGCAGCGATGCTGTTGAGCGTGGCATTGGCCCCGATACTGAAGCGGGGATCTCCCGTGCCCGTAATCGCCACCGTGGCCAGGCCCGCCAGACCGGCCATGGCGCCACCCAGCGCATAGGACACAATTTTCGCCCTGGTCACATCCAGTCCGGCCAGCCGTGCCCCCGCACTGTCACTTCCGATCGCATACAGGGACAGCCCGAGGCGGGTGCGCCGTGACAGGTAAAGCACGACCAGGGCCGGAATCGTCATCATGAGGACGGGCATCACATAGGTACCGCCAATGCCGGACGGGGAACCGGTGAACAGCCAGCGGAATTCCGGCGCGGTGCCGCCCCCCGGCGACGGCAGGATCCACAGGGCCAGACCGGACCAGATATAGCTGGTAGCCAGGGTGACCACAATGTCCGGCACCCTCGAGCGACTGATGAGCCACCCCGTAAGGGCGTTGAGCAGGCTGAGCACGGCGATCAGGACCAGGGCGATACAGAGGACGATGCCGAACGGCTGATCCTCCATGAAACGGGCGGCCAGCACGTTGCCGAGCAACAACAGGGCCCCCAGCGAGAGATCGATGCCGCCCGCGATCACGATAATGGCCTGCCCAATCGCCAGATAGACAAGGGGCAGGCTGTTCTTGCTGATGGAGGTCACCTGGAACTCGCCGAAGCGGGGAATCAGGGTCGCATACCAGAACAGCAGTGTACAGAGCAAAAGCCATACACCCAGCACCCAGCCATGGCGCATCCGCATTGATCGCCAGGCCCCGTGGCGCACGGCTGATACCAGACTCGCCATGCCATTACCTCTGGGTACCGTTTGCGCGCAACACAGGTTCTGATCGGCGGTGGGCAGCAACGGTGCCGTGCGCGGGACCACTCATCTTGCGGGCCTATGGCAACAGGCCATGGGCGGCTGTCAGCATGGAGGCCTCAGTGGCCCGAGCCGCATCCTGCTCGTCTACAATGCGTCCATCGTGCATCACCAGCACGCGGTCACACACCAGCGGGATCTCGGACAGCTCGCTCGTGTAAAGCAATATCGCTGCCCCGTTGGCGGCCAATTCCCGCAGCAGGACATAGATTTCCTGCTTGGTGCGGATATCAATGCCCCGTGTCGGGTCAAAACAGAGCAGGGTTTGAAAGCCCGCCACCAGCCAGCGCCCGATCGCTACCTTTTGCTGGTTGCCCCCGGAGAGCCGACGCACCTGCGCCGCCGCCCGGGTATCGATCGACAGCCTGTCGATGGCATTCCTGGCCCGTTGCGGCTCATCCGCCGGTATGTGCAACCATTGGCGCAGGCGATTGAAGAGGGGCACGACCAGATTCTGGCGTACAGACAGGTTGGGCAAAAGGGCCAGCAGACGATTGCCCGGAATCAGGACGACCCCCTTTTGGACAGCATCATACGGGGAGAAGAACCGGCACCGGCTGCCGTGAACGGCAATCTCCCCGGATGTAGGTCTCCGTTCCCCTGACAGCAACCCAAACATGCGCTCCTGGCCCTGCCCTTCCAAGGCCACGAGACCCAGGATTTCGCCACGATGGACCGCAAACGAGACATTGCGCACCACATCACCCGAACCCAAGTCCTTCACGGCGAATACCGCTTCGGCGTCGGGGGCCGCAGCCGCACGGTGGCGGTCACGCTGTGCACCCTTGCCTTTGGGCTGGTGGGAGGTCCCGAGCATGGCATCGACCAGTTGCCCCTCATCGATCCGGGCAGTTTCCAGCAAGGCCACATCACGACCATCCCGCAGGATGGTCGCGCGGTCACAGATGCGCATCACTTCCGCCAGCCTGTGGGTGATGAGGACGGCCGAGCGCCCTTTCTCTTTCCATTGGGCCAGCAAGGCAAACACCTGGTCCGCCTGATCCGCGGTCAGGGCGGCCGTGATCTCATCCAGCAGGAGCACCTGCGGATCCCGCGCCAGGGCCCGGGCCAGATCGACCATGCGCAGCGTCTCCAGCGGCAGTTCGCGCACAAGGGCCGCGAGATCCAGATGGCCCAGCTCAAACCAGGCAAGCCAGCGCCGGAACTCGGTGCGATCGAGATCACTCAGGCGCAGATTCTGGGTCACGGTAAGATCGGGAATGAGGGCCGGGTCCTGGAATACGGTGGCAATGCCTGCCGTCATGGCATCCACCGGGGCCTGGAAGCGCATCGGCTGGCCCTCCACCTGCACGGTGCCCTGATCGGCCGCGTGCACCCCCGCCAGGATTTTCACCAGGGTACTCTTGCCGGCCCCGTTGGCCCCCAGGAGGGCATGCACCTCGCCCTGGCGGACCGCCAGGTCTACAGACTGCAACGCCACAACGGGGCCATACGACTTGGCGATGCCCGTCGTAGCGAGTAACGGGGCCGGCTCATTCATGATGGCAGGTCGGTCATGAATGAAGCGTGAAGGCTATTCTCCCGGAGCCTGGCAGGCGGACACGTCCGCACTGCCGTTGTAATGGGTGTAGGGTTCAATGTCTACGAATGTACTCCACCCCACCTGTTCGTCGGGAGCATACATGGCCTCCAGCCCCGCGGTGTCATCGGTAGCAAACACTTTCGGGGTCAGGATGGTTTCGTGCGGTGGGTTCTGCCCCGTCAGCGCCTCAATGGCAATCGACATGCCCACCGCGCCAATGGCCGGCGGATTGGTCACCGCAGCGCCCACCAGGCCATCATCCCGGAGTTGGAGCAGCTGTTCCACAAAGCCATTGTTGTCGGCCCCGACAATCGGCACATAGTCGATGTCTGCGACCTGGAACTGTTCCACGACGGGATAATCGATGCCGGAGGTCCAGATGCCGTCAATCTCCTGGGTCGTGATCAGGTCCAGCGCCTGCTGTGCCCCTGTCGAAGGATCCCAGCCGGTGAAGGTTTCCGCGACGACTTCGATATCCGGATAGTTGGCCAGCGCTGCCAGGAAGCCATTGTGGCGATCCGTGTCCGCCGGCACACCGTCAATGCCGCGCATTTCCACCACCTTGCCGGATCCCTCCAGTTGCTCGAACAGCCACTCGGCACCGAGTTGCGCGTACGCGGTCTGATCATTGGTGGCCACATAGGCCCCTTCCGCCGTGACCGCCTGGTCCACGGCCACCACCACGATTCCCTGCGCAATGGCCGACTCAATGACCGCATTCAAGCCTTCGCGGTCCGTCGGGTTGAGGATAATGGCATCCACGCCCTGCGAGATCAAGCCTTCAAGATCGGCAATCTGCTCAGTGGGACCGCCGTTCCGGTTGACGACAATGACCTTGTCCACCAAACCGCTGGCAGTTGCTTCCGCCTTGATGGCACAAATCATCTGTTCCCGCCAGCCGTTCCCCACGAGTGTATTGCTTACACCAATAACATACCCAGCTTCGGCATCGTCGCTTGGGTCGCCAGCATCCGTATCACTGCTGGCGACGGGCGGCGCGACGCAGGCTGCCACACCAAGGACCAATACAAGCAATAGGCCAATAACACGATACAAATTTGTTGGAAACTTCATGAATTCTTTCTCCTCAGGAAACTGGAATACGCAATAGCAAGTATTGCCGCAAATGTACTGGATCCGGATCGAAACCGCGCATCCCCAAAACCGGGCCCAACCCACAAGAAAGGGAAGACACAGGCTGGTCCAAAGCTCGCGCGCGTTGCCGCCCAAGTTTACCGTATCAGGCAGGGCACCGCAACTTCAGGGCAATGCGGGGACGGGGGCGGATATCCCAGGTCTGTTTCCATCTGTTCCCACTTCTGGCCAGGCTCCTCCACAAAGGCCAACAGGCCCCCATCCCCATACCTCGTTCCGCGGGGCCAAACGGGGGCAGATCCGGTGCACACCTGGTCACCGTCAGCCGAATTCGGGATCGTACGGTTCTGCCTGCAGCAGGTGCGGATGCGCAGGAACCACCGGCCAAAGCGCGGCCACACTCTGCATCTGTCTACCCTGGTACACCAGGTACTGTCCATCATTGCGGGCCGGGGCGGGGCTACCGCCAGTACCCTGCTTGACATCCTCTGTGCCCACGGCCCCTTCCAGGCGGTGGATCGTCCCCTTTCTGTCCGGATCCTGCGGTACCTGGGAGACCCGGACCGGCAATTGCTGGAACAGGCCCCGGACGGTGTGCTCCTGCTGGGAGAGCAGAGGGAGCGGGTGGTGGCGCATTTCCGTTTCTTTGCGGTATTCCAGACACCGGACGAATTCCGGGTGATCGCGGAAGGTCGGACCCTGGGCCCCCTGCCCGTCACCTTCATGCTGATGGAGGACATGGCCATCATTTTCGCAGGCCAGCGCTGGCGCGTCCTTGAGGTCGACGATCGGGCCCGCACCATCACCGTTACGCCCGAACACAGGGGCATTCCCCCGATTTTCGGCGAGAGCGGCGGCGAATTGCATGCGCGCGTGGTCCAGACCATGCTGGACATCTATCAGAGCCTGGACATGCCCCGCTATCTTGACGAGACCGCCCGGACCCTGTTGCGGGAAGGCAGGGAGGAATTCACCCGGCTGGATTCTGGTCCGGTCGCCGCTGCTACCCCTCGAAACCGGGATTGCCCTGCTTTTCCCCTGGTGCGATACGGTGACCACGGAAGCCCTGAAGGACCAGGGCTTGCTGGCTACGGCCAGTCACCGCATCGTCGTGGCAGTCGAGGCCAATCCCGGCCAGGTACTGCAGGCCCTGAAAGCCCTGGCACACAAGCCCCCGCCCTCTGCCCTTGATCTGGCCCATCACGTGGATGAACGGGAACGGGAAAAGTTCCACCGTTACCTCAGCCACGACCTGCTGGCCATGGACATGGCTTCAGCCCGCATCCGCACGGATGACATCCCCCGGCTGGCCCTCTCGTTGTGGGAAAGAGGGAGGAGCCGAACCTGGTCCCGCCTGGGGCCAGTGCGCTTGCCGGCATGATGGAGTCCAGGCCTGAACGCTGCGGGATTGCGCGTGTTAGGTTCCTGGCATAGTCTGCGGCGGCCCAAAGATCCGGCTTCAGTTCCGGAATTTGCCGGACAGCCATGGGCCTGGGTTGCATCATCCATCGGCCAGGGACAGATGGCAGTTGGGGATGGGGTCAGGAGCACCGGCTGCGCAGGATCGTTGGCGAATCCTTGGCAACCTGGGGGCAAACATCGCCGGAAACCACAAGCGCGAAGACGCCGCACAAGGCTTTCGGGGCTATCTGGGCCGACAGGGACCTCATCCCGCCCGGTCCCCCGGCTTTCCGGACAGAACCGTCGGCTTCCGGCGGGTGATCGGAAGGCTTCCGGCAGCTACACGGTGCGTGGGCGCGAAAACCGACGGGCGGCCCGGCGCCACATGCTCCGGGCGGCACCGGCCTTATAGGCGGCTTCCTGCCGCGCGCCTTCCCACCAGTGCTTGGACACTTCCTCCGGCGAAACCGTCCAGTTCACGGCACAGGCACCCCAGCTCAGGCCCCCGCCAAATCCCACCAGAATCAAATTCTGTCCCCGCTGGAGGCGTCCCTGTTCCAGGGCTTCGCACAGGGCAATGGGAATGGTGGCGGTACTGGTGTTGCCATACTCGGCAATGTTGATAAAGACCTTCTCTTCCGGAATCCGCAGTTGCCGGATCACGCTGTTGTGAATGATGCGCCGGTTGGCCTGGTGCGGTATTACCAGATCCACGTCATCCAGGGTCCAGCCCTGCTTTTCGGTAACACGACGGGTCACATCGGCCATGATGCGTGTCGCAAAACGGAACACCGCCGGACCATCCATGCGGATGAAATGCTCCCCGCCACTGACGGTCTGCATGGAGGCCGGCCGGGCACTGCCTCCCGCCGGCAGGGAGAGCAATTCAGCGCCGGACCCGTCGCTGCCCAGTTCACAGGCGCCAATGCCCCCTTCCACATCGCTGGCTGCGACCAGGACCGCGCCCGCCCCATCGCCAAACAGAATGCAGGTTGCACGGTCCGTCCAGTCGACAAAGCGACTCATGACCTCTGAACCCACCACGAGGACATATTCGGCATCCCCGGCAATAATGGCAAGCCCGGGCCATGCTCAGGCCATATACGAAGCCGGAACAGGCACAGCTGAGATCGAAAGCCCCGGCGTGTGTGGCCCCGAGGCTGTCCTGGATCAGGCTGGCGGTGGAGGGAAAGAAATGGGTCGGGGTACTGGTCGCACAGATGATGAGATCGACTTTCTGGGGGGGCACCTTGGCCAGATTCAGGGCATTGCGGGCGGCCTTGTACGCCCAGGGTGGCGGAGGTTTCCTGATCATCGACCACGACATGCCGGTGCACAATGCCCGTATTGTTGCGGATCCACTCGTCCGAGGTCTCCACAATCTTTTCCAGATCGAAATTGGTCACAATCTTTTCGGGCACCACATAGCCCCAGCCGACGATTTGGGCGTAGGCTTTGGGACGGGTGGCCCCGGTGGCCAGACGTGCCTCCGGGCCGTCCCGGTTCCTGGTTCCCGTGTTGCGCGTCGCGACGGCCACCTGGGGCTTGCCATTCGGATGAGAAGCTGCGATGTCTGTACCTGCCGGGACCGCTGCCGGTACAGTGCCATTCTTGGCGAGGGTCATGATCTCATCTCCCTGCAGGAGGGCCTGCTCCTGTTGGCGGTCAAGCTGGACCGCATCAGTCCAGCTTGCTGAAAATCATACTGGAATTGTTGCCGCCCATCCCGATGCTGTTGTTCATGGCCGCCCGTATGGGTTTGGACGCCGTCACATTGGGGGTGTAATCCAAATCACAATCCGGGTCCGGATCATGCAGATTGATGGTGGGCGGAATGCTGTCCTCCTGCAACGCCTTGACCGTCGCGATGGATTCCACCGCGCCCGCGGCCCCCCATCAGATGCCCCATCATGCTCTTGGTGGAACTGATATTGAGATCATAGGCGTATTCGCCAAAGACCTCCTTGATCGCCCGGGTCTCCACCGGATCGTTCATCGCCGTGGCCGAACCATGCGGATTGATGTACCCCACATCCGAGGCCTCGATCCCCAGTACGGCCCGGGCGTGGGCCAGGGCCATGCGCATGGCGTTCTGCACCCCGATGCCATTTTCTTCCATGGACACCATGTCACTGCCGTCATTGCTCATGCCCGCACCGGCGATTTCCGCGTAGATCCGGGCCCCGCGATCCAGGGCATGCTGCAGCGTTTCCATAATCATGATGCCGCTGCCCTCGCCAATCACAAAGCCATCGCGCTTGGCGTCAAACGGCTTGGCCGCCTGGCCCGGGGCATCATTCTGTTTGCTCAGGACGCCCATGGCGTCGAAGCCGGCCACCATGGGTGGCACAATCGCGGCCTCGCTGCTGCCGCAGATCGCCATGTCCACGGAGCCGAAGCGGACGAGATCGTAGGCCTGGCACATGGCGGTCAAGCCGGTGGAACAGGCCGTGGTCACGCCCATGGTCGGGCCCTGGATTCCATAGCGCACCGCGATGCGCGAAGCCAGACTGTCTACCAGCATTTTGGACACCATGAAAGGGGAAACCCGGGTCAGTCCCTTCTTCACCAGGTTCTTCACACTGTTGGTGTAATCCTCAATGCCCCCCACACAGCTGCTGATGATGATGCCCACCCGCTGACTGTCTTCCTTCTTGATCCTGACCTGGGCATCCTTGACGGCTTCCATGACCGCGGCGACACCGAACTTGGAGTAGGTGTCCATACTGGCGGGCTTCCTTGCGGGACATGAAATTGAGCGGATCGAAGCCCTTGAGTTCCCCGGCAAGCTGCGACTTGAGGCCGGTGGGATCAAAGCGCGTCAGTTTACCGATGCCGGAATTGCCCGCCAGCAAATTTTGCCATGATTCCTTGACCGAAAGTCCCAGCGGTGTCAGGGCGCCCAGGCCCGTGACCACGACGCGGCGGGTAACACTGCTGTATTCTGACTGGTTCATGTTGTTCTGCCGTTCTCCTTGGGCTTATTCTCCGACCAGGGCGATGCACGTCAATCTTTAAGTCTACACTGTTTCCCGGGCAATTGTGGCAAGACCACCACGCATGGGAGCACTTTGCTGGCATGCGGCAGAACCCGGACCGGCGCGTAGGCCTACGCCTGGGGTACCTGTTGCAGGGCTCGCCAGACCGCTTCCGGGGTCAGGGGCAGATCGGTGATCCACACCCCCGTCGCATCATGCACCGCAGCGGCAATCGCCGCGGCCGTGGGTACCAGGCCCATCTCCGCCATGCCCTTGATGTGCAGCGGGTGGTGCGGCTCCCCGCCTTCCACAATTACGGGCACAATCGTGGCCGGGACATCTCCGACGCCCGGGATGAGATAGGTAC
>CAXXOQ010000238.1:0-7847 GCA_963664185.2 Caldilineaceae bacterium | reverse complement strand
TACGGCCCCGTGATCCCCGATCTCCGCATGGCCTTCCGCATGTATGAAGGCGGCACGATCCCTGGGCCGCTCCCTGAGTTTGAATGGTCCGGCAACGATCAACAGGAACACATCGTGCGGGAGGTGTGGAGGGTGTATGGACGGGTGCCCACATATGAACTTGCCTATTTGCTGCAGAACCCGGGCAGCCCTTGGGAGACAACGTGGCAGCCCCAGGGCAAGGACGCTTGGGAACAAGGTCGGACACCCGTGGACATACACGATTCCCTGATCAAAAAGTACCACGACAGGATCAAGTCGTTTGAAGTGCTCTAGGTCGACCTCCCCCCACTTTCCGCGAATGCCTGCTTCCCACAAGGACATGCGCCCATGACTACCGAAACGTCCAGCCCCGTCACCCTGACGAAGCAAGGCATCAAGCTGAGAGGGTGGACCGACGCCATGATCAGGGACTTCCTGGGCGAACCGGACAAAATCGTACCTCGCAGCAAATGCAGTCGCTATCCGCCCTACTGCATCTACCGGACCGCCCGGGTCGTGGCGGCCGAACAAACCCAAGGATTTGCGGAACGTCGGGACAAGGCAGTCCAGCGCAGGGCCCGTAGCATTCAAGCCGCAAAAAAACGGGAGGCCCAAGTCATTCAATGGGCCCGCACCGTACCGATCACCTGGATGGAGAATGCTCCCTCGAGTGCCTCTCAAGCCATCAAGCAGGGATGCCGTGCTTGGGAGGACTTCCGCCACTTCGAACGCGATGACTACATGGCGGACGCCAGAAGTGCGGACAATGCGACCCAAAAACGCTGGGCAGTGAACTACCTTCGCCATGAATGCATGGACTACGACAACTTGGGACATGATACCAAGGGCTCCCCCGGCACGTACGAAGCCCGGAGCATCATCAAAAACCGGTGCCTGGACCTGATCGCAACCCGCTATCCAGCCCTGGCCGGCGAGGCGCGACGACAGCGGACCCAGCACGCGCAAGCCCCGGTTTGACATTGCAACGGTACCTGTGTCATACTTATGCCAATGAACACTCTCCAAACTACCGAAACGCACTGCGGGCAACCGCATCCACCTGACATCTTGGCCTCTGAACACAGCCTGTCCGGAAGCTTTCGCAACGGCCCCACCAACAGCACCGGGCTCCCCGCCCAGCCCTGCACTGTCCCCGGCAAAAGGCAGGAGAGGCAAAATCCAACATGAATGAACAGCAGCGGATTGCGATATTGCAAGACACGCTCAAACAACGACGACTGCACAGCATGCGCCAACTGGCCGCATTGCAAGAGCGCAACCCTGGCATTTCCAAAGCACAACTGGCCCGGATGGCCGGATGTTCGGAAAGCACGGTTGCCAGGATGCGACGCTGGTTGCGGGCAGGCAAACCAATGGACTGATCCTCAAACCTGAATGCACAAAGGAGATTCCAATGAACAAGCAACCGTCAGCATCCCGACAGCACACCATCCACACCAACCCATCCCGCAACGCAGCCATCCTGGATGAGATGGCTGCCTGCACGTCGGTAAGGTCTGTTCAGGCAAAATTCGGCTTGAGCAACACCATCACCAAGGCATACCTGTCCTACCTGCCGTCCAGCGTGTACTGGGCGTACATCCGCGACTGCAAGAAGCGTCGCCATTCCGGGTAGGACACAGAATCCCAACCCGCTTCCGCTGCTGTGAACCCAAAAGATTGCAGCAGCGGAAGAGTGGGCCCGACCCAAGACACCCCCACCCTTCGCACGGCAGGCACGAATCCGACAGGCAACAAATCCTGCCGGATCAAAACGGATGGTTGCCCATCATCATGTGATCATGGGAGAGGTCACCACCATCCTCACTTTGACTTTGTGAATCGAGGTCACCGTCTACCTCCAGAACTGCCTCATCGCCCTCTCCGGATGTCAAGCAGCGTCCAGTTTCCACGTCGACAAAGATACGGTTCGCTCCAGGCTCTGCATTGACCATGTCTTCACGTGAGGCTCCGCTCAGGCCCTCGTCGTCGAACACCAACAGATCGGGGACATCAATCCGGTACAGGTCGGCCGAGTTGGCGACAACACTGCCCCCCACACCCCAACCTCCGATAATGGGATTGGGCAGCTTCTCTTCTTCAATTGCATCGCTCTCATACACCTGAACAGACGCTTCAAAGAAGCTGGCTGGCCGCCAAAAGGCTGCGACATCCACAGCACTGTGTGTCTCTGCATGGCTAGCACGGCACACATAGAGAGTGTTGATGTCACGAAGTGATGTGGGGTACTCCCAGTCATTCTCGTCAACACTCCGCGTCAGGGACAGGCCCTGGACCACAGAACTCAAGTGTTCCACCCCCTTGAAAGGCATGGATACACGGCATTCCACCTTGTCTGTTTCAGATGTGTCGTTCAGGATGGCGTGAACCGCGCTGGCCGTAATGGGACTGCAGGTTGACATGTCGATGGCGGTGTCCAATTCGGTTTCCCATTCATGGTTGTGGAACTGGATACCTGTGATTTCCAACCTCACGTCAAGTTGATCTGCATGCTGTGCGTTCATTGCGCCCTCTGCTGAATTGACAAGATTGCACGATTGTACAACATGTGCGATCTTGCACACATTCAACCCGGTAGAGTTTCAGCATGGTCTAATCCGCCGCGGACGGAATCACGCCGGCAACTGTGAAGGTGCCCGTGGTCTCCCCGCAGACCACGCCTGTACCCAGGGGTTCTTCTGTGCAAGCTCGAACGATCACGCTGTATTCGCCAGGGTCCGACAGTTCCCCGCTGGATTGCGTGTAGGTGAACGAGAGGTCGGATCCCTGATAGGCTGCTGTCTGACAGACAGGGGAAGTACCGGTGGCCTTGGCACCGGAGAAAATGTTGGACCAGAACGATGCCAGACGATTGGTGCTGGCAGTCGTGTATGTGACCTGCACTGACACATTCTCAATGTCCAGGGGCCGGTCCTGGGCCTTGCTGCCTGCCACACAAACGATCTTGCGGCCATCCGTCAGATCGGAAGTACCCACCACCACCGCCGTGCTGCCTGTACCGCTCTGGGCTTCGAGGACGGGGAGCGGCCGGGTTGGTGGAGAAACCCGTTGCGTAATCCATGTCCACGTAGTAGATGCCATCACCGGGACAGGTCGCCAGGGAAAGGATGCGGGCAGCCTCTGTTTCCGTAATCCAATCCCCGCCTGCAGAGAGACTTTGCGGGTTCATCGCCCCGGAACTGCACTGGGCATGGGCGATGTGTTGCGGAACAGGTTGAATGAGGTTGACCCATGGCGTGGGAGTTGCCGTGGGGGTCGGGGTAGCCGTGGCATTCGGATCCGGCGTGAATGTCGGTGTTGGTGTCGGCGTTGAGGTTGGTGTCGGTGTCGGCCGTGGGATTACCTTGCAGTTGGAGCCCAACCCGCTTTCATTGGCCATCGTCTGGGCCGTGGACATCCAACTGTAGGCATTGCCCTCGGTCCACCAGAGGTGGAAGTCGCTGGCAGGAGATTCTTCGGCCACATCCCAGGCGGTCGGGGCGGTGAAGTTGTTCGTGTAGGTGTACCGCAACCAGTGATATTCGGAGCCCTGGTTGGCGCAACTGCCTTTCGTGGCCACCTGGCACATGCGCAGCCGGGTCTGGGTACCGGTTTTCAGGCAATCCCAACCATCGGTTCCGGCATTGGACGAGCACCACCAGGTTTTCCGCTGTCCCTGAGCATCGGAAGCTCCAACCAGCATGACATCCCCCACCGCCGGACCGGACGCCGCGGCCGAACCATCGGCCTGCCGCCACAGCCAGTCGTCCCCGTAGCGGGACAATTTCACCGGCAGATACTGGGAACCGTCGAAGCCGGACCGGACGCAAAGAGTGGTGTCGGGCTTGGTAATGGGTGTGGGCGTCGGTGTCGGCGTGGGCGTCGGCGTGTTTGTAGGGGTGGCGGTGGGACCGGGATTTGAAGGTTGATGTTCCGAGGGAGGACACTCGCCACCATCGTCATCATCGTCATAAGGTTCGCATACCGTACAGCAGCAACACCATGCGGATCTGCAACAGTACCCCCATTCCCTGCTACAGGAATGGTCGTCCGCACAGGTAGCTTCAGGGAATGTGTACATCATCCCAATGCTGAACGCAAAGGCAATGGCTGCCAACACCATGCTGTGCCGGAGAACCTGGACATGCTTTTTCTTCATGAAGGGTTCTCCGCTTGTGTCAGGGTCAACAGGTGTGTCATTGAGTAGTTGGGGGTGGAGGAATGCCCGTCTTCCCAATGAGCTTCCCAGTGAGCCTTGTCCCATTGGGCTTGGGCGTAGGCAACTCCCCGGGCCGCCCAACTGTCGGTTTGCGCAATGTGGCGATCAGGATCGTTCCCCGTGTGTGCAACCTTCCAGGAGAGGTACAAAACCTCCACGACGACTGCCCCGGCCAAGGGGTCCGGTTTGTTTGACTGTGCGTACATGGGGGACACCGCACAGTGCACGGAATGGTCCGCAGTGGGCGGGTAGCACAGAACACGCGCCCGGCCAAAGCCCTCCGGCAAATGCGAAGCCAGTGCTTGGACTGCTTCCCTGTTCGGGGAAAGAGCTTCTAGTGTCTGCCAGTCGCGTTTTCGCTGTGGATCATGGGATGTTGGCCATCTTTCCGTAAAAAAATGGGATTGCACTGTCTCGGAAAGGAAGTTGGCAGGGGGTGTGCCGGGAGGCACGGGCCAAGGCTGTTCCCTGTCCACCAACACGAAATACGCGGCGTTGACCTGTTCGGGAACCAAAAGCTCGGCCAGCACACGGGCCGTGGCCTGAATGTCCCAGTGCCAATCCCACCTGGTTGCCTGGTCTACGGAGCGGAAGTAGAAACCATCCGCTCTGGCTTCCTGTATGGAAGTGCGGCTATCGTAAGTACCCACCCCCATTGGGGTTTCCGTGTCCTGCGAATTGTCGGAGTCCATGTTGGTCATGGAAGCGGAAATCCACGCCCATCCCTCATGGGTATTCGTTCCCTCCACCAACAACCACGTTCCATCGTCAGTGGCACCGGCAACCTGGAAAACATCTCCGGCCTTGCCCTTGCCGGACACCTCAAACTCAGTGCCCGGCCCCGCCCGCAAATTGACAACATTGCCGGTCACACTTACTTTCATGGGCGTAGGGGTTGGTTCCGCAACCAGAGACGGCAACACCACTGTAACGGTCGGCATAGCCGTTGCCTGCTCCACCGGCAAGGTTACCACCTGTTCTTCGAGGGGGTTCACTGTGGTGTTCGTCTCAACTTCCGAGATGGGAGTGGTGTCCGCCCACTCTGACGCATACCACCATTCCAGCACAATCCACAATACGACCGGTACCGTCACCATGACCACTGCAGGTATCGCCAGCCATCGGTAACGCTGTAGCCAGGACATGTCTTTTGGCTGCTAATTTTGTGGGTTTCGCAAGCCGCTGCCGCGGAGTTGGTCAATATAGCACCGCACCCGCGGCAGCGCAAGTTGAAGGGAACAACAATCAGCCGCGCGTGCCCTCCGAGGTTTTTGCGGCAGCGTCCAACCTCCCCGGGGAGTGCACCACGCCTCACCCCCAAGTTCGGCAGGGCCTCCATCCCGGCCACCATGCTGGTTGAGGCTGTTCAGTCGCTAGGCTGAGGGCTTGGCGGGGGCGTCCATACCTGTTGGACGCAGAGCACTGGGAGCGGCTGTTGGACTTGTGGGGAGTGCAAAGGGTGTACAGGCATTACTGCGTCCCACTTGCACAGGGATTGTTATATCCCTTATAACAAAACGCCACTCCACACCCCGTATAGCTGTGGGCAAAACGCCATCTCCACCCAAACAGGCTAGGTTCATCGTTACAGAATGACATTTTGCAGGTTTCCTGCATATCCATCTTGCCCATTCCATATCACTGTGTTACGCTTACGGCCCTGTGCCTTGCAATCACAACCTGGTTTGCAACCATGAAACCAAGCGTTCCGGCCATCTTGCCGACGACAAGGCTTGCCGTGATGGCATTCGCAGGGTATCCACCTTCCGCTGTCTCAACAGGCCTAACCGCCACCCGCAAAGGCGCAACCGTGGAGACCAAGCCACATATTCGACCACCAACGGAGTTGGCCTGGCAGTTCGGACTCATCGGCGAAGCCGATGCCACCCAACACTAGAGCACAGCAAACCACGCTGGAGGACCACCATGATGTTCAAGCGCATGTTACGTACCCTTACCCTTCTGTTGACGGCCCTGTTCGCACTTGCAGCCATGGGCGGCGGCGCGGCCGCCCAGCAGACCACCGACCCGGTGATCCCGCCGACGATCACCGGCCTCGAGGACTGCGCCAAGCCCGACACCATCTGCCACGCGCCGGCCGGCGCGTCCACGTGGACGCCCGTGGGCGTCGACGACACCGACCAGCCGTCGGGCCTGCACCGGGTCTGGCTGACGGAGGGAGCCAAGGCCCCAACCGCCTGGACGACCGGCCACTGCCTGCCGGGCCTGCTGATGGGGTCCGACTACGACCTGTACCTGAAATTCCTCGACATGCCGGCCGTCCGCCTCTGGACGGTGCCGCGCGACATACGCTACGGCTTCCGCGACGCCAACAACCAGTGGGTGTCGGGCACCCAGTCGTACTACGCGGCCACCTGGGTGTCGTGGGTGTTCCTCTTCGACAACGAGCAGAGCACCGTGTCGCCCGCCGTGCCCGGGGAGATCTGCCTCGCCCTGCATTAGGGGCGTGAACACAACACCGCGGGCCGGGCGGCCCGCAGGAGAAACAGCATGAAGATCAAGCGTATGTGGCGGACCCTGTTGCTGTCCGCGTTTTTGATTCTGGCCCTGAGCGTGCCGGTGTGGGCAACAGAGGCCAGCTCTTGTTTGCAGTGGTCAAACGAGACCAGCCCGCCTTCGGTGACGCTGACGGCTGCGGACAACAACAATCCGCGCCTCACGGCCAGTTGGAACCACACCCTGACAGATGGCAACTGCGAACTTGAGGATGCCCAGGTCTACCACGTGGTCGTTTCCGACGACGGCAGACGCTCTTGGATGCTGCTGGACTGGCCCGGTTTCAGCGACACCGGCGATTGGTTCACATATCTGGATAACAAGGAGCCTGATGACGGCATTGTTTGGACCGACAGGATTTACGGGCCCAATTCCGTTACCTTCGCAGTGGACCCGTTCCGCGGCTACCACGTGGCGGTCCGGGCCTTCCAGCAGGCGATTGACGGTGACCGCGCCGAAGCGTCCGGCGGTTGGAGCGGCGCCGCCTATTACGGACCGACCCGCACCGACCGGCACAACAGCGTGGGCATGGGCAACCGGCACCTGCCCGCCATCTCCCAGACCTGCACCGTGCAGGCCCCCGCAGGCGGCACCGCCGAAACCTGTGCCGTGGGCATTCACACCGGAAACCATGCTGCAGGCTATGTCCTGTCCACCATCAAGCTGTACATGGCCAGGGGAGACATGACCGACACCGGGCGGGCCTTTGTGGCCGATGCCCTGTCCGTTACGCTGACACCCACCGGCGGCAGCGCCATCACCCTGGAACGCATCACGGCGGCCCCGGAGAGCGGCGGCACGCACATGTACGGCTGTGTGGACAACCCCGCCAACAACATCAACAAGTGTGCGCTGACATCCAACACCGACTATGTGTTGAAACTCGCAGCCACCAAGGCCAAGGTGGTCTACCAGTGGAAACTCGCCGGCGACGGCTATCAGTACATGTGGGGAGAGCCGGGCACGCGCTCAAGTTGGACCCTGGGCGATACCCACTCCGCCACCGGCACGGACAGCAGTGGAGTTCCCCTCCTTGAACTTGCCGCCATCAAGCGGTAGCCGCAGGCACAACACCCCCACCCGGCCGCCT
>CAXXOQ010000237.1:0-4233 GCA_963664185.2 Caldilineaceae bacterium | reverse complement strand
CAACCTGTAGGTGCCGGGATCTGTCAATTCACCAGAGGACTGCTGGCAGAACAAAGACAGCCAAACCGTAACCGCCAACGGCCGGCACACCATTCCCCGATGGCCTGGAAGGACAACATCCCGCACGGTTGTTCAAAGAATGGATGGCATCCGCCGACGTTCAGGTGTTTGCTCGGCCATCAATTCCAGGTGCCTTTGCGCACGGGAGGGCTCCACTTCCCCCGCCTGTTCATTGTCGGGCGATTCAGGGTCATCCTGGCAGTAGGCTTCCAGGATGGCATGACCTTCCACCAAACGGGCACAGGCCAACTCGCGTGCCTCCGTTCCGTGGGCGTGCACAACCGTTTCGCAATCCCAGTTCCCGGAACCGATCCTCGGCGGCATCGGGCAGAGGATCATGGCTGGGCGTGTTCAGTCCGGACACAAACCATTCGGCATGCCCGGACACGGGCGTGACCACCACAAACACATCCGGGTGGCCTTCCAGTCGCCACACTGAAAAGAGGTTGACTTGATCTTCCCTGTCAAAGGTGTACTGCCGGCCACCAACCACATCGTTGGTAATCATGTGGACTTCTCCCTGTCTCGCATCGGCTTGAGACGACATCGTTCCCACGCCGATGTCATCAACATGATACTACGGGCTTGCACCCGGTCATCTTCATGGCAGTTGGTGGTTGCTGAACTGGTGAACAGTGCCTGCAATTAGCATGTTTGGCGGCCAGGATCGGCTACAATGGCCGCGCACCAACACCCATTCCAGCCATTGACATGGACATGGTTTCGCACCACAACGAAAGCCCCCGCGAACCCACTACCCATCATGTCCGCGTACGGGCCCGGACCGTGGACATGATGGGGCGGCAACAGGTGCACGGCATCCCCTCGGCGCTGTCGGAGCTGATCAAGAACGCCCACGATGCCTACGCCACTCGCTGCTGGTTCAACATGTACAGGCCGGAGAACAGGATGTCCATCCTTGACAACGGCTTGGGCATGACACCCGACGATGTCCATGAACGCTGGTTGGAACTGGCCACCGATGCCCAAGAACCTTCACGCCGCTCCCCGGACTTGGATGCCACCGCCCCAGCACAAGGGCCTGGATCTCCGCATTCCGGTCGGAGCCAAGGGGTGCGGCCGTTTGGCCCTGGGCGTGCTGGGTGCCCAAACCTTGATGATCACCCGCGCCGAACGCTTGGACGGCCTCCAGCCTACAGTGGCGGCCCTGGTCAATTGGACCATGTTGGCCATCCCCCACATCACGCTGGACGAGATTGAAGTCCCTGTCTACGAGCTGCCGTCGGACCAACTGCCGGATGCCAACATCGTTGCGGACATGGTGGGCGAACTGCGCGTCTGCTTGAACCGTTTGTGTGTTGACGAAAAGACCGCGGCCACCATCCATGACCAACTCGATGCACTCGGTGGCCTCGACGTGTCCACCATGCACTCCAAGCGCCTGCGCAATTCCGGCAACCTGTTGCCGGGCCAATCGGGCACCCATGTACATCGTCCAACCGGTCTCGCCCCTGTGGTACGCGTCATTGAACACCGACGATGTCGGCATCCATTCGAATGCCTGGCACCGAGGCGGTATTGCCCACACTTTGTCCCTGATCGTCAAACCCGAAGACAGCGACGCTCCGCCCCCCGTGGACGTGGTGCTCCATGATCACCGTGCCCCGGACTTGTGCATCTCCATGCCCGACAGGACGGCATTGTTCGGCCCTGACGACTTTGCGTCCGGGCGTCCGCACATTTCCGGACGCTTCACCGAAGCCGGGCACTTTGCCGGTCAGG
The DNA here is from genome assembly GCA_963664185.2 of Caldilineaceae bacterium. Lineage (GTDB taxonomy): Bacteria > Chloroflexota > Anaerolineae > Caldilineales > Caldilineaceae > Bin34. The sequence goes on along the minus strand of CAXXOQ010000237.1, from coordinate 2,430 downwards.
TGTCGTTTGCCGGACATGCCTCACGCCCGTTTCACTGGGCACCACCCGCAGGCACACAACCGCCCGGCGTTCCCTGCTCATTGCGTTTGACCCGCATGGTCAAGGGACATTGGGAGTCCGGTTGGCTCAAGTGCGAAAGGTTTGGCGGCATCATCGTCTACCGCAATGGCTTGCGGGTACTTCCCTATGGTCAAAACCGTGCCTGCGAGTTGCTGGACGACCGGGTGGATGCCTCCCTCGTGTCCGGCCTGTATTGTGAAGTGCATCTGCCGTCGGACACCCCATTGAATGAGAAAACCGGGCGCGAGGGGTTCAGGGACTCCATCCCTTTCCAATCATGGAAAACACTCCTGGCGATGTTTCTGCAAGACCTGGGTGCAAACGTCTTTCCGGATCAGCAGAACTTCCACAAACCCTCCGCTGGCAGCCACAGCACACAGACGGTTTCATCGGATGCCGACAAATTGCAAGCGGCCCGGTCCCATCTGCAAGCGGCCCCCGAAGCAGTACGCAACGCATTGCAGCTGCCTGACCCGGCACGCGGTCGCCAAACCCTTGAAGACATTGCCCACAGTTTGAACACGGCACCGGTCGGTTCAAGCGACCCTTCCCTGCGCCAGGCGGAAGCTTCCCTCAAGGGCCAACGGGACATTTTCCGCACCGAATGCCTGCTACCGGCGATCCGCCAAGTAGACCTGCGGGCCCTGGCCGACATGGATCCCGATGCCAAACGGGCATGGTTTACATCAGGCATACAGGGCACCTGCGACGAGGCCCTGTCACGAATGCACACTGCGGCCGGACGCGCCCGCAGTGCCGGTGACGAGGCCCTGCACCGCAGCCGCTCCGCCTTGGCACAGGCATTCGACGAGAGGGATGGATGGGAATCCCTATTCCCATCCCAGTCTCCTGAAGACGATGTCATTCTTGAACAATGGCGGGATCTGCACCTGGTCCCCGACGGCGACGGCTGGATCCCCTCGCCATCCGAGGTGCTGGCGGCTTTGGAGGGGGAGTGCGACCGCCTTCGCCACATGGACGATGCAACCGCGGAATTGCGCCAGATGGGCATGGCTGTTCACATCATTGAGCACGAATTCATCAGCTGTTACCGTTCGCTCTCGCACCATGCACAACGACTGAAAAACTTCACTGCGGACATGGAGTCGTTCACCCGCATGTGCGACGGCATCGCATCCGATGTCCAATCCCTGGGCAACATGGTGCATCTGCTGGGCGACCTGATGTTGTCGCACAAATATGGACACCGCAACTGGCAGGCGCCACGCAAGGGGACAAGCATTCACCAAATCCTATCATCGCTGTTCGCCCATTCCCTGCGGCAAACCAAAGCCGAGCTGGTGGCCACACCAGCTTTCCGCAGCCAGGATTGGGGGGAACTGGGCAACAACCTCTCCGTGTTCACAGCCCTTGTGGACAACGCCCTGTTCTGGATGCGGGATCAAAAAGGCCCGCGTGTGGTGTGCCTGGACTGCTGCGACGCTGATTCCATCGTGGTTTCGGATACCGGACCGGGCATTCGGGATGCGGATCGTGAAGCCGTTTTTGCCCTGGGCTTCACGCGGAAGCCGCGGGGGCGCGGCTTGGGATTGCCATATGCACGTGCAGTCCTGAACCGCATCGATTGGGAATTGACACTGGCTCCGCCACTGCGAACGCGGAGCAGCCATTCAACTGGCTGCAGGTTGAGGATCCGCAGGCGCAGGACTCCCGGCTCTGGTTCTACGATGCACTGACCGACTTGGACGCGCCCGCCACTCTCGCCCGGTTCGCCGTGTTCACCCACACCACACTCTGCCAAGTTGAGGAACGAACCATGACCACCGAAAGAATGCCTAGCCCCCTCTGGAGAAGGAGTACGCCCCTCCTAAACCTCCTTCCTGCACTGCTGATAACGGGTGCCGTAACCGCCTTCGTGACGGATCGTACAACCACATCCCATTTCCTGGCAGCGGTTGGCATGACGTTGTTCTTAGTGTTTTGGCTGTTCAATTGGTGGTCGTCCAGCGAGAGGGCAGGGGCTACGTTTCCCCTGTTTCTGGTCACAGTATCCGTACTGGGCGTACTATTCTGGATGCACTCATTCTTGGTCAACGACATATTCGACCCGCACTGGGAATCCACGGTGTCCCTGGCCGAACACATCAGGGGCTCCTCGGCGGACTGCAACCTCACGGAAGGAGTCGTGGTGGAGGGCCCAACCACACTTGGCGGCATGACAACCAAGGGAGTGATCCGAAACCACTCCATCCCGGAGCCCTGTTTGTGCGTCTGGCCGCCACAGGAGAAACGGTGGTGTTGCGCCCTGCCGACCACCAAGTAAATCTGCCGTCTACGCAGTCTCCCCAGGCCCAACCCGGCGACAGCCTCACATTCTGTGGCATATCAGCTGGGGAAGCCGCCTGGTGG
>CAXXOQ010000236.1:0-10170 GCA_963664185.2 Caldilineaceae bacterium | reverse complement strand
GAAGGGCCAGGACCCTCCATCCGCAAACCACCACCGGCTGTCAGTCTCGTCTTGCAACCATCTGTCTGGCGCTCATTCAAGTATTGTGGGCTCGGCCAAGCGTGTCGTTCCTGGCTGCCACCGGCCTGCGGTCTTGCCGGGCCAAGTACAGGGCAATCGCCGCCGCGTTGGAAGCATTGAAGCTGGCAATTTGCCCCTGCATGGCCAACCGCATCAGAAAATCGCACTGTTCCCGGACGCGACGTGACAGCCCGGAACCTTCATGTCCCACGACCAGGGCCAGGGCCCGGTCCAGATCCAGGGCGGCGATATCCTGCACCTGCTTGCCATCGGCTTCCAGGCCGGCAATCCAGACCCCGCGCGCCTGCAGTTCGCCCATGGTCCGGGACAGGTTTGTTACCTGTGCCACCAGCATATGTTCCAAGGCGCCGGCACTGGCCTGGCTGACGGCAGGAGACAAGGGACAGGCGCGTCTTCTGGGGGTTATCACGCCATGCACGCCACAGACTTCCGCGGACCGGATAATGGCGCCCATGTTGTGGGGGTCCTGTACATGATCCAGAATGAGCAGCAACGGCAATTCCGCCTGCTGTTCACAGAGCGCCCACATCTGATCCAGGGAAGCCAACGGCAACGGTCCAGCCTCCAGGGCTACGCCCTGATGGTGGGAACCTGCCTTGTCCAGATCACGAAAAACGCCTTGGGGTGTCTGGCGGACCGTCACCCCCTGTGTCCGGGCCAGATCGCTCAGGCCAGCGTGGGATGTCCGCCCTTTCGCTGTGTGGCGCGTCCACAAGCAGCCGAAATGGCGTTTCCGTGCCCTGAGCGCTTCCCGTACCGCGTGTGCGCCAAACAGCAGGTCCTTCATGTATCCCGTATGCGTCGCCACGTCGTGCCGTCTGGACCATCCTCCAGGGCCACACCCAATTCCAGCAACCGCTCCCGCAGCCGGTCAGCCAGCGCATATTCCCGGGCTGTCCGCAGACTGGATCGGGTTTCGATCAGAAGGTCAATCAGCTGTATGGCCAGATCACCCACCTCGGCGCCCGTCGGTTCGGGCGCTGTCAGGGTGAAACCCAGTACATCCATCAGTTCCTGGACGGTATCCTGGGCTGCGGCAAAGAACAGACCTCCCACCTCCTGGGTGCGTGCCGAGTTGACAGCGCGTACCAGTTCAAAGACCGCGGCAATGGCAGCACTGGTATTGAAATCGTCGTCCATGTGGGCCTGGAACGCCTGCCGGGCCTGCTCTGTCGCCTGGCGCAGCCGCTCGGCGGCCTCCCCCGTGGTTTGGGTGCCTGTGGCGGGCCGCAGACCTTGCTGGATGCGTGCCAGCCCGCGCCGGGCCCCCTCCACAATCTCGTCAGAGTACTGCACGGGTTTACGGTAGTGCCCTTGCAACACTATCATCCGCAGGGCATTGGCTTCGTAGCGTGCCAGAAAATCCTGGATGGTGATCAGGTTGCCCAGCGACTTGCTCATTTTGGAGCCTGCCAGCTGCATCATGCCGTTGTGCACCCAATACTTGGCAAAGGGCTGGCCGGTCAGGCTCTCGCTCTGGGCGATTTCGTTCTCGTGATGAGGGAAAATCAGATCGTTGCCCCCGCCATGAATGTCGATCGAATCCCCCAGATGATGCCGGCACATGGAAGTGCACTCAATGTGCCAGCCGGGACGTCCCGGTCCCCAGGGACTGTCCCAGTAGGGTTCACCCGGCTTGGCTTTCTTCCACAAGGCGAAATCCGCGGCGTCTTCCTTGGTATCGCCTTCCTCCACCCGGGTTCCGGTCCGGGCTTCCTGCAGCGAGCGGCGGCTCAGTTTGCCATAATCCTCGTCCCGTTGCACCCGAAAGTACACGCTGCCATTCAGGGGATAGGCATAGCCGCTTTCCCCCAGTTCCTGGATGTCCGCCAGGATATTGGGAATCTCGGTCGTAACGCGGGTGTATTCATCGGCGGCCTTGACATTGAGGTCCTGCAGGTGGTCCAGATAGCGCTGGGTATAGAATTCCGCCAGTTCAAAGGGGTCCTGATCGGTTTCCTGGGCCCGCACGATGATCTTGTCATCCACATCCGTGAAATTGGTGACATATGTGACCGCATAGGCCTGGTATTCCAGGTAGCGCCGAATCACGTCAAACACAATCGCGCTCATGGCATGTCCAATATGGGCATCCGCGTAGACGGTGGGACCACATACATACATGCGCACCTTGCCTTCCTCCAGTGGCTCAAAGGGCTCCAGGGTGCGCCCCAATGTGTTATACAGATGCAATGCCATCGTCTGTCCCCCGCGATGCCTCGGGCATGTCGTTATGGATTCATTGTAAGATCCGCAAGGGATAGCTCCAAAGAAGAACCGGTCTGTTCCGGTTCTCCCTTCCGGCGTCCCTTGCCCCACCGAACAAGGGGACAGTTCCGGTGAGCGAACCGAGGTGCCTTTGGGCACCCCTATACAGAATTCCAGCAGATTTTTTGATAGGGTAGGGCCGGAACCGGTATATTCTCCGGAGTATGCCGCCTTCACCCCCTCCCGGCACTCGCATTCCCTACGGGTACTTTATGGAACAGGTCAAACTCTTCACCGATCGGATTCTGGACAATGTGCGCAAGGTCATCATCGGCAAGGACGAGCAGATCAAGCTGACCCTGCTGGCCCTGCTCTGCGAAGGCCACGTCATGATCGAAGATGTTCCGGGAGTGGGCAAGACCATGCTGGCCCGGGCCATTGCCCGGAGCATTGGCTGTACGTTCAATCGTGTCCAGTTTACGCCGGATATGCTGCCCAGCGACATCACCGGGGTCAGCATCTTCAACCAGAAGACCCTGGAGTTCGAGTTCCGCCCCGGTCCCATCATGGCCCAGATCGTGCTCACAGACGAAATCAACCGGGCTACGCCCAAGACGCAGTCCGCCCTGCTGGAAGCCATGGAAGAACAGCAAATCACGGTTGACACCCATACCTACGCTCTGCAGCGCCCCTTCATCGTGCTGGCCACCCAGAATCCCATTGAGTATGAAGGCACCTTTCCCCTGCCCGAGGCCCAGGTCGACCGTTTCATGCTGCGTATCCAGCTGGGATATCCCGCCAAACAGCAGGAAATGAACATCCTGACACTGCAGCGTGAGGCCCATCCCATCACACACCTGGAGCAGGTGGTGCAGGTGGACGAACTGGTGACAGCCCAGCATGACGTCAAACAGGTATACGTCAGTGATCCGGTGCGGGAATACATCGTTTCCCTGGTGCTGGCAACCCGGGATCATCCGGATTTGTATTTGGGTGCCAGTCCCCGGGGCAGCCTGGCGCTGTTCAAGCTGGCCCGGGCCTGGGCGGCCCTGGAAAGCCGCGACTATGTCATTCCCGACGATGTCAAGCATCTGGCGGTACCCGCGCTGGCCCATCGCCTCATTACCAGTCCTTCGGCGCGCATCAAGGGCGTGGATTCCACCCAGATTGTCCAGGATGTGCTGCGTTCCACCACCGTGCCGGGAGCGGACACATCCACACGATAGCCGCCGGGTGAACTGATGCAGCGCCGCCTGCTGTACCTGATTCTGGTCATCGTTCTGCTTTGGGTTCTGGCCCTCAATGCCGACGTGGCCACGGGACGCTCCTTCTTCTCGTCTCTGGCCTACCTGGGTACAGGCGGCCTGATTCTGAGTTACATCTGGTCGCGCCTGAGCATTGGTGCGGTAGAGATCCGGCGTTTCACACGCTCGGGCCACAGCCAAATGGGACAGCGGGTGGATGAACTGTTCGAGGTGACCAACCATTCCCGTACCCCCAAGTTGTGGCTGGAGTTGACGGATTTCTCCACCCTGCCGTCCCACGATTCCAGCCGCATCATCAGCAATCTGATGCGAGGCAGCCGGCGGCGCTGGCAGGTCCGTACCCAATGCCTGGTGCGGGGCCGCTACCGGCTGGGACCGTTGCGCCTGCGCAGCAGTGATCCCCTGGGCCTTTTTGTACAGGAACAGCATCTGGCCACACAGAAGGTCATCATCGTCTATCCCTATACGGTAGATCTGCCCCATTTCGCCCCAGTGATCTCCGATCTGGCCGGCGATGAACGCATTCGGCTGCGCACCCAAATCATTACGACCAATGCCTCCAGTGTGCGGGAATACGCCCCCGGTGACAGCCAGAACCGGATCCACTGGCTCAGCACCGCACGGACCGGACGCCTGATCACCAAGGAATTTGAACTGGATCCCAGCGCCCACGTGTGGGTCTATCTGGATCTGCACCAACAGCCGGAAATTCGTCTGCCCTGGCCCCGGCAATCGGAGACACGGGACACGTTTCCCTTCCGCGCCCGGCCGCATTTCCCCAAGCCAAGGGAAGTGGAACTGCCTCCCAGCACGACCGAATATGCGGTGACCGTGGCGGCCAGCGTGTTGCGCCACTTCATCCAGCGCAACCGGGCTGTGGGCTTGGCTGCCTATGGTCAGACCCGGGTATCCCTGCCTGTGGACCGCGGGGAACGTCAATTGCTGCGCATTCTGGAAACCCTGGCGGTCCTGGAAGCCGAGGGGAACATTCCGATGGCCGACTTCATCCTGGGCGACGGCATGCACCTGAGCCGCAGCGAAACCCTGATCGTGGTGACGGCCGATCCGGATCCCCGCTGGGTGCACGCTCTCCGTGAATTGCGCTCCCGCGGCACGCGCAGCCTGGCCATCGTGATCGACAGTCACACCTTTGATGGTACGGTGGATCTGGATCCCGTATGGGCCGAACTCCAGGCCGCGACCATTCCCCATTACCGGGTCGCCAAGGATCAGAAACTGGATCAGGCCCTGTCCGGTGCCGTCCCCATGGCATCGCACCTTTTCTGAAATCAGGCCCGTGGGGCACTTGCATTTCGACGGAGAGCCCCAGCGGCCCAGACGGCAACAGAATCCCCTCTATTCTTCCTTCACAATTCATTCATATTCCTTCGCTACATTCAGGATGTCCGCGAAAGGACGCGCCACACCGGAATACAGGGAACACGGAGGAATACCCATGAAAGCCCGGAACTCAACCCGATTTGTCATCATACTCGTTGCCATTGCAGGCCTCATGCTGGCCAGTGTGGGAGCCGTGTTTGCCGTGGGAAATCTGGTCGGCGGCAATAACCATCGGCTCTCCATGCTTATACACCGCGGCCACGGTGTCCGGGCGCCCAAGGCATTGGCCAGAACAGTTCACACCCGAACGAATCCAGCAGCTCAAGGGTATCCTGAATCGTGATACCCTTCTGGTAAACACGGCCTCTGCCTTGGGCATACCTGCCGCGGATCTGGAAGCCGCCAGGGAAGAGGGCACGCTGCGCGATCTGCTCACCAGTCATGAAGTGGATAACCAGACTTTACAGAATGCCCTGCAGAGCACCATGGATCAGTTACTCGCCGACGCTGTGGTCGCTGGTACCATCACCCAGGACGAGGCCGATGTCTTCGCCACCTGGCAACTGGATCGATGGCGTTTTGCACGCCAGGACAGCCGCCATCGCCATAGGGATTCTGATTTGCGCCAGCGTCTCCAGGATGTGCTGGACCGCGATGCCCTGCTCGATACCGCCGCCGCCACTTTGGGCATTGCGGTCTCGGACCTCAGAGACGCCCAGGCCAACGGCACCCTGCACGATCTGCTGGCAGAACACGAGGTGGAATACCACACCCTGAAGGAAGCCGTGCAGAGCACCATAGACCAGATCCTGGCCGATGCGGTAGCCGCCGGCACTATCACCCAGGACGAGGCCGATAGCATCGGGACCGAGCGACCGGGCGGTTTCAAGCATCACGGCGACGGCTTCCGTTTCCGTCACTCTCGGCGCTGAACTGCGGCGGCTCTTGCTGCCGATGTCCCAAGGCAAGGTTTTTCAATGTGCCCCCTGCAGCCTCTGCGGGGGGCCTACGGATCACAACAGTCAGACAGGTTTAATGGGAGCCTGCAACTGCAATCGGAACGCCTTGGCCAAACGTCTGGGATGCCACGGTGTATTGTGTTGTACACATGTTGGAAGGCGCAACGTTTCTGCTCTTCATTACCGTCCCGGATCATAGTCCCGGTCTTGTGCGGCACAGTCTTTCCCTTCAGTGGTATCAAGGCTCCATCTTGCATAAAGCTTATCTGGATCGGTAGGCCATTCGCTGTCATGCTGGAGAGAGCGGTGCAGGGGCATCCCATCCACTGTATAGCCTTCGCAACTCCAGCGTTTCACCTGTCTGTCTTCCATATATAACGACAGCCCCAGGTACATGCGGCAGTGCATGTTCAGACTGCGCAGATATTGTTGACGCCTGATCTGGTTCTGCCCACGCTGTGCCGAGGAATCTTGGCCTTGCTTGAATTCCACGACCAAAGCGATATCATTCCAAGCCAAAACCGTATCGGAATCGCCTTGCAATCCCGATTTCTCCATCTCATGGTAGAGCGGCACATGAAACATCATGACCGACATGTCAAAGAGCAAATTGCAGGGGGCTTCGCCCGCGTCACGAAAGTGCTGGTGGGGGAACAGATGCAAGAGGCGGTTGAAAGTCCGAATCAGATCAGGAAAACGCAGTGTCGTAAGTGCTTCATTCATGGCGTTCACGTAACGCGTGGTCCGTCTCAAGTCATGCTGAAACCGTGGTTTCAGCATGACCGTGGCCAGATGGGTGGCAATTTCCCGATTGGGTGTGACGAGCATACCATCAGGCGTGAGGGTCAAGTAGCCGGTCTGGTGCAGCAGAATCGTTAACTGTTTGGTATTCCATTGGCGTAATACATGCGCGGGGGATTCACTGGGTGCCAGGGCATCCAGCAGATTCATGTCCAGCTCGTAGTCCCAAACCGGGCTGGGACGTGTAACATAGAGCGTCAACGGGATAGAGCTCGCGGCGATATTCCAAGGTTCCTGCAATAACCTTTCTACCGTTCCCAGGTGCCCCGATTGTGCCCAGAAGTCCCGCAGGTAGCCTACATGCAGACTCCGCATGATGGCAAAGGGGTTGTAGATCGAATTGTCAGCATCCTCCGCAAATCTGTACCCATCGTACCATTCCCGCCAGGCCTCCAGGGATAGGGCAGGCCATATGCCACGGCCACGCGGGAGGGGTGTTGCCGTCCTTCCCATAACCTGAGACCACAGGTGTTCCAGCTCATGATCCGTGAAGCCCACCAAATCGTGAAACTGCGAGTCCTGGGTTATATCCATGACATGATTCAGGGTGGACCACAGCCCGTCTCGCACGAAACGGGTAATGCCGGTCAGCACCAGTTTCTTGATCTTGTCAGATTCTGCCTTGAACACGCCGTAAAAGCCGGCCAGCTGGGCTCGGATCAGAGGACGCCTGCGGCGCATGCAGATGATTCAGAATTGGTGCATCGTACTCATCCACCAATATCACCAGGCCGGCCTGGTCGGAACCAGGATGATTGTGATACAGAATATGGATCAGGCTGGTGAGTGCGGCAGCCGGACTGGAGTCAGCCAGATTGCCCTTGGACACACCCCAATCCTGGGCCAGAATGTTGACCCGGGCGATCAATTCGGTGTTGATACCCGCGGCATCCGCGGTCAAGGTACTCATATCCAATGCCAACACGACATGCTTGTGCCAGATCCAGGTAGGGATCCCGGTAAACGGCCAGTTCTTCCTGACCTGAATCATGAGGGCCAAAGAGTGATTTGGTGCCGCTGTACATGGCCTTGATGGTGGACAGCAGCAGACTCTTGCCAAAACGGCGGGGACGGGTAATGAGCAGGGCATCGTCCCATTCAAGAAATGCCCGCACCCGATGGGTCTTGTCAACATATAGCAGATGGTCTCTGCGTATACGCGCAAAGTCGTGTGTGGAAGAACGAATGTTGAAGGACATATCAGTCTCGATCCTTGGCTCATTTGTAGCAAGCCCAAGTTTGACCGATACCATGCCAGCACGTTATGGACATGCATGCCGCGGCAGCAGGGCAGACTATCTGCCGTAAATTGTACCCATCATCCACTCACGGTTTCCAGCCACACGAATCCGAACTGGACAAGCCTCCGGTTATTCGGCATTGTATCCGGCTATATGGTGCAATTCCGGCTGCGCGGCATCATGTACGCAGCTTGCCGGGAAAACCATGGGCAACAGCTATTGATTCTCTTCCAGAATCACCATGTCCAACACCATGCCGCCAAAATCCAGATTGGTGCTCACATTGGGGCCGTACGCCTTGATCACTTCCTGGACCGGATCCGCGTTGCTATCAGTCCACGTGTAGTAAAAGTTGTACCCTATGAGGCCGAAACTGCTCTGGGCATTGGGATAATCGAACCGGTTGTTGGCCAATACGCCTACTTCCGCCTGGAACCGGACTTGCGTACCCAACGTCAGGGAACTTACCGGGCTAATGGCCTGATCCTGGTCGTTTTCGGCCCAGGCTTCCAGCGTCAGGATCTCTTCCCGCGCAAACACCTCTGGCGCAAAGTCGTACACCTGGTCCGGAGGCAACGCAAATAACCGCCGTCCCGGTTCCGGATCCTGCCCTTTCTTGTTGAGCCATGCCGTTTCCGTCAGGTTGGTATAGGTCAACCCAAGATTCACCATTTCGGCTTCATATTGTGAGCCCGCCAATTCCTTCAGGTTCTTGAGCAAGAGCGGGGTCCCTCGTCGGACATAAAACCCGTCCATGCCTGGACTTTCATTGGGTTTAGGTTCAAAGTATTCATCCCAAACTGCATCTTGACTTTGGTGCACTGCGGGCAAAGGACCCTCGGCATGGCGATTCGACCGGCGGATGGTAGAAAATGGACGGTTGGCTCCGATCTGTGCATCCACCCCTCCCATCATGAAATCCCGGGTGCTCAGGTTTCGTTGGAAGTAGTAGGGATCGGTCCAGCCCAAGGCAAACATCATGCCTTCATCGTACAGTGGCTCATCGCCCGTGGCAGCCGCAAAGCCCAGCACATCATCACCATTGCTATCCCGCACCCGGATCCGGAAATGGGAAAAGTCGGCATCCTCCGGTTTGTACGTGCCGTTATGTCCCAGACCTACCCGGAACCGGGCAACCCTGGGATAGGACTGATTCGTGGTTTCAAATAGTAGTTTTCAAAGTTATGCCGAAACCCCAGGTAATAAAATGTGCCTTGTGTCTTCTGAACATGTTCCTTCTCTTGAATGGCGGTGAGGATGTCATCCCGTACCAGAATGCGATTGCCAAAGCGTGCTGCCAGGGCATCCGGATCGTTACCAGGTAGAAGGGCGACGAAAAGAGGGGGTTGGCTACCCCTGAGGTAAAGACGGGGGTATTAGACAGTTCGGGCTGGGCTCTGAGAGGGGCTGGACACCGGATGCTTTGGGTATCTTCAGGGTTATTGTCCGACATCGGCTGGGAACTTGCCCGATGGCTTTCGCCACTGAGGATGAGCAGGCAGACTATCCACACCAGCACGAATGTTGTACGCATCTTGACCTCAGTTTTCCTTGCTTCCGGCTGTCAACCGGATTGTACGCAGGGCTTTGCTCGCTGTCAATCTCGCAAGCAGAGGTCCCGCACACATGCAAAGGGTCAGTATATCGTTGCGTGATGTCTGTTCCTGCTTTCCCGCCCATGGCCGCAGTTCCGTGGCTTTGCCAGCCTGCATCCATTGGCTTTTTCGCCATTAACAGAGGATACTTTTCTTGCCTTCCCAAAAAACAGAAGGTCTTGGTACGGGAAAAAAACCAAGTCGAGAGTCCGGCAAGAATGGTGCTCGACAGTTTTGGTGTCAAGAGACAACAACAGGGAAGCCAGGCATATTCACGTCCCAAAGCGCAATTTGAGCAACGGGAAGCAGGGCGGGACGTGCCAAAGCAGCAGGCGCCCCTAATCTGTTCCAGCCCCCTGGCGGGACGCCAAGTCAGGATCGGCCACGGGCAACGCCAGCACTACCTTGAGGCCATGAGGCTCCACGTTTTCGGCCCAGGCGGATCCCCCATGGGCTTTCATCAGGGACTGGACAATCGCCAAGCCAATCCCGGAACCACTCTGGGGCTGACTGCGAGCCTTGTCTGTCCGATAGAAGCGATCGAATATCCGCCCCAGTTCCTGTGGCGGTACGCCGGGACCCTCATCCACCACCGAAATCCGCACGTGATTTGAATCGGCTTCGGCCATGATGGTCACGGTGCTGCCGGCCGGCGCATACCGGAAGGCATTGTGCACCA
>CAXXOQ010000235.1:0-21085 GCA_963664185.2 Caldilineaceae bacterium | reverse complement strand
CACCAACCAGGGGCTGTCCGGCTATGGCGAAGTGCGGGATGGGGCCAGTGCTACCTATGCCCTGATGCTGAAAAGCCGGCTCCTGGGACAGAATCCGTGCCACATTGATGCCGTATTCCGCCGTATCCGGCAATTCGGCGGGCACGCCCGCCAGGGCGGCGGCGTGTCTGCCGTAGAGATGGCGCTGTGCGATCTGGCCGGCAAGGCCCACGGTGTACCCGCCTATATGCTGGCGGGCGGGCTTTTCCGGGATCGGGTGCTGCTCTATGCCGACACCCAGGACACCCATGATCCCGTCGTCATGGGGCAGCGCCTCAAGGCCCGGATGGATCAGGGATACCAGTTCCTGAAAATGGATCTGGGTATTGGCATGTTGCGGGAGGAAGGCGGGGTCCAGCCGGAAACCCTGTCCTATCCGCCCGGGATGCTGGACACCACCCATATCATGCATCCCTTTACGGGAATCCGCCTGGCGCCCAAGGGTCTGGAGGCCATGCAGGCATACGTGGCAACCGTACGCTCCGTGATTGGGTATGAGGTGCCTCTGGCGCTGGATCACTTTGGGCATATCGGGGTCGAGTCCTGCATCCAGTTGGGACAGGTGCTGGAGCCTTTTGCCCTGGCATGGCTGGAGGACATGATTCCCTGGCAATTGACAGATCAGTGGCATCGGATTACCCAGAGTTTGCAAACCCCCACCTGTACCGGGGAAGACATCTACCTCAAAGAGGGCTTCAAGCCCCTGTTACAGCGCCGGGCAGTCAGCATCATCCATCCGGATCTGGCAACTTCGGGGGGAATTCTGGAGACCAAGAAGATCGGGGACCTGGCCGAAGAGCATGGGGTGGCCATGGCCCTGCATTCGGCGGGTTCACCGGTGTCCTTTATCGCGGCTGTGCATTGTGCAGCCGCGACGGCCAATTTCCTGGCCCTGGAGAATCACTCGGTGGATATTCCCGATTGGGAAGACTTGCTGGAAGGCATTGACAAACCGCTGGTGGAAGATGGCCATGCACGGGTGCCCCAGGGACCCGGCCTGGGCTTCACCCATCTCAATCCGGATGTTGTGTGGGATCACCTTGATGATCGGAACCCCATGCACTTTGACATGGCCACCGATGCCTGGAATGCCGAGCTGTCCCATGATCGCCTGTGGAGCTGAAGGTTGCAGGATGCCTTTTGGTTCATGCCCAGCAACGGTCACAATGGGATGTTCCGGGCCGGTGGTCCATGCAATGATCCTTGGGTCATGTACGGTTTGAAGGGAGCGACAGGGCGATCCAGGGTTCTCTCTTTTCCATAGGCCTCGGTACCCCAAAGAAAGTCGTGCATCTTGTTTTCCTTCTGCAATGCCAGAAACACACAGTTCCATCTTTGTTATGGCAATGCCGGGAAGTGCAGATCGCGAGCCTTGTACCGATACGTTGTCGCTGTGCTTGGACACCACCGTCTAATACTACAGTTGTAATTCAGCAGTCCCCTTGGAATGATGCTGATCGACGGGGAACTTGAAGCTCGGAATTGGGTCTGGATGCCGGAAAATCAGGAGGATTTTCCCTGACAAGCATACCCAATGCCTTTCATTTGACAGGAAATTACAACTGTAGTGTCAGGGTGTGTGTCCGTCGTCACAGGAAGTACTTCGGGTACAAGCTCGTCCTACTCTGTACGTCGGCGGGCGTACCCATCACGTACGATCGGGTGCCGGCTTCGCTGGATGAGCGGGGCACCGGGTTGCCAGGGCTATCCATGAAATACCGAACACGGGACGCCACCTGGTGCATGTGTGCTACAAGGCGGTCCAGGGGCTTGAGTACGCATGTCACAGCCAAGATGACCTGCCATGCCCTTAAACTCTCGCTTCACTGTGTGGCTGGGATTGATGTTCAGACTTTCACCGTAGGCAAATAATTCCACATCAGGCGTATCATATATAATGGCCTTTATCACTTATCCAGTTCTGTTCAAGTGCTGGATCCCGCCCTCCACTCAGGTGGAGGGCTTTTTGTTCCATGCTTGGGGCTTATACAGTTTACGGCTGTCGGAGGCAGTGACTGGATTGGGTAACTGATTGTCCTTGAGAAATTCGGTACGCAAAGACTGGCGTGTGATGTTCTGGAGAGTACCAATCCCCTTGACAGTTCTGTTGCGGTCGATGAATGGATTTACCAGAATGACATTGGTCGGAGATTGGGCAACAATAGAGAGGGGACAAATGAAATCGGAATCATTGGTGACAAGGCATTTGGACTGTAGGGCATGATGGACACCGTCAGTTCCAGGGAAGGACAGCGCCAGGAGTTGCAGAATATCCTGGATGCCCTCCGGCCGCAGGCAGAACGGAACCGATGGGGGCAGTTTGCCACGCCCCGCCAGTTGGCGGCCGACATTCTCCGCTATGCCTATGCTCAGATGCACGAAGACACTCGTGTGGGCTTCCTGGATCCAGCTATGGGTACCGGTGCCTTCTATTCCGCTTGGCTTGATGTGTTTCCCCCCCATCGCCGCCGGGAAGCCGCAGGATATGAAATCGACCCATACTATGGCCTTCCCACAGCGGAACTCTGGGCCGAGACCGGACTGGACTTGCGTTTGGCCGACTTCACGCAAGCCGCAGCTCCCAAGGCATCCGGGCAATGTCAGTTGTTGATTTGTAATCCACCCTATGTGCGCCATCACCATCTCTCCCCCTCCACCAAACAGCGTCTCAAGAGACGGGTGCAGGAGGCTTGTGGTGTGGAAATGGCCGGGCTGGCCGGTTTGTATTGCTACTATCTTGGACTGTGTCATGCCTGGATGGCTGCTGGTGGCCTCGCCGGCTGGCTGATCCCGAGCGAGTTCATGGACACCAACTATGGGCGGGCCGTGAAGCGTTACCTGCTGGACAAGGTGACACTGCTACACATTCACCGGTTCGATCCGTCCAATACGCAATTTGGCGATGCCCTGGTGTCATCCGCTGTGGTGTGGATACACAATGCCCTCCCCGCCGGCGGATCATGCCGTACGTTTCTCCTATGGCGGCTCCCTGAATCAGCCAGAGCAGGACCGCTGGGTCTCAAGCAAGATGTTGCGCCAGGATCCAAAGTGGACTCGCTACCCCTTCCAGGCGCATTTCACGCCGGTGAATACGCCCGTACTGGGTGACTTCTTCCGGATCAAGCGGGGTCTGGTTACTGGCCATAATCGCTACTTCATTCTGCCTGAGGAAGAGATCGTGCAGCGAGGGTTACCCAGGGTCGCTTTCCGGCCCATCTTGCCCAGTCCCCGTTACCTGGTGGACGACCATATAGTGGCCGACACAGACGGGAATCCGGTGCTTGACCGGAATCTGTTTCTGCTGGATTGCCGCTGGGACGAACAGGCGGTCGCACAAAAATATCCGACACTGTGGGCCTATTTGGAAGAAGGGAAAGCCCAGGGCGTGGCTGACCAGTACCTGTGCCGGCACCGCACGCCGTGGTATGTCCAGGAACAGAGACCGGCGGCCCCCTTTGTATGCACGTACCTCGGGCGTAGCGACAAACGGCAAGGGCGGCCCTTTCGCTTTATCCTGAATGAATCACAGGCTACGGCCGCGAATGTGTACTTGATGCTGTATCCCCAACCCCCACTGGATCAAGTCTTGCAGCATGACCGGGGACTGAAACAGAAAGTATGGCAAGTGTTGCATGAAATCTGTCCGCAATCCCTGCTGGGAGAAGGCCGGGTTTATGGGGGTGGACTGCACAAGCTGGAGCCGAAGGAATTGGGCAATGTCCCTGCTCCGGCCTTGGCCGATCTGCTGCCAATAACCGGGCGGCTGTTCCTCTAAATCCTGTCGTGTTGTCTGTCAGTCGGCACACACCCCGGCCACAGGTTTCACGGGATGTTGCTGTGTGGAACCCCGAGACGTGACGTAATGGCTCCCCTACAATCTGTGTTGAGTTTCTTGACAAGGCCAATATGGTCGTCACCGATAATCAGCTTGATTACGGCAGGGCTAACCGCCATACTGTCCAAATGGGATGAAAAGCGTGTACGATGGTGGGGTTCATCCCAACTCCACCAAACCTATAGCATATCCCTGGCGCAGGCGGAACGGTTGGCCCAAGGGACCGCCGAGACTTTGATGAAACTGGAGAAACTGGAACTGTTGCTTGCCACCCAAATCCAGCTCAATACGGCTGCTACCGGGGAACCTCCTGCCCGGCAGGCTCTGGACCGCCTGGCGACGGGTCAGAAGGCTACTGCGGTGTTGCTGCTCCTGATGTTGGACTCGGAAGTCCCCTTGATCATCGACCAGCCGGAAGACGACTTGGACAACCGCTTTATCACCGATGGCGTGGTACCGGGTATACGCCAGGCGAAGCGGCAGCGGCAGTTTATTGTTGCTACGCACAATACCAATATCCCGGTACTGGGTGACGCTGAGCTTATTCTGGGCCTGACACCCTCGGGAGAAGCCTATCTCGGCAATGCCGAAATCAGGCCGGAGCATGCCGGGTCCATGGATGCGGAGCCGGTGCGTGAACTCGTGGAAGAGATCCTGGAAGGGGGCCAGGAGGCCTCTGAAACCCGACGCCTGCAGTACGGATTCTGAAAGACCACATGAATACGACCGAACTGATAGAACTGATTCGCCGGGGCGAAAATTCGGGCGTTGAATTCAAGCGGGATGATGTCCGCCCCGAGAGCTTGGCCAAGGAGATGGCGGCCCTGCTCAACCTGGAAGGGGGTTACATCCTGCTGGGAGTCGAAGACGACCGTTCGGTGTCCGGTCTGGTGCGTACTGCCCGCGAGGTGGAAGGATGGGTTATGCAAATAGCGCGGGATTATGTGCAACCAACCGTGAATCCCTACTGGGAAACCTTGGCGTGGGAACCGCAAACCACTGTGGGCGTAATATTCCTTACCGCCAATGCCCCAGACAAGCCCTACAAGGTCAAGCGGGGCAGTGTGTGGGTAACCCCCGTTCGGGCCGGCACGATCACACGGGATGCCACGCGGGAGGAAGAACAGCGCCTGTATCAACCGGGTGGGTGGCTCCGTTACGGTCTTAAGCCGGTGCCCGGTACCCGTCTGGATGACCTGGACGGGTATCGTCTGCGGGATTACCTGACACGGGTGCTCGGCGGGGATATACCCGACGACCGGGATATCCTGCAGTGGGAAAGTCTGGTCCGTAACCTGAATCTGGCTACCACCGCGGCCGGCCATACGGTGCCCACGATTGACGGTATGCTCCTGTTTGGCCAAAACCCCGGACGCTTCGTGCCGCAATCGGGCCTGCGAGCCCTTTGCTATCCTGGGACCGAACCGGACTATGCGGTGCGGGCTGACGAGGAAATCAAGGGGCCTCTGGTTCCTCTGGGAAGTAATGCCCAACCCGTGATCGAACCAGGGATCGTAGACAGGGGGTGGGATTTTGTACGACGCAACACGGCACCCGCGGCGTGGCTGGAGGGCGCGCAACGCCGTGAACGCTGGGAATACCCGGAAGAGGTCGTACGCGAAGTCCTGGTTAATGCTCTGGTCCATCGGGACTACAGTATTGCGGGCACGGACGTCATGCTTGCGGTCTTTGCCGACCGCCTGGAAATTCAGAGTCCCGGTCACTTGCCCGAATACGGTAACTCCAGACGGTATGAAGGTGGGTTTGCGGTATGCCCGCAACCAGACCCTGGTCAATGTAATGCGCGACTACGGGTATGTGGAAACCCGCGGCATGGGGATCCGCAATAAGGTTATTCCTGGCATGAAGACCCACAATGGAACGGAACCTGAATTGATCGAGGAGGAAGACCGCTTTACGGTACGTCTGTGGAAGGAAATCCCGGGAGAGAATTGACCATCCACAGGAAGTCTGTACCAACCTGGTGGTCAAATACCTCGGTTCCTGGGGTAGCCAAACTTCACCCTGGCGCACCAAAGAGCCATAGATGATCTGGTCTCGTGCAAAAGCCTAAAGCAAGTCAAATGAGAAAATCTCTCTCTCTTCGTTCCTCCAACTGTCAAGTAAATCCGGCAGAATGGCAGAATCCCCCCATACTCCAAGTCGCGGAAGTCGAAAAAACCGGGCTTCCTGGGCCTCTGACAGCCTCGAAGCTGGCGGCAAACAGCCATGACTGCGAACACTTGCACCACCTGCATGCACGACTGGCCAGCTGACAACTGAACTCTCACACCGGCGGCTATACCCTGGAGCCTTCGACCAAGCCAAAGTACTGGCGCCGCACGACAATTGCTGCCTTGATCTGAGAGACGAATTTTGCACCGCGTTGGGCGTGGCCGCCGCTGCCGGAATCCTGCGACTGTTTTCCCTGTCGCTGGACAGGGCTCTGCCTTGTTGTCTGCATGGGGCATAATGTGTTGTCTGGCACCTTCTTCCCGGAAGTAAGGTCCGGTTCGCGAGGATTACGATGGAAGGCTCTTCCTGTCCGGCAGGTCGTGCGCGTCAAGGACAGGAAACTGGCAGCTGTAGATAGTTGAGGATTACTGCGTATGCCAACATGTGGGGAAATTCTGGCCAATACTTTGTGGGATCTGGGGGTGCGTCATGTGTTCGGTCTGCCCGGCGGCGAAAATGTGCATGTGATGGAAGCCCTGCGACGCCGGGGAATAGAGTTTTGTCTGGTGCGGAACGAATCCAGTGCCGCCTATGCTGCCGCCGCCTGCTGGCGTCTGACGGGCAGGCCCCAGGCGTGTCTTACCACCCTGGGGCCAGGCGCTACCCATGCCATGGCAGGCGTAGGGCATCTCTGGCTTGACCGGGCTCCGGTCGTGGTGATAACGGCCCGCACGACAGAAGTTTCAGGGCCCATGCATACGCATCAGGTGCTGGATCTAACGCATTTGATGACCCCCCATCACCAAAAAATCGTTTGTGGTGACCCCCGAAAACGCCAGGCAATTGCCCGCATGCCCTTACATTGCTGGAAGATGGCCGGCCAGGCCCCGTCCACGTACAGATTTCCAACGAAACTGCTTCCCGGGAGGCCCAATCCACTGGCACAGAGGAGCCGCGTCCGGCACCACCAAGGTATGCCGAAGTAAGCGACGGGCAACTGCAACAGGCGCAGGATATCTTGTTGCAGGCCGAGAAGCCGATCCTGGTGGTCGGCTTGGGCGTCCGCGAAGAACGTGTCGCCACTGAAATGGTGCGCCTGGCCGAGGCTTTGGGCGCCGCTGTGATCGTCACACCCAAAACCAAGGGGGCCATCCCGGATTCCCATCCCCTGGCCGGAGGGGTCATAGGCCTCACCCGTACCGATCCCGTGTATGAGTTGCTGGCGATGGCGGATGCCGTGGTGGCCGTGGGTTTCGACGTGGTCGAACTGGTGAAGCCCTGGGATATAGCATGTCCTCTGATCTGGATTGCCTCATGGGCCAATCAGGATCCGCGACTGCCGGCCGCCGTCGAGATGGTGGGATGCATGGAGACGATCCTGCACCGCTTGCACACCTCCATGGAACGGGCACCTGGATGGCAGGGCTCTGATTTGCGGGCATTCCGGGACCAGCATACTTCACAGGTTCCCGCCAGCTGCCAAACGGGCACTGTCAGTCCGCAGCATGTACTGCAGGCATTGCGTCACTATGCCGACGACGATGCCGTGCTGACTGTGGATGTGGGCTCGCACAAGATCTATTTCAGTCTGGACTGGCCCACCCGGTACCCCTCCAGTTTCCTGTTGTCCAATGGTCTGTCGTGCATGGGATATGGCCTGGTGAGTGCCCTGGGCGCAGGCATCGTGAATCCACAGCGCCAGACTATCTGTGTGACCGGGGATGGAGGCTTGGCCATGTGTGCCGGCGAATTGGGTCTGCTGCAGGAGATTGGCAGCAACACCAAGATCATTGTCATGCATGACCAGGCTCTGGATCTCATTCGGGCAGCCCAACTGAAGGCAGGCAAGCAGCCCCTCGGCACCGAATATGCCGTGCGTACCGATCACGTGAAACTGGCCGAAGCTTTCGCGATACCGGCCGTAACCGCAGATTCGCCCACGTCCCTGCACGAAGCTATCCGCGATGCGTTGTCTACCCGGGAGCCGCATTTGGTGGAGGTTGCCATCGATCCGGCCAGCTATCCCACGGCGGCGCCTCCAGCTGATTCTGGCTTGAACGGGATTGCCCCCTGATTTCAGCCAGGCGGATAGATGGGGTCCAGGGCGGGGGTAATCACAGACCAGGCGAACTGTTCTTCCACCAGCCGTCGGCCACGCTGGGCCATCGCCCGGCCCATCCAGGGATCGTCCCAAAGGGCTTCGATGGCCCGGACAAACTCCCCGGCGTCCTGGGCGGTCAGGCAATGGATCCGGTCTCGCAGGGGAATGCCCTGAATGCCCATCTCAGTTGTTACCAGAGGCATGCCGGCCATCAGGGCTTCCAGCACCTTGAAGCGGGTGCCGCCCCCATGGAACATGGGCAGCACGAAAATGGAACCCTGGCGAAAAAAACGGCAGGACATCCTCAACGTAGCCCGTTACCGTGACTTCAGGTATATGGCCCAGTGCGGCAATGTCCGGTGCCGGGTCCCGGCCCACAATCCAAAGGCGCATGCCGGCATGGCGCTGGCGCAGGGCAGGCAGGACGTGCGTACAGAACCACTGCATGCTCAGCACGTTGGGCCGGTAGTCCATCTTGCCCATGAATACCAGATCCCGGGGTTTGCGTTCCGCATCCGAGATGACAGGCCACGCCGCCGTGTCCACACCATTGGGGATCAGCGTCACGGCGGCGGGTGGCAATACCTGCAGGACCTCGTGCCGATCTTCCGGGCTCACCGTCAACACATGACTGGCTTCGCGCCAGGCGTTGACTTCGGCGGCATAGAGCTTCCGGGTCTGCAGACGGCTGTACAATCCGTACAGCAAATCCAGCCGGGATCCGCGCTGGCTATTCTCCATTGACCGCTGCAGCTGGAACTCTATGTTCTGTTCATCCAGGACGATAGGCGGACATGGGGACAGTCCCCGCCGCAGATCCTTGAGAATGCCGTACATTTCCAGTCCCGCGATGTGAATGCAGTCGTAGGGATGGGCACGGTGCATCGCCTGGCCCTTCCGCACCAGTTCACGGCTGTGATGGGCCAACCAGAAGTCCGGTGCCAGCCGGAACGTATCCCGCATGCGGCGCGCCGTCGAGCGTTGGGGCCAGGGCACGATGTGGATCTGGTCCCAGAGGCGGGCGATGTCAGGTGGCGTCGGGGCCGGCGGGAACCGGTAGGCCCCGCATAGCAGGTCCACCGTGTGATGCTGGCTCAGGTAGGCCAGGATGTGGAAATTCCGCAGGTTGCGGCCCTGGGTCAGGGGCCAGGGTACGATCGGGGCCAGAAACAGAATGCGCATGTCAGGCAGGGCTACGCGGTGTCCAGGGCGTCACGATAGGCATCCAGCGTCTGCTGCGCCGTGCGCGACCAGCTGAATTCGGCCACGCGCCGGTATCCCCGGTCTACCATGGTCTGGGCGAGATCGGGGTTCTGCAGAATGGCCAACACCTGATGGGCCAGACCGTCCACGTCGTGTGGGTCTCCATACAGGACCGCATCACCGCCAATTTCCGGCAGACACGAGGCCGCACTGGCAACGACCGGTGTTCCACTTGCCATGCCTTCCAGCAGGGGAAAACCAAATCCCTCGTACAGCGCAGGATGCAAGACACACCGGGCCTGGGCATAGGCGCTGACGAGTTCCCTTTCGGAAAGCTGTCCCGGGAATATGCAGTGGGCCTCCAAATCCCCCTGGTGGAGCAAATGCGGCAGATCCGCCTGCAGCCACCCCGGGGCGCCTGCCAGTACTAGTTTCAGATCGGTCATCTGGCTCCTTTGCCGGACCGTGGCAAACACCTGCAGCAATACCGGTATGTTCTTGCGTGGCTCCAGGGTGCCTACGTGCAGAAGATAGTTGGGGGGCAGTTGCAGCTTCTGTCCCCGCGTCGGCTCCACGAGGCCTTGGTCGGACGTCTGATGCAGGAAGACGGGATCCACAGCATGGGGAATGACCCGCGTCTTGGCCGCGGCCGCGGGATACGCGCGCTCCAGATCGGACTGGGTATGCTGGCTGGGAACCAGAATGAGCCGGGCATGGGCGACGGCCCTTTCCAGCTGTCCGTAATAGGCCCGGGCCTGGTCGTCAAGGATCTCGGGCCAGTAGTGCCAGGCCAGATCGTGCACCGTAATGACAGTGGGCAGACTCGTGTAGTAGGGCCCAATGAAGTCAGGAAAGTGGACGAGATCCAGGCGCGGCCACTGCAGTTCCCACTGGAGAAAACGTTGCTCCCAGGCATGATGCACCGGGCTGACCAGGGTACGGTGGGACCAGTCCCTGGGGTAGCGACGGGCAACCGGCTGTTTGCGGTGATGAAAGACCGTAAAACGGAATTCCGGATGACCGGCCTGCAGGGCCTGCATGAGGTTGTGGGTATAACGGGTGATACCGGCTTGCCGGTGATAGGCCAGGCGAAAATCGATACCAATCTTCGTCTGGGGTCCGGAAGCCCGGCGCACAGGTTGACCAGAGCGCGGAGCCATGCTGCCTGCCTTGTACTTCCCTGCCCTTTTTGCCTGTACGCCCATGGATGTGTGCCATTATAGAATAGGCAGCGCACGAGCGCGATGGCATAGTGGCCATGCCCGGGACGCAAACGGGCCGATATCACATCATACATGGGGTGGTGGCATGGACCTGGCACAACTGGAACAGATTGTCAACTGGATGGATGAGGAGCAAAGGCGGAACCGCAGCGAAATCATGCGCCTGGGCCATCTCATGGATGCCCACAATTCCGAGTTGACCGACCAAACCAAGCATGTGCAGGAACTGCAGTCTTCCTTCACCCGCATCGAATCGCATCTGGGGCGCATGCAGCAATTCGAGACGGCCCTGGACAATGCCCGCCAGGAGTTCATCACCCTGTACGAGCGGGAGGAAGAGCAACGGCAACGCCTGCAGCGGGAACTGGAACGGGCGCGGGTGGCCGAACGGGATGCCTTCCGCCGGGAACTGGCCAGTCTGGAACGGGAAATCGGCCGCATTGGCCAGATCGAACAGGCTGTGCTGCTAAGGGATGATGACATCACCCGCCTCAATGAAGTCCTGCAGGGATTCCGCGCCCATATCAATCAGCTCTCCACGGAACTGGAAGAAAGGACCCAGCATGTGCCCTTCCTGCTGGAAAACAAGGGGGTGGACCAGAAGCGCCTGCAACAGTTGCAGGAAGATCAGGTGGAGAATTTCAAACGCCAGGAGGACTTGAAAAAGGACATTGCCCAGCAGGAGATCGAACAGCGGAAGTTTCGCCAGGAATTGGCGGAACTGTATGGCACCCGGGACAAGACCGCCCGGGACCTGGACGTGCTGCGCGAGGAAGTCAAGAGCCAGATTTATGATGTAGCCCACCAGGTGAACACGGTGCCCGCGGTCCTGAAGGAGATGCAGGTCCAGCTGGACAAGGTGCAGAGCCAGATAGACGCCTTCAACCCGTTTCAGGCCACAGCCCAGAAGTCCCTCACCGAAGTCCGGCAGGTACGCGAACGCCTGGATCAGGGGTTGCAGCAGGCCCGGGAATCGGAACGCCTGTTCCAGGCCAAAATGGAGCGGATGTTGACCGAAATGCAAACGGAAGCGGAGGAACAGGGCCGCAAACTGCGCCTGCAGCAGGATCGCCACTGGCAGGAACAGAAACAGGTCAACGACAATTTTGCGGAACAAATCCCGCCCCTGCAGCAGCACTTGCGGGTGCATGAGGAATTGCTCAAACAGCTTTGGTCCCTGCAAGAAATTTATCCCCAGCTGGCGCTCAAGGCCGCCCAGGATCAGGTGGAGCAAATCCATACGTCCATTCGGCAACGGGATCAGGCCCTGCGCTCACTGGAAGAGGAATGGATGAAAATGCGGCGTAGCCTGGAACTGTATGCCGAGTCGGGCAATGGTACGCAGCCCCAGCCGACCCCCTGAGTTTCTGGCAGCGTATGCCCCGTTATGCGTGTCATAGGTACAGCAGGACATGTCGATCACGGCAAGTCCGCTCTGGTCATGGCCCTTACCGGTATCGATCCGGATCGGCTGCAGGAAGAGAAGCGGCGTGGCCTGACCATTGAACTGGGTTTCGCCTGGATGGCCCAACACGCGGATGGCACGGGCGAAAGGATTGGTCTGATCGACGTGCCGGGCCATCTGGACTTCATCCGCAACATGCTGGCCGGCATTACGGGTATAGATGCCGCCCTGCTGGTGGTGGCGGCGGACGAAGGGGTGATGCCCCAGACCCGCGAACACCTGGCCATTCTGGACCTGCTGCAGATTCCGGTTTGCCTGCCGGTTCTGACCAAGGTCGACACGGTGGAGGATGCCGAATGGCTGGAACTGGTGGAAATGGAATTCGCCGAACTGCTGGCGCCTACCGGTTACGGGGGTACACCCATCTTGCCGGTGAGTGCCCATACCGGGCAGGGCATGGACGCTTTAGCCCAGCGCATTCGGGCCTTGGAAACCCGGAAGCCCGGCACGGTTCTGGATATCCCGGCGCGCCTGCCGGTAGACCGGGTCTTCACCCGGCGCGGATTCGGCACGGTCGTTACGGGTACCCTCGTCGCCGGTGCCCTGCAGGTAGGAGAAGCGGTTCAGCTGCTGCCTTCCGGGGAAACAGGGCGTATCCGTGGCTTGCAGGCCTATCACCAGTCGGTAGAGCACTGTGAAGCCGGCATGCGGGTAGCGGTGAACATCAGTGGCATTGCCCATGGCGACATTCAGCGGGGTCACACCCTCTGTCATCCGGGCACATGGCCGAATTCCCGGTTGCTTGACGTGGAATTGACACAGCTGCCGCATGCAGATACGCCCCTGGAGCATGACATGGAAGTCATGGTGTTCCATGGGGCAGCCGAAATCATGGCCCGGGTCCGGACCATCGGCGAATGGGAAATTGCGCCCGGGGCCAAAGGCTTTGGCCAACTGGTGTTGGCAGAACCCGCCGTGGTGGGGCGTGGGGATCGCTTTATCGTCCGTTTGCCATCACCCAGTATGACGCTCGGTGGCGGCATCGTGCTGGAGGCCCCCGCCACCCGATTCTGGAAACGCTTTACCGGGGAATCCCTGGCCCATTTCCAGGCGCTGGCTTCCTCCGAACCTGGGGTACGGCTTGTGCATCACATTGCGCGCCATCCCTTCCTGCGCGAAAGCGAGGCCGGTGCCGAGCCAGAGTACCGGGATGTGCACATCCCGGCTGTCATTGCCCAGGCCATTGACGAGCAGCAATTGGTACGCATTGCCATCAATCACGAAGCCCATCTGATCACGGACCAGCAGGCCCGGAACTGGCAGGCCTTCATCCTGCAGGAACTGGAAACCTGCCATCGCACCTATCCCCTGCGCCGGGGGCAACCACGGGGGGAACTGCAAGCCTCGCTGGCGGCCCGTATCCAGCGCCAGTGGGGGCACAGACTGACGCCGGCCCAGTTTTCCTGTTTGCTTGCCCGGTGGTGTGAGGCCGGCCTGATTCGGGTGGACGACAACATCGTGTCCCTGCCTGCACACAGGGTTGTGTATACCCCGCATCAGCAGGAAGCGATCCAGCGGCTGGCGGAACGCATGGAGGTGCAGCCCTTCCAGCCACCACCCCTGCACGAGATACAGGAAATGCTGTACCATCAGGCACCGTTGCTCGAGTCCCTGGTGGACAGCGGTGACTATGTGCTGCTGGGCGCCGATGTCCTGTTCACGCGGGCTGCCCTGGAGCAGATGCATGCGATCGTCCTGGCCATGCTGGATGCGCAGGGCACGGTAACCATGGCCCAGGTGCGGGATCGCTTGCAGGCCAGCCGCAAGCATGTCCAGGCCCTGCTGGAACACATGGATGCAGAACAGCTGACGCGGCGGCAGGGCGATGCCCGCATTCGATTCCAGTCACATTCGCCACAGGAGTAACTATGCAGTATCGCAATCTGGGTGCCACGGGGCTCAAGATGTCCGTGATCGGACTGGGTACCATGCAGTGGGCATGGCGGGCCACGGTGGAAGAATCCTTTGACATCATGGATGCCTTTCTGGATTATGGCGGCAATTTTCTGGATACCGCCAACATCTACAGCAATTGGGTACCCGATCTGGAGGCAGGCTCCAGTGAAACCGTCATTGGCCAATGGCTGCACAGTCGCCGTTGCCGGGATCAGGTCGTGCTGGCGACCAAGGTACGCGGTGCCATGACATCCCGGATCACGGATCGGGGCCTTTCGCGCCGCCATATCATGGCGGCCATTGATGAATCACTGCGCCGCCTGCAAACCGACTACGTGGATCTGTATCAGCTGCACTGGCCTGATACAGAGACGCCCATAGAGGAAACGCTGTCAACCCTGGATGACCTGATCCGGCAGGGCAAAGTGCGCTACATTGGCTGCAGCAATTTCGAGGCGTGGCAGTTGATGGAGGCTCTCTGGTGCAGTGACAAACACAATCTGCACCGCTTCGTTTCGTTGCAGCCACACTACAATCTGGTGCACCGCAGGGAATATGAAAGGGAACTGGCTCCGGTGTGCACGCGCTTTGGGGTGGGCGTTGTGCCTTACAGTCCGATGGCCGGTGGCTTCCTCACGGGCAAGTACCAACCCGATGCGATGCCGGATACACCCCGGGCGGGCAGTGTGGCGTCCAAGTACATTCGTGCCGAGACCTGGAAGGTGCTGGAAGCGGTAGCGCAGATTGCCCGGAACCGCAATACCTGGCCCGGAGCCGTAGCCCTGGCGTGGCTGCTTTCCCGGCCCGCGGTTGTGTCCCCCATTGCCGGCGCCAATTCCATCGCGCAGCTCAAGGCCAACCTGAAAGCCGTGGAACTGGAACTGTCAGCCGATGAACTGAATCAGCTGACCGAAGCCAGCAACACCGACCTGTCAGATTGAGGAGCTGGCGCACCGGTCTGTAGGGAAAGTCCACTGCCCAAACTGTCCGTCAAAGCCGGGGGAGATGTGCAGGTTGCCCTGGCGCACGGCCATGATGGCCTGGGCAATGGCAGCGCTGGAAGCCTGAATCAGGTCGGCCTCGGGAATCTGATGCAATATGGCCAATTCGGGGCCAAGACAGTCCAGCATGGCATGATAGCAGCCCTGCACCGCCTTGGTCGCAGATCGGCGCTGCAGGACATGCGCGATCAGATCGGGCAGAGGTAGGGTAGGCAGGGATGGGGGCAAGGCGGTGCGTGGGATGTCAGGCACCGCCGGAGAAGAAAGGGCCTGCACGCGGGACAGCACGCCGCGCGTAATGGGACGTGAACATACCGGACAGGACTGGGGGGGATGCCCGGTGGTATCGGGCGACCAGGCGATACGGCATTTGCGATGACCGTCCCAGTAGTATTTGCCCAGGGCGGGAGGCCATTCAATGGTACTCGCAGGGCCTATGGCATGATCGCCCCTCAGCATGCGCCAGATCCGGTCATAGGAGGGTGTACCCCGCAAGGCGGTGGCTTCCCGGCCCAGTTTGGCCGGGGAATGGGCATCCGAGTTGGAGATGTACAAATATGGCTGCAGGCATGCAGTCTGCGCCAGCATGCCGGGATCCGCGGACAGGCCGGTTTCCACGGCCCTGATCTCCGCAGCCAGATCCCCAAAGCACTCCGTCACGGAGTCAAAGCCTGACTTGCTGCCGAGCAGTGAGTACCAGGGAGTCCAGATATGGGCGGGTACCAGCGCTGCGTGGTCATCCACATCCATCAGGATGGCCAGCAGTTCGCGGCTGTCCAGTCGCAGTGTAGGACGGCCATCCGCTTCCAGGCGACCGAAGGGCGCCAGCCGCTGCTGGAGAGTCTGCGCCCGGTCCAGACAGCTCAGAAAGATCAGATGGTGCACACGGCGGGCCCGGTTCCCGCGCCGATATACACAGTTGACCTCGCCCGAGAGCATAAACTGGACTGTGCCTCGGCAACGGCGCGGGATGGTGTCCTCCAGCGTATGGGCAATGGCAGGATCCAGGTCCCACAGCCCGTTGGCTGCCGGACGCAGGCAGGTACGGACGGTGTTCAGCCACGCGGGATGGGTAATGTCTCCCGTCCCGATCACCCGTATGCCTTTCCATTGCGCGGCCTGCCAATAGTGTGGCAAGGTGCAGGTACGGCTGGTGGCCCAGGCGAAATGGGAATGGAGGTGCAGATCGGTCCAATACATGGTCAATGCCATTGTTGCTGCCTTGTCTGCAGATACAGGCGTTCTGGTTCGGCCATGATACTGCAATCAGGCGTGGAGAGCCCAGCAGAAAGCAGGATCTGGTCTGTCAGATACCTGGAGAAGGTACCACCTGGTTTGACACTGGCCGCTGGCCCAAGGCGAGATAGTGTCCCTAAAGCAGGTAAAGAACAGAATAGGCCATTCTTCGCGGACTGATCAGAGGAATGCCACTGTGGGATCCGTGACATTCAGCATTGAGGGGAACAATGGGTAGCCATTTCCCCTCGAATGCCAATCGACAAGCCAGCGCAAAGGGTGCGGTCCCCATGCGACCTCCAGTCAGTCCAGGCATTGTGACCGTTCTCCTGGAAGATTGGAATGCAAACACAGGTCTCTTCATGGCCTGTACAGAGTGGCAGGTGGGAAGTAGGCATTCTCGGTTGCCTATACCCAGACAGCAGGGAAGAATACCCGTCGTGGTCTTGCCTGTCCTGCCTATTGTCCTTTCTGGACAATCAGACTGCAGCATGGTCACACAGGGATCAGGATCTCCCTGTCAAGGCTCTGTGCGTTGGCCGGTATCCGGGCATGTGGGCTGTCCCTGCCTTATGTCTGGATCGAACGGTTGGCCCAGAGGGAGTTTCCCTGCCCATGGTGGCATGCCGGATGGAGTCTGCAAGCACTTGCACTGGGCGGCTGTGTCTTCACTCCACGGGCAATCAAGTTATACTTGATGCCATACCCTCTCTTTTCTGTTCCATCCAGACTTCAGGAGGAATCCATGGGCAGTCCATTTTCGCTTGCCGGCAAAGTTGCCTTGGTCACCGGTGCCAATGGAGGTATTGGCCGGGCCATTGCCCTGGCTTTCAAGGAAGCGGGGGCCACCGTGGTGGCCACAGGCAGAAATCCCGAGAAAAACAGCGCCATGGCTGCCGAACTGGGAGAAGGGCACCGGGTGATTCCCCTCAATGTGCGGGATGAAACGGAAGTTGACACTGCCGTCGGCAGCCTGGTAGCGGATCTGGGGCATCTGGACATTCTGGTCAACAATGCAGGCATTGCCCGCCGGGGCACGGTACTGGACAGCCCCACAGAAAACTGGCTGGATGTCGTGGATACCCATTTGAATGGTTCCTTCTACTGTGCCCGGCCGCAGCTCGCCACATGCAGGCATCGGGCCAGGGCGGAAAGATCGTCAATATCGGATCCATGTACTCCGTCTTTGGCTCCCCCAACGGTGCCAGTTACACGGCCGCCAAGACCGGCATGGTAGGTCTGACCCGGGCCTTGGCCGTAGAATGGGCCGAACACAACATTCAGGTGAATGCCATTCTTCCTGGTTGGCATGTGACGGATCTGAACCGGCCCCTGTTGGCCCGGATCGGGGACGATATCAAGGCCAAGACCCCTGCCCGGCGTTTGGGCACGACAGACGATCTGCGGGGTGCGGCCGTATTTCTGGCTTCGGCCGCGGCCGATTTCATCACAGGCCAATGCCTGGGTGTGGATGGTGGTTACAGCGTTTCGGATCGGCGCTGGGACGAGGCCACCGAGTAGAAAGCAAGGGCAAAGCTGCCCCTTCCCGCTTTTTTCGGTTGCCCCGGCAGAATGCTAGAATCAGGTGGCGAAACTTGGCTTGCAATGCCCCAGACCCAGGAGCGAAGAGGTACAAGCCCCATGCCCATGAACAAGGTTGACCGTGTCCGCGCGGCGCTGGCAGGCGAGCCCGTGGATCGGGTGCCGGCCAGTTTCTGGTTGCACTTCCCGGACGCAATGAAGCGCGGCCCGGCTTCCATCCAGGCCCACATGCAGTATTTGGCGGATACGGATGTGGATTTTCTCAAGATCTTCAATGAACATCCCTACCAGACCAATGTGGAGATCAAGGCCCCTGCGGACTGGAAAGAGGTACGTCCTGCCCCGCTGGCACTCCCCGTTCTTTCAGGGCATGCTGGATGAAGTCAAGGCGATTGTGGATGAGGTGGGGGGTGCCTGTTTGACGGTCTGTACCGTGTTTGGTCCCTTCGGGGAAGGCAATCATGCCACTGGGGGCCTGGTCACGGAGCATTATCGCGAGGATCCCGCCAGCGTGGCCCAGGGCCTGGCGGCGATTGCAGACAGCCTGGCCGAATTCAGTCTGGCGTTGCTGGAAGCCGGGACGGATGGCATCTACTTTTCGGCCCAGGGCGGCGAGCGGGAGCGATTCACGGAAGAGGAGTTCCTGGCCCACATCAAGCCCTGTGACCTGACCGTTTTGCAGGCCATTGATCAACAGGCCGAATTCAATCTCCTGCACATCTGCAAGGACAATATTCGGCTGGACCACTACCTGGACTATCCGGCCGCGGCGGTCAACTGGGCTGCCGCCAAGAACAACTGGAGCATGCAGGAAGGCCTGGCGAAGTTCGGCCGACCTGTGGTCGGCGGCTTGCATGACCGCGGCCTTATCGTGGACGGCAGCCATGAGGCGATTGAGACTGCCGTGCATGAGGTGCTTTCCCAGGTCGGAACCCGCAGTTTCATGGTGGGGGCCGACTGTACCTTGCCGACCGACAATGATCGGTCCAATATTCATGCCGCCGTGCACGCCACGGCATCTTTCGCTGCCGCTGCATGATCGGTTGGCCTGCCTGTAGTGTTTACACCGGGTGAAAAGCCCATTCTGTTTCTCTTTTCCATGATTTTCAGGAGTCATTGATGTCAGCCCAAGCCGAATACAAGGTCATCGGTACCCGACCTGTCCGCCATGATGGCGTGGACAAGGTTACAGGTGCCGCCAAGTACGGCGCGGATACCCATCTGCCCAACATGCTTTTTGGCGCCATCAAGCGCAGTCCCCATGCCCATGCCCGCATTCTGGGCATTGACACCAGCAAGGCGGAGGCTTTGCCGGGGGTAACCGCAGTCATGACGGCCCATGATTTGCCCGCCGTGTCCCACGAAATCGTGGAAATGGGGGAAGACTCGGTGGCCCAGGATTATCTGAGTGCCAACATCATGGCCCGGGACAAGGTCCTGTTCCATGGCCATCCCGTAGCAGCGGTGTCAGCCGTGGATCAGGGCACAGCCCAGGATGCGGTCGAACTGATTGAAGTCGAATACGAAGTGTTGCAGCCCGTGCTGGATGTGGAAGAGGCCATGACCGACGATGCCCCCATCCTGTGGGAGGACTTGCGCACGGAGGAATTCGGCGCCCAGGGAGACAGGCCCACCAATGTGGCCATGCACCTGCGGCATCTGCAGGGCGATCTGGAACAGGGATTCAAGGACGCCGATGTCATCGTGGACCGCACGTTCAAGACGGCCATGGTGCACCAGGGTTACATTGAACCCCATGCCTCCACCTGCATTTGGCGCAAGGATGACCGCATTGAGGTCTGGACGGCGACGCAAGGAGCCTTCCAGATTCGCGAGCAGTTGGCCAGCCTGCTCAAGATGGATGTGTCCCAGGTGAAAGTGACGCCCACCGAGATCGGCGGCGGCTTTGGGGGCAAGTTCACGTGCTATACGGATCTGCCGGCGGCCGTGCTGTCCCGCAAGAGTGGAGGACGCCCGGTCAAAATCACCATGTCGCGCACGGATGTCCTCCTGGCCACGGGGCCGACTTCCGGTTCTGTCATTCATGTCAAGATGGGAGCTACCCGGGACGGTGTATTGACGGCCAGCCATGCCACCCTGATCTATGAGGCGGGCGCCGTACCGGGTTCACCGGTAGGGGCCGGCGCCGGTGTCATCCTGGCGCCGTACCGGCACCAGAATGTCCAAATCGATGCCTACGACGTGGTGGTGAACAAGCCCAAGACCGGCGCCTATCGGGCACCGGGCGGCACCAATGCCGCGTTTGCGTCCGAAACCGTGATTGATGAACTGGCCGAAAAGCTGGGCATGGATCCCCTGGAATTCCGGCTCAAGAACGCCGCGGAAGAAAACGATCGGCGACCCGACGGTCCGGTCTATCTCCGGATCGGGTTCAAGGAAACGGTCGAGACCGCTATCGATCATCCCCACATGGCACAGCCCCTGGAAGGGAAGCACCGGGGAAGGGGCGTGGCTTCCGGTTTCTGGTTCAATGGCGGCGGCAAGTCCAGCATGTCCGCCAATGTCAACCCGGACGGCACGATCAACCTGGTGGAAGGATCCACCGACATTGGCGGTTCGCGGGCCTCGATCGCCATGCAGCTGGCCGAATCCCTGGGCATCAGCTCCGACATGATCAATCCCATGGTCGTCGATACGGATTCGGTGGGCTATAACGATGGCACCGGCGGCAGCCGGGTCACCTTTGCCACCGGTTATGCGGCCTACAATCTGGGCCAGGAAATTGGCCGCATCATGTGCGATAAGCTGGCCTCGGTCTGGGAAGTTGAGGCAGGCGGTGTCACGCTGAACGGCGGGGTGTTCTCGCACAATGGCAAATCCGCGGACTTTGTGGAAGCCGCAGAGCAGCTGGCCCGCGCGTCCGAGCCGATTGTAGCCAGTACGTCCGCCAATCCTTCACGGCCCGGTCCGGCCTTCTCGACGCAAATCGTGGATGTGGAAGTGGATGTGGACACCGGCAAAGTGGAGATTCTGAACTTTACGGCCATCCAGGATGTCGGCAAGGCCATCCATCCGAGTTATGCTGAGGGCCAGATCCAGGGAGGTGTCGTACAGGGCATCGGCTGGGCGCTGAACGAAGAGTATGTCTACGATGATGAAGGGCATCTGCTCAATGCCAGCCTGCTGGACTACCGCATGCCTACGGCTCTGGATCTCCCCATGATCGAGACGGTTATGCTGGAGGTGGCCAATCCGGGCCATCCCTATGGTGTCAGGGGTGTGGGTGAGGTACCCATCGTGCCCCCCGCCGCCGCGTTGGCGAACGCCATCTACGACGCCGTGGGCATCCGGATGTACGAACTGCCCATGTCCCCGGACAGGGTACTTGAGGCGCTTTGGGCCAAGAAC
>CAXXOQ010000234.1:0-5863 GCA_963664185.2 Caldilineaceae bacterium | reverse complement strand
TGGTGGAGGAAACACGCAATCTGTCCAACGCCCTGAAGCGACCTGAAGGTAGAGGGGCTTGGGGAGAGATGCAGCTGCGGCGGGTCGTGGAACTGGCGGGAATGTCACAGCACTGTGACTTTGAGGAACAGGTCAGTGTGGAACTGGCTGACGGCAGCCGGGAACGCCCGGACATGGTGGTGCATTTGCCCAATGGCCGCACGATCATCGTTGACGCCAAGGCCCCCATCAAGGCTTACATGGACGCCCTGGAAGCCAAGTCGGACCAGGACCGCGATGACGCTTTGGGCCGCGTCGCCCAGCAGGTGGGGGACCGGGCCAAAGACCTGGCGCGGAAATCCTACTGGGATTCGTTCCGGCAGGCTCCGGATTTTGTCGTCATGTTTCTGCCCGGCGAGTTCCTGCTGCCCATCGCCCTGGAGCAAAATCCGGGATTGCTGGATCAGATCATGGAACAGAAAGTGGTGATAACCACCCCCAACACCCTGATGGCCCTGTTGAAAACCGTGGCGATGGGCTGGCGCGAAGTCACCCTGGCCCAGGAGGCAGCCGAGATTGGCCGGCTGGGGCAGGAATTGCATGACAAGCTCTTTGCTTTTGCCAGTCACATGGAAAAGACCCGCAAGGCATTGCAGTCCACCCTGACCCACTTCAATCGCAGTGTCGCTTCCCTGGATGGCCGCAACAGTGTCCTGGACCATGCCCGCAAATTCAAGGAACTGGGCATCCCGACAAGCAAGGAAATTCCGGTCCTGGACAGTGTGGCCGAGACCGAAGTACGGGAATTGGATATCGCGCGCTAACTCCCTGATCCTAATTTGCATGGGCTGTGGTGGGGACAGTGGGATACGCGCCGGGATGCCCTGCCCCAGCCCCATGTCGTTCCGGCTTCAGGCCAGCAGGGATTCCAGGGCGGCGACGGGATCAGATCCCAATTGCAGGCTCCGTATGCGCCGCGCCTGGGCATCCAGCGCGGCGGCATCTCCCAGGGCCTGGGCCCGCTGCAAGGTCCCGAATGTCAGGAGTGCCGCATGCTGCGGGGCAGCTGGAATGGCAATGTCCTGCGCTTCATGGCCGTCGCGCAGCAATTGGAGAAAGAGACCGTTGTTCGCTCCTCCCTTGTGCAATTGGCCGGTGGAGTGCAGGAAGCGCGGACCAAACCCCAGGGTTACGGCCATGTGCAATTTTCGGCTCAATGCCGTGCGCAGCCGGGCCAGGACACTTGCCATACGTTCATTCTGAGGCAGGTATGCATGCAGGGCCAGGTAGTCTCCCGGCTTCCGCAGAGCGAAGAATTCTTCCAGCACCCCTGTTTCTGCCGGCACCAGATTGCCGGACGGCAGTTCCCCGCTTTCTTCGTATTGCGCCAGGAAGGAACGGGCCGCCACTTTGGCCGCTTCCACGTCGGGTTGGTCAAAGGGATGCACACCCAGACCGTATCCTGCTACCGCCGTGGCGAATTCCCACTGGAAGAGATGACACGCCAGTTCCCCTGTGCCCTGCATGGGTATTACCACTGTGGGATGTCCTGCTTCCACACATCTGTCCGCCAGCAGCGACATGTCTGCCGGCAAATGACCGTCCGGTGTCAGGGGCGCTGTGACCACACAGAACCTGTCTTCTCCCCAATGGGGAACGTCAGCCAGTCCTTCTCCCAGCACAGGCACAATGCCCTTGTCTTCCTTGCCCAGACTCTCGGCCACCAGCTGTTCCAGCCAATCGCCCAGGGAGGCCAGTTCCTCAGGCATGAGCAGGGTCAGCTTGTCCCGTCCCCGCTGGGCCATGGCGGACATGAGGATGCCCAGTTGGGCCGCGGCATTGGTCGCAGGTGTACCCTGGGTTTGCGCCGCGGCATGCCCTACTGGCTCCAGGAAGCGGGATACATCAGCGCCCAGCAGGGCCAGGGGGACCAGGCCGAAATAGGAGAGAGCCGAATACCGACCGCCTATGTTCGGATCGTTTTCAAAGCATGTCTGAAAGCCATGGTCCTGCGCCAGCTCCACCAGGCTGCTGCCGGGATCCGTGATCGCTACGAAATGCTCTCCTGGACGACGTCCGGTTTGGGCCGCGGATACCTGTTGCCAGAAGTAGTGGAAGCCGGACAGGGTTTCGACCGTACCCCCTGATTTTGTCGCTACCAGAAACAGGGTGGTGGCCAGATCCAGTTGCGTTTCCAGATCGGCGATCTGTTTCGGGTCCGTCGTATCCAGTATGTACAGCTGCATGCCCTGAGGCTGGCTGGCTACACCAAAGATCCTTTGAAACATCTCCGGGGCCAGGCTGGACCCGCCCATGCCAATCAGGACCGCCTGCCTGAATCCGGCCTCTTGCATGCGGGCCGCCCACTGCATCAGGGTGGCCGCCTCGGGCAACATGCGGGCATGGATGTCCAGCCAGCCCAGGCGATCCCCAATTTCGCGATCATTGTCGCTCCACACCGTGTGATCCCTTGCCCAGATCCGTTCCACGATACGATTGCGGGCCAGTTGCTCCACAGCGGTGGCCAGCACATCCGCCGAGTCTTCAAGCCTGAAATCCATTGCATGCATCAACATTACCTCTGGGAACCACAGGATCAAGGCCTACCATTATGCCTGAATCCTGGTTGCCCGTCCCAAGACCGGATCCTGTACAAATCAATGCCGTTTCCCGGTCGTAGACAGGTGTATCCACAGCGTATCCGCGATCCCCAAATGCTTCGGCAGAGGAAAGTTCTTTGCCGGTCTCTTTTGGCCTGCCCCACCCAATGCGGTATAGTGAAGCAGATCCTGTTCCGTAAAAGATAAAGATATTGGTCCTCACTGCCCCGGGGAGTGCCGTGTTGAGAAAATGGGCTTGCGGAATTCCTGCAGTTCCTGCAGCCGCGATGGATAGCCCGGGCTTCTATGGCATACCGCATCATCTCCGCTTGGGTGCTGATCCATTTTCCCCTTGACGGACGTTTGGACAGTCGCATTCGTTTCTTGATGTATAGCGCAAGGAGTATGGCAATGACAAAGATACCTGTTTGGTCTTTGAGCCTGATGGCTCTGGTTTTGCTGGCAGGCCTGCTGGCAGGTTGCGGCGGTGGTCAGGCTCCGGCGGCCGAAGAATCGGCCGCGGCGGAAGCCGAGGAAGCTGTGGCGGAAGACACGGCGATGGGCATGGAAGCACCGATGCTGGCCGCCCTGGTCGCCAGTGGCGATCTGCCTCCTCTGGAAGAGCGGCTGCCCAAGAATCCCATGGTGGTTCCGGTCACCGAATCCATCGGCCAGTATGGCGGCACCTGGCGGTCCGGGTTGCTGGGCCAGGCCGATGCGCCCTGGGTACGCCGGACCATGGCGTATGAACCCATGATGCGGTGGACCCCCGATCTGACCACGACCATCCCCAACGTGGCCGCGTCGGTGGACCACAATGCTGAGGGCACCGAATTTACGTTCTCGCTGCGCGAAGGCATGCGCTGGTCGGACGGCGAACCCCTGACGGCGGATGATGTCATGTTCTGGTATGACCATTACATCATGAACGATGAACTCGTACCCGTCAAGCCCCTGTGGATGCGTCCCGGCGGTGAGGTAGGCACGGTGGAAAAGGTGGATGACTACACCGTGAAATTCTCGTTCAGCGCCCCGCACGGTCTGTTTCTGCGCCAGCTGGGCAGCCAGTACCCGTATGAACCGGCCCATTACCTGCAGCAGTTCCACCAGGAATTCGATCCCGACAACGTAGCCGCCAAGGTCGACGAAATGGGTATGACCGACTGGGTGGCCCTCTTCGGCAACCAGCGCAGCTTCATGAACAATGTGGATCTGCCTGTGGTCTACGGCTGGGTCACGACGACCCCCGCGTCTTCTGCTACCCAGTTGGTGGCCGAAAGAAATCCCTACTACTGGAAAGTGGATCCGGAAGGCCACCAGCTCCCCTATATTGACAAGCTGGTCTATCCCATTGTCGAGAGCGTGGAAGTCCAGGTTCTCAAGGCGCTGGCCGGCGAAGTGGACATGCAGGATCGCCACATTGCCACCCCTGCCAACAAGGCGGCGTTCTTTGATGGCAAGGAAGCCGGGGACTATGACTTCTTCACGGTGGACTATGCCTGGGAAACTCCGGTTTCGATTGGCCTGAATCTGGCCCATCCCGACGAGGCCCTGCGGGAAGTGTTCCTGCAGAAAGATTTCCGGATTGCCCTTTCCATCGGCATGAACCGCCAGGAAATCATTGACATTCTGTACGTGGGCGATGGCGAGCCCCGCCAGCCCGCGCCTTTGGCGGAATCCCCCTGGTATCACGAGCAGCTCGCGTACCAGTACACCGAGTACGATCCGGATCAGGCCAACCAGCTGCTGGACGATCTGGGCTATGCCCGTGGCGACGACGGCATTCGCCTGCGCCCCGATGGCGAGAAAATCAGCTTTGACGTCAACGTGATTGCAGCCTTCGAGCCCTGGGCGGAAATCATGGAACTGGTGAGTACGTACTGGAAGGACCTTGGGGTGGAAGCCAACGTCCAGGTGCTGGAGCGCTCCCTGTTTTACGAACGCAAGGCCGCGTATGAATTCGATGTGGTGGTATGGACCGGCGCCGATGGTATTGCCCTGGTGATGGATCCCCGCTCGTACTTCCCCTTCAGCACCGAGTCCCTGTTCGGGGTGGCCTGGGCGGACTACTGGCGCAGTGGCGGCAGCAAGGGCGTGGAACCCCCGCCCGCGGGCCAGGAACAGCAGCGCCTGTACGAGGAACTGCAGGTGACCGTGGATCCCGCCGAACAGGACCGGATCATGAATGCCATTCTGGACATTGCCGCGGAAGAATTCTGGGTCTTTGGTGTGACCAAGTACTACCGGGGTTACGGCATCGTCAAGAACAATTTCAAGAATGTACCGGATACCGTTTGGCAATGGCACGTATCCGCCGCGCCAGCCCAGACCAATCCGGAACAGTACTATATTGAACAGTAAGCCAGGACTGCGTTCCTGATTGCACGGGAGTGGAGAGTCTTGGCCACAGGACTCTCTGCTCCCGTCTCGGCAGGGTTGCCGGTGCGGACACGTTGGGCATCCCTGCCCTATCCTTTTTGTCTTGCCCCTGAAATACCGTTCCCATGCTCCGCTATCTGGCACGTCGCCTTTTGCTGATGATCCCCACCCTCATCGGGATCTCCATCATTTCCTTCGTCATCATCCAGTTGCCGCCCGGGGACTACCTGACCACCATGATTGCCCAGCTGAACGCGGCCGGCGATCTGGTGGAAGAGGATGTGATCGCCGCCCTTGAAGTGCGCTACGGCCTGAATCAGCCCATCTATGTCCAGTACTTCAAGTGGATCTGGAACATCGTGAGCCAGGGCGAATTCGGCATGTCCTTCGAATGGGAACGTCCCGTCCGGGAACTCATCTGGGACCGGCTGGGCCTGACGGTGATCCTGTCGCTGGCCACCCTGATCTTCACGTGGGCGGTGGCCTTTCCCGTGGGCCATCTATTCTGCGGTCCGGCAATACTCCATCGGCGACTATTTCTTTACCGGCCTCGGCTTTGTCGGCCTGGCCATTCCCAACTTCCTGTTGGCGCTGGTCCTGATGTACCTTGCCTTCAAGGTATTCAATCAGAGTGTGGGAGGGTTGTTTTCCCCGGATTTCGTGGAGGCGCCCTGGAGTTGGGCCCGTGTCAAGGACATGTTCGGACACCTGTGGATCCCCATGGTCATTCTGGGCACCGCGGGCACGGCCAGCCTGATCCGCATCATGCGGGCCAATCTCCTGGACGAACTGCGCAAGCCTTATGTCAAGACAGCCCGCGCCAAGGGCCTCTCGGAAGTGCGCCTGCTGCTCAAGTATCCGGTCCGGGTGGCCCTGAATCCCTTCGTCAGCACCATCGGCCTGAT
>CAXXOQ010000233.1:0-12796 GCA_963664185.2 Caldilineaceae bacterium | reverse complement strand
TCCAGGAAGTGCGCTTCCGCGGTCCGGGAACGCGGGGCAAAGGCCCCCAGGATCAGGATCAGGACGAAAATGACAGGGACCGTATTGCCAGGCGTAAACTGTCCCTGGAGCCAGGGCGTCAGCAGGCGTGGCTGCAGGAGCCGTTGCCAGACCAGAATCAG
The DNA here is from genome assembly GCA_963664185.2 of Caldilineaceae bacterium. Taxonomy (GTDB): domain Bacteria; phylum Chloroflexota; class Anaerolineae; order Caldilineales; family Caldilineaceae; genus Bin34. Next base: position 12,635 of record CAXXOQ010000233.1, on the reverse strand, counting down.
GATCCAGCCGGTGGTAGCCCCAATCAGTATATGCTGCATCAGGCGCGCGAGCCATTGTTCGCCCCAGATCAGGCTGAACAGGCTCAGGGATACGGCCAGGCCAACCCAGACTCCCGCGGCCTGAATGAAATCGGGAGTCAATCGTGTGGTGATGTCCAAGGCATTACCGGTGGATCACGGAACAGGAGGGTGATCAGAATAACCAGGATGAGACAGGCCGTGATCCAGTTTTGGGCTGCGAAGTGGCGTTCCATCCGGGGGCCATAGGTGGCGGGTACGGGCCACCCGTTGCCGGCGGTGAACTGAAAGGCGCCGTCATAGCCGCTGATCAGGCCTGCCACCTGGCCCGTATCAAGGTAGGGCCGGATCACCTGGCCCGTGCCGGCACTGGTTATGACCACGACCGGCGCGTCAATGAAAGGCGCGACCAGTTCCAGCCAATGCAGAATGTCGGCCACATGGGGAGTCACAAGAAGCTGCAAATCCGGAGAGGCGGACCGCAACCAGGATCCCATATGGGGCAACACCACATAGCCTCCCGGCCAAAAGCCTATCGTATGGACCGCCGTTTCCGGACTCTCCGGATCGATATTGAGTACGATGGAGGATTGCAAATCGGCCCTGATGGTGTCCAGGAGGGTCCCGAATTGCGGCAACCCCAGGGGGTGCTGGGAAAGAACGTGAATGTCAATGCCTGTTGACAGCAAATACCGGAGAACCGGATCCGATGCCAGGTCCAGTTCCCCCGCGACTCCCGGTTCGTTCTGCCAGTAGACCAGTACGCTGCTGCCTGGTTCCAGGGTCTCCAGAATCAGCCGGGCCTCCTCAATCCCCTCCCACACCTGGGGCGACCGGGCGCTGTCCGCCGTGGACAACCAGAACGGGATTAGGGCTGCCAGGCCCAAAAGCCAAAACAGCATATGTTGGCGCCGCAGCGTCATGCCTGCCATATGGCCTGTGAGCCTAAATCCGGGTGAAGTGGCCTCCAGGGTCAGGGGGGACAACGCCAACGGGACCGAATCCGTATCCTGGGGCGTGGGCGGCGGGTCGTCCCTTTCCTGATACAGGAAACGCTGCAATTCACTCCTTTCCGGTATCAGGCCTGCCAGTTGCCCGATGCCCACAGAAGGCTCTTCCCCGGTCTTGTCGTCCCGTGTTTCCGGGGCGGATGGCAGTGGCAGATCGGGGACATCCGGTTCCGGCGCGTCCGGTGTGGTTTCAGAGGCGGGAGGGCTGGGGTCAGGCTCAGGATCCGCAGGGGGATGCAGGAGAGCACCACAGTTTCGGCAATAGCTCTCGTCCCTGGCATTGCGTTCGCCGCAGTGGGAACAGATTATGTCAGACACGATCCACCTGGGTACGGACAGGCAAAGGGAAGGGAACTCAGCTTGGGGTGGTGCGGTATTCCCCATCACCCAGCAGGAACTGGATGACAACGGCTGTGATGAGAATGCCGGAACCCAGCAGCAGGCCGCGCGAAACGGGGACCACGATGAGATGCATCAGATTGTCCAGCGTGGGAGCCAAATCGCTCGGCAAAAGGCTGTGGATCCAGGGCATCTGCAGGACCAGAACGGCAAGCAGGCCCGCCGTCAGCCATCCAGTCCCGCGGCGCCGGGTACGCAGCATCATCATGAAGGTGCCGGAGAGCAGGAACAGGGTTGTGGCCATCAGGGCGGCTTCACCGGGCGCAATGATATGGGCATAGACCCAGTTCAACTCCGTACTGTCCGTGCCCGGTTCGCTGAGGCTGAACGTAATCACAATGGTACAGGTGACAAGGCATACCAGGCTGTACCCCCATTCCTGTTGGGCTCGCCATACGCGCAGAAAATGGAAGCGCACGATATGGATGAGACCGGCGAACAGGGCCATGGCGGCCAGCACCAGCAACCATTCGTACAGCGGCGCTGCCGAAACATGCAAGGGCATTGTCCCAATACGGGCCCATATGCGATCCTGGACAACCCAAACAATGGTGAGCAGGATCACCATCCAGTTCAGCGACCGCAACCATAGGGGTTGATGCGTGTACATGCGGAGATTACAGGAACCGAAGGAAGAATTGCGTAAAGCCGAACAAAAACATTACCAGAGCGGTCAGGAAGCCCAGCCAATGGGCCAGGCCACCCGGAGCCGGAGATTTTCTCTCCAGCCGGGCAACGGGCACGCCGGCCATTTCCGGGGCCGGATGGCTGGCGGCCCCAGGCAGGAACTGGCGTGGCAGGACACTGGCGCGGTCCAGCGAAGCCATGGGGGCCAGGATACGCTGGACATGAGGCGAATCGCCGTAAAGGCCTTGCCTGACCCCGCTCACCACCGCCTGGGACGTCAAGGTATTGAGGACGCAGGTTTGCATGCCGGAAGTCGCTCCGATCCAGTGCAGGGCACGAGTCTGGGGCTCCCCATCCGACGGACCCAGCGCGAGTGTGTTCACGGCCAGCTGGGCGAGCAGCCAGGTTGTAGCTTCGCTGTTGATGCTCAATGTACAATGGGAGGCGGGAAACCGGGTGACCTGTCCTTGCAGCAAGGCATGTTGCAGCGGCAGGAATTCCCCGCCGAAATGGATGTTCTCGAACTGCAGCAACAGCTCATACCCGGCTTCCACGGCTTCCATGTGCGCCAGGCGCCAGGCGTGGTGCAATTCACTGGGCTGGGTCCACATGGCTTTCCTGTCTGGTGTTGCGGCGCGCGGGGTAGTGGAATGTCTCGTGTTGCAAAATCCTGTTCAACCAGAAATTGAGCCGTTCTCCTCCCAACACCCTGATCATGGGCTGAATCAGCAGACACAAATGGCGGGCCCAAAGCGCCAGAGGAGCATGACCCGCAAGCAGCAGCTGGATCAGATCCCGCCCGTCAAGTGGGGGGTCCTGATCGGCCGAAATGGGACCGCGTGCGGGAGGCATGGTGAGGAAACGCAGGAATCTGTATGGACCGAATCAGCGGCGCCGGAAGGCACGCAAACACGGCAAACGGTCAGTGAGAGCCGCAGGCTATTTTCCCATGAGATGCAGAGCCTTGCGCAAAATATACACGACCTTGGCCCATGAACCGCAACCGGCAAGGGGCCAAGGCGTGGCAACCTCCGGCCAGATATTGTCCACCGAAATGAGAAGCGGAGTGGCCCAGGGTGTGTTACGCTATTTCTGGTGCAGGTCGATCTGGCCCGCCTGCGGCATGCCATAACAGTGTCACTGCCCGGTTTGCGGCCATGTTGGCGCAACACACCCCAACGCTGTTGCAGGCAGGGCGATCTGCCCTGTCCGGGTGTCCGCCATGGGCCTGTATACCGGTATGGCGACCTGGGTTCCGGACAACCGGTACCCTCTTGCATTTGTGTCATCACATGTGACTGCATGAAAAATCTGCTCTGCCTGCTTTGTATCCTGTGGCTGGTGGCCATAGGTTCCTCCCGTGTCGAAGCGCAAACCACGGCCAACGGCTATTACTATCATGTGCAGGCCGGCGACTCCTGGTTTTCCATTGGTCAGGCTTCCGGATATTCTGTGCAAACCCTGCAGTCCATGAATCCGCAGGCGGTAAGGGCCTACGATCTGCTGTACAAGGAAGATACGCTGCTGATTCCGGCCGACTTTACACTCACGGGGCCCCAGTACCATGTGGCCCAAGCCGGCGATTCCTGGTCCTCCATTGCTACCCAATATGGCATTGCCGTGCCATTGCTGCAGGCGACCAATCCGGATGCTCCCGCGGTCCTGGCCGTAGGCACCCGCCTCTTTGTACCGCCGCAGGCCCCCGCCGATATCGTGATTGCCCCGGGCCCGACACCTTTTCCCGAGGATGTGATCGTACCGCCGGCCTACCGCATCCCGCTGGAAGCAGCCACGGAATCCGAGACTGCGGCCCCAATGCCGGAACTGGTGCCGCGGGCCGACTTGCCGGCGCCCGTTTGCCCGCAGCATTACCGCGAGCGTATTCAATTCATGGAAGAGGCCCTGACATACTGGAATTTCCTTTCCCAGGGGCTGGTGCGCAGCGTCGAGAACTGTGGCCTGGTTATTGACACCCTGATTAGTGACCGGGACATCAATGGGGATGGGTTCATCGATCTGCTCCTGTCGTACGGTCCGGAAAGGGACCAGGCACCGGCCCGTATGGATCTGGCCCTGTTTCTCTGGGAAGGCGAGGGCATGGTCCTGTCCCTGCAGGCCCAGGCCGCGGGGACGGTTTCCCTGCTGGCCGTAGGGGATGTCAACCAGGATGAACGGAAGGATATTCTCTGGACCGACAAGACGTGTGGCACGACCATGTGCTATACCCGGGTCCATGTCGAAAGCTGGGATCGGGAGACGAGGACCTGGCAAGGCTGGACAGATTTGCCCATTGCCATGGTCAATGCGGATGTCAGGCTGGTGGATGCAGCTGCCTTGGGGGATGGCTTGGCGGTGCAGATCCAGGGTGGGGAGCATGCCCGCCCGGAAGCGGGCCCCCAACGCGCCAGAACGGAAATCTGGGCCAGCCGGGAAGGTTTGCCCTTTCGCCTGATGGTACGGGAGCATGCCCCCGCCCACTACCTGTATCACGTAGTCCGGGAAGCGCATGAGAAGACGCTGCAGTCCCCGCTCCAGGATCTGCACACGGCCCAGTCCCTGTACCGGCAAGCGCTGGCCGACAACGAACTGGTGATCTGGCTCGATGTCTCGGAGCAGGACTACCTGCGTGCCTTCAGCCTGTTTCGCCTGGCGATCATCGCCTCTTACCAGTACGAACCCGAGATTGCCCAGGAAATCATAGGCGTGCTGGAAAGTGCGTATGCGTCGTCGGTGTTTGCCTATTTGGGCAGAGCCTGGCTGGAGCTGTATGAGGGCTTGCAGGATCCTGTGGTGGCGTGTACAGCGGCCCTGGCGTATGTGGAAGCCAATCCGGCCACCTGGAGACCGTTCTTTGCTTTCGGGTATGCGAATCCAGGGCTTGCCCCCACAGAAGTGTGTCCGGTGCTGAACCCGCTGGCGGACGGGGGTGGGGGTTTGCCGGACATAGAGGGAGATGTCCCGGCGGTACCTGCGCCCTCCCCCCTGTTTCCCTCGGCAGAACAGTTCCGCAACATGGATCCGGCGACGTTTGCCTCATCCGATGAACTGCCCGAATGTCCCGGGACCCTGGCGGGCTATCCCAACATGATCCAGAGCCTTCTGAACGGCCTGCAGGGGGATCTGCTGCTGGTGGAAACCTGGATGCGTCTGTGCGAAGTCATGACGGATGACTTTGGGACTATCCGGACGGGGGATCTGAATGGCGATGGTCTGCCGGACGTGGTGACTATTGTGTCGTTGCCCAGTGCCCAGGGACTCGGACCCAACAACAGGGTAGGACGCCTGATGGTGTTTTATGGCGGCTTTGCCAACGACTTTCATCTGATTTTCGAACCCTCAACCCTGGGACTGCCCCATTTGCTTGCCATGGAAGATATCAACGAGGACGGCAAGACCGATCTGGTCTGGTTTGATGAGGTCTGCAATCTCGTCTGCCTGTCCACCGTGGAAATCCTGAGCTGGGAAGGGGATCACGTAAACAGTTTCATTCGCAGCGATGCCACCATCACCAACGGCAAGGTGTGGCTCGCTCCGGTACCGGAAACCAATCCCGGACAGGGGCAGCAGATTGTGCTGGAAGGTGGTATCAGTGGCCTGATTGCCGAGGGCCCGCAGGTCAGCCGCGTGGAACTGTGGGAGAGCATTGACGGTCAACCGTATCAGCGGGTCTGGCTGGAATACGATCCGGCCAATCCGGCCAGTCGCTGTCTGGGCCTGAATCTGGTGGAAGCCCAAACCCTGATGGAAGCGGCCCCGGTTTTCGGGTATGGGGCCGCGCTGCAGCATTACCAGGGAGTTCTGGACAATCCTACGCTCACGGCCTGCGGCATTGGCGCCATCACCGCCGAACAGGAGCTGGCCCTGCTGCGCGGCCTGACCTACTTCCGGCAGGTGCAGGCCCACGCCTTGGCCGGTGACATGCGCTCGGCCATACAGGCCAGTGAACGCCTGGGCCAGGAACTGGCGGATTCCCCCTTTGTCGCGATTGCCCAGCAATGGCGGGAGGCCTATGCTTCCAATGCAGACCCGGTGTATGCCTGCCAGGTGGTGTTGCCCCTGATTCAGGCGGAACCCGCCACTTGGCAGATTACCGACATTTTTGGCATGGATCATCCGGCACAGAGTGATACCACCCTCTGTTTCGTACCGGATACGACTTTCTGAGGCAGGGCCAGGAAGGAGACACCCAGAGCCTTCAGGAGCGGCTGGTAATCACCGGCACGCCGGCCTGCATGGCTTCCACAATCATGAGGCCGAAACCCTCGTACAGCCCGGGAAACACGTAAGCCAGGGCTTGCTGGTACAACGCCGCCTTTTGCTGTTCGGAGACACGGCCCAGCACCAGCACCGCATCGTCCAGGTTCAGGGCCTCTATGATGGGGCCGGGATGCTGGAGCACCGCCGTGTCGCAGGCGGGCAGTTTGTCCTGCCAGTACCAGCTTGACCGCGGGATCGCCGCCCAGTTCGCGGAAGCGCTTGAAGGCCCGCAGAGTGGTCTCCACGTTCTTGCGCCGCTCATAGCCGCCCAGATACAGAAAGTAGCGGTCTGGCAACCCAAAAGACTGTATCATCTCAGGGTACGGCCTGCCTGCTGAGGGGGGCTGCACACTGGTGACCCCGTTGTAGACCACAGATATGCGGTGTCCATCCAGGCCCAAATGGACGGCCAGATCCCGTTTGGCCGACTGGCTTACGGTAAGGACATGCCGGGCGCGCTGCGTCGTGAATTTGGTCAGATGCAGGTACAGTCTCTGCCGGAAACGAATTTGGTACTCCGGCCGGACCGCCGGAATGATGTCATGCACGGTGATGAGAACAGGGGCGGGTTGCCAGAGAGAAGCCGTCCAGTAGGGATTCCACAACAGGTCCGCGTTCACCCTGCGGCCCCATCGGGGAACGGTCCATTGTTCCCACCATACCTTGACCAGATTGGCGGGCCCCGGGGGCAAAGCCACATCGTGAACGGTCACATTGTCTCCGGGGCGGTGGGTCTCATCGGCACCGTTCTGCGGTACCAGCACATGAAACTGGCAGTCAGCCGCCTGCACCGCGAACTGTTGCAGCAGGGCCGCCAGGTATTGTCCCGATCCGGTTTCGGGACGGTGCCAGAACCACCCGTTAATCAGTATGTTGGGCACGGCATGCGTCTTGCCTCGCGGTTGTCTGGAGTCTGTTCCCGGTGCCTGGCAGTGGCACGGGCAGATTGTGGGCCGCCAGCCACTGTGCCAGTGCCTGGAAACGTTCGACCCGGAACTGGCGGTGGGTACATCCCAGGGTAAATGTCGCAAATCCCTGTTGGCGCAGGATAGCCTCGGCCCGGTCCGCCACGCTCTTGTAGGTGAAGACAATGCAGGGCTGGTGAGGCAGCTGCTGCAGGCGTTGGACGAGCGAGATCGGGCCCTCGGTCCACTCACGGGGAGCCAAATCCCGGGCGGAGATGCTGGGCCGCCGCACAAGGTCCATGAAGCCAAATCCCTGGCGAAACAGTGTAAGATCTTCCTGGCCCCTGTCACGGGATGCCAGCTGGCCAATCCCCGCCTGTTTCAGGCAACGCCATATCTGCCTGCCCAGGCGTCCCTGATAGTAATGCCCTGCCTGCACGGATGCCAGGGATGGATTGATGCCTACGAACACCGTGTGCACCTCGGGTGCCAGGAGTTCCCGGAGGGTCATGCAGGCGTGACCCTCCACATGGATGATCTCACACAAGGGCGGACCGCGATCCGCTCCCAAGTCCGTTCCGGGGTTCATGGCACATCGGGCATGGCACAGGACACGATAGTGATCCCTGTCGCCTATATTGCCACACGGCCCTATAGGCAGGAAGTATTGCGGGAACCAGGGGGCCACAGGAAGCTGTGTGCCGGGCATGCGCGGGGCCCTGCCTGTGCCTTACAGAACATAAGGAGACAACATGCATCATGTCTGAATCCATAATTGACATAAGCCGTACGTTTTTCCATGACGTTGTGGAACCCATCCTGATCCGCCGGTTTCCTGATCAACTGGCCCAGACCGCTTTCGGCATCTTCGGTTATGGTTCGGAGGCCATGGGGCTGGACGACGCATACTCCCGGGACCATCATTTTGGCCTCCGGATCGATGCCCTCATGCCCGATGCCCTGTGGCAGGCATATGGCACGGCCATGATGGAGGCCGTAACCCAGGAACTCCCTGACCGGTTCATGGGCCATTCGCTGCGTGAAGGCCATCTGGCCGGATCCGGACTGGCCTGTGACAGCCTGGAAGCCTTTCTGCGCCGGACTATTGGCTTGACCACCGCCCCTGTGACCTGGACGGACTGGCTTGCGCTGCCGGAAGAGGACATCATCCACATTGTCAATGGCGAGGTATGGCGTGACGACCGGGGCGAATTCACCCGCCTCCGGCAAGCGTTTGCGGTCTACTACCCCGAACCGGTGCGCATCCGCCGGATTGCGCACTGGTGCCGGTATTTTTCCGGTATGGGGGTCTATGCCCTGCGACGCGCATTGCTGCGCAACAACGCCTATTATGCCAATATCGCCTTCAGCCGGAGTGTGCGCTGGGGTGTGCAGCTGGCGTTCATGCTGGAACGTGTCTACTACCCCTATGACAAATGGATCATGCATGCCTTTGCGAATTTGCCCCGGATGTACCCGCGCATGGGGCACCTGGTCGACGAAGCCGTGGCCCTGGATACGCCCTGGGACCGGAAGCTGGACCTGATGCACCAGGTGGCCGACGTCATTGATGCGGAACTGGTACAGCAGGGCCTCATCGCCGCGCACGACTCCTTTGTGGAATCGCCCACCTCAGGCTACCGCATTCTGGAGCATGCCTATGCCGAACTGATCCAGCGCTGTCCCGAGGAGATTCAGACGGTGGTGCCGGAATGGGATCAGGTGTTCATGGAGGAATTTCACAGTGGCTATGTGGCGTCCCTGTCCCTGGAGGAATGGGACGCCGTTCTGAATTTGGAAACCGTGGCCCCATAGCAGGGCTTCCGGAGCCTCCGCAGGAGGTCTCCGGCTTTGGGTGGGCCTATGAAAACGGTCCTCTTTATTGACGGTAGATGGTTGCGGGTCCTCGTCAGGCAAGTTTGCCCTGTGTCGGGGCACGCTGAAGTTTCGGGGATTTTGACTTAAAAAAAGTGCCACTTACCCGAGATCTGAGGGATGCCGATTTCCATCCCAATTTTGAGCGATAGGATGTTGATATGCGGCTGGGACTGAACATTGCACACTGTGCCCATTCCCGGTCTGTAGATCGCATCCTACTGATCCCAGGGGACACCGATTGGCGGCCGACAAGGAAGGTCGCGCGTATGGCTGGCCTGCAAGTCGTACTGATTCAGTGCCCAACGCGCCAAATTGCCCGCGCATTGCTCCGTCACTCTGATTTCTGCCGGGACATCTCATGGCCCCGGAGACGAAGGCATTCCCGTGTTCGTGCTGGCCCCAATTCCGTCAAAGTCTGCGGTACAATGAAGCGTGCAGACAGATTGGCCCTGGCGGCATGTCCCGTTTGAACATTGATCCCACTACCAGCGAGTTCCGGCAATTGCGGCAGGACAGCTTGCTGTATGTGGACAAGACCGCTCAGGTTGCCGCGTTTCTCCGCAATGAACGATACCAGCTGTATGCCCGGCCCCGGCGTTTTGGCAAGAGTCTGCTGCTGTCAACCATAGAGATGCTTTACAGTGGGAAGCGGGACCTGTTTGCCGGAGACGAGACCCGGCCGGAGTTGGCTGTGTGCCGGGAGGCCCGATGGCATTGGCGCACCCATCGGGTGTTGCGTCTGGACATGGCGGAAATCGGCCAGGCCACGGATGATGTGGCCGGAGCCCTCAATGCCCAGTTGGCCACGGCAGCCAGGGATTTGGGTCTTGCGGATACCTTCCCGCTGTCACTGGAACAGCCCTCCCGTTCCCTGATTGATTTGGTGAAAGCCCTGTCGCGAAGCGCCGAAGAGACGGGATTGCCGCGGACGGTAGTGATCCTCGTGGACGAATACGATGCGCCTATCCTGAATCGCATGCATCGGCCCCAGGAACAGCGGGTGCGGCCCCTGTTGACGGATTTTTACGGAGCTTTCAAGTCGCTGGGGCCTTATGTGGAGAAAGTGGTGATGACCGGGGTGACCCGTTTCGTCAAGACAGGGCTTTGGTCCCAAATGAATCAGGTACGGGACCAATCCGCGAATCCGGTCTTTCACGACTTGACGGGTTTCACGGACAGGGAACTGGATGCCTTGTGGGAGCAGGTCAAGGCCTCCGTTCCGGCCGTGGCACCGCGTGAAGGCTGGGCACACGTAACCCGCGACGCCTGGCGGGAATGGTACGACGGCTACCGCTTTGCCGTGGATGCCGACAGCCCCATCTACAACCCATTCGCTATCATGTCCAGTCTGAAGGATGGCCGCATCGGCGAATACTGGTCCGAGACCGGGCATCTGGGGGTGGTGGAAACGCTGTTGCAGGCACCGCCGGAGGCGGAAGCGCAGCCCACTCCTGTCTCCACCTTTCTGACCCGTCCGGATGTGGTGGACCGCTACGAACTCAGCCTGGAATGGCTGGATGACCTGCAACCTGCGGTCTCACCCGAGGCGGTGCTGCACCAATGGCAACCCGCGCAAATTGTTCCTTTGCTCTATCAGACGGGATACCTTACGCTTACCCCTGAGGGCCGTTTGGTCCCCCCTAACCGGGAAATCGCCTCCTATCTCGGCCGGGTTCTGTTGCGGCCCTGGCTGAAGGCAAACGAAATCAAGTTGGCCATGGCAAGGCAGGGCCAATGGGTAGAGGCGCTGGTTGACCTGGACATCCCCGGCATGGTGACCCATTTCAATGCGCTCCTGCAGATGCTGCCCCATCAGCGTTTTCGGGGGACAACACGTGCCTACGTTGCCAATACCGTGCTGGATGTGGCGGTTATGCTGTCGAAAAACCGTATCCACTACCACGAAATGGAAAAGTCGGGCCTGGGCGGGGATGCCGACACCGTCTTCCAGTGGGATGATGTCTCCATGGTGGTGGAATTCAAGACGGGCAACTCGACGAGTGCCCGCGAGGGGCAACGCCAGATTGCTAACCATATGTATTTGCAGACTTTGCCGCGTTCTGCCCGGTTGCGTTTAGGACTGGCCCTGTATGCCCGGGAAGGGCGTCAAATTGACTCCTGGATCTGTCAGGGCTATTCGGCGCTGGGCCAACCTCTGGGCATGGCTTTGACGGATCGCGATCCCTGGCCGGCAGAAAGGCATGAGTTGTATGGTCACTGGGGTATAGATCGGGACGAAGCCGAGACTGGGGAAGCGCGGTATGCGCCGCATTAGGGCATGGGTTGAGACAGGTCAAACCTGCGCCCGGCTGGCCTGGCGCGGACTGCAATCCCTATGGATTGTAATGGGCAAGCAGCAGGCATGTTGAGGGACAGATGAGGCAGACGGAAACCCGGTTGCCGCGACAGGCCCCCCTGACTGTCGGGAAGTCCCTGCCTGAGGCCGCTGCCTGCAGGCCTTCCGGCAATGGTGGCATTACCCAGCTGGACTTTGATTACTGGCCGGATCGCTGCGAATACCACGCAGGCGACACGACCGACCCCGCCAGCGAGGTGCTGGACATCCAGTTCCTGCCCTCTTCCGCGGATCATGCGGTCCATCTGGCCCACTGTGCACGGAGGATTGGCCTGCTGGCGTGCGATAGAATGGGCATGTCTCCCGGTGCTGGACATCATCGGGACATGGGAGGCCTGTTTGTGACAGAATCGCCTTGGCAACTCCCGGGCTCTACCCGAATGGCCAACGGGTATCGTTCCACCCAGATTAACCAGGATCCCGCCTGATGCGACTGTCCTGGAACGAGGTCCGCGTCCGGGCGGGGAGCTTTGCCCGCGAGTGGGCGGATGCCCATTACGAAAAAGGCGAGACGCAGAGCTTCTACAACGAGTTCTTCCAGATCTTTGGTGTCCGCCGTCGCTCCGTCGCGCGCTATGAGGCGCATGTGCAGAAACTGGACAACCGGGCCGGCTTCATAGATCTGTTCTGGCCGGGTGTGTTGCTGGTGGAACAGAAGAGCGCCGGTCAAAACCTCTCCCAGGCGTACGGACAGGCGGGTGCGTATTTTGACGCGTTGCCCGAATTCCAGCGTCCCCGCTATATTTTGGTCAGCGACTTCCAGAACTTTGAGCTTCATGATCTCGACCTGAGGGAATGCATCCAGTTCCCGCTGGCCGATCTGCCCGCCCATGTGGAGGCGTTCGGATTCATCCTGGGGATACAGCGCCGCCAGTTCCGGGATCAGGATCCGGTCAACATTGAGGCCGCCGAGAAGGTTGGGCTGCTGCGTGATGCCCTGGAGGAAGCGGGATATCAGGGACAGGATCTGGAACGTTTTCTGGTCCGGATTGTCTTCTGTCTCTTTGCAGACGATACCGGTATTTTCGAGCCGCGTGACATCTTCCTGGATTTCCTGGAAGAGCATACCCGGCCGGACGGTTCCGATCTGGGCGGTCTGCTCATGCACCTGTTTCAGGTACTGAATACGCCGGAAGATGCACGGCTGGCCAACCTGGACAAGGATCTGGCCCGATTTCCCTATGT
>CAXXOQ010000232.1:0-10905 GCA_963664185.2 Caldilineaceae bacterium | reverse complement strand
AGGCCCTGACAGCGCAGCTGGCGGAATTGGAGACCATGGAGCAGGAAGCCGCCAGCCTGGAAGATGAGGCCGCACAATGCCACACGGCGGAACACGAGATTTACCTTTTGACCATGACACCATCCTCTCTGGCCAGCATCCAGCAGGAAAGGGAAACCGTCAGCGACCGGCTGCAGCAGACCGAAGCGGATCGTGCGCAGGTTATGGCACAGATGGAAAAACGGGCACAGCTCAGCCAACAGGCCGAGCGGGCAGCCCGTCAGGCAGAACAGGCAGCCGGGAAGTGGGACGAACTGGATCGTGCGTGCATGCTGGTGCAGGCCCAACTGGACGGTCTCACGGAACAGGAGCAGGCATTGCACAAAGTGGCCGCGCCGGAGGGATTGCCGCCCGGGGATACATCCCAACAGGTGCTTTGCCCGGTTGTGCCAGCAACCGCTGGCGCCTGACATGCAGCAGGATCTCCTTGATCAGAATCACCTTTCGCAACAGGCTGTCCAGGCGGAACTCGCCGATCTGGAAGGACAGTTGCATGTCCAGGATCAGGCCCAAACCGCATTCCACCAGGAAGCGGCAGACTTTCGGGCCAACGCCAGCCAGATGCCGGACGAACGGGATTTGGTTGAAGTGGATTCCCGGATCAGCGCGTTGCGCCAGGAGCAAACGCAACGCGCAGAGGCAGTGGCGGCAGCGCAGCAGGACCTGGCGCGCAAACAGGAGTTGCAGGCAACCGTGGCCCGGTTGCGTCCCGGGGCAGACCGGCACAGCACCATCCTGAACCACTTGGACAGGACTCCGGCAATCCAGGCGGAAAGGGAGGAACTGGCATCCCGGCTGGATGACCTGGAGCAGACACGGGAGCAGTACCGATCACAGGAGGCGGACTTCGCAGGCCTTGAAGAACGCGAAGCCCAGTTGCGAGACCGCCTTGAAGCATACCGGCCGGGATATGAACGCGTCATTGGCTTTGCGGACCGGGCGCACAGCCTGGCGGAACACATCGCACAGTTTGCGGTTCTTGAAGAGCAGCATGCGTCCCTGCAGGCCAGAGGCAGCGCCCTGGAAGACACGCTGGCAGTTCAGGCCCGGAACTATGATGCGGCCCGGCATGCCCAACTCCGTGAGGTGCAGGATGGGCTGAAGACAGAACAGACGCGGGCCGAGACCGAACTGCAGTATGTACAGGCAGCCCAGGCCAGACTGGAGAAGGAATTGGCTGGTCTGCGGAGCTGGCCGCACAAAGGGCCGAGGCCCACCAGGAACACACCGTGCTGCAACGCCGGGAAAGACACCTCAAATTTTTGCGCGACCTGCTACGACGAGTACAGCCCCGGATCACAGCCGCCCTGATCGACCAGATCAGCCAGGAAGCCGCCCAGTTTTTCAACCAGCTGATGAATGACTATACCAGGCAGCTGCGGTGGACCGAGGACTTCGGCATTCAGCTCCGCGTGGCCGGGCGGGACCGCGAGTTTCGGCTGCTATCCGGGGGCGAACAGATGACCGCGGCCCTGGCGGTAATCCTGGCCCTGCTCCGCAGCCTCACGACGGTGCAGTTTGCCTTCTTTGACGAACCCACGACCAATCTGGATCAGGAACGCCGCGCCGAACTGGCCCAGCGCATCCGGGAGATCCGGGGCTTCCGGCAACTGTTCATCATCAGCCATGACGATACATTTGAAGCCAGTCTGGACCACGTGATCCACATTCGCAAGGAGCACGATGTCAGCCGACAGGTGACGGCGGCAGATTTGGCGGCCTGACGGTCTACGGCACCAGCGCCGGATCGGCACAGTTCATGGCCGGCAACAGTGCCTGCATGAAGCGGGCAGTGGCGGGCGGTGCCGGGCTTTGCGGCAGGACGGTACGCGCATGCTGGATGTCGTGTGCCACCTGGGTGCAGAGGGCTTCCACGGAAGGAAACCGGATTTCCTCCCGCAACCGCTGGATGAACGCCACCGCAATCACCTGATCATACAGATTGCCGTCGTGGTCGTCCCGCGGGAAATCCAGCAAATGGGTTTCCACCCGGAACTCCGTGCCCTGAAAGGTGGGGCGATACCCCAGATTGGTCACGCTCGCGTACCCGCCAAAGGGCTGGCTGATCCATGTGCGGGTCGCATAAACCCCTGACTTGGGATAGCAGCGGGACGGGTCCACGGCCAGATTGGCGGTCGGGAACCCCAGCTGGCGCGCCTGTTTGCCGCCCGTGATGACACGCCCTGCCACAAAATGCGCATGCCCCAGCCGGCCGTTGGCCCGGGCCATATCGCCCTGCTCCAGCAAGTCGCGAATGCCCCGACTGCGTACCACCTCGGTGCCGTTTTGCACTTCACTGATCGTGGTCACCCGGAAATCATGCAAGCGGCCCAGTTCGCGCAGATTTTCCACGGTACCCGTCCGTTGGTGTCCCAGCGCGAAATCCTCGCCCACCACCAGTTCCACCATGTTCACATGGCGTTTGAGCAGGGCGACAAATTCCTCGCTGGTCTTTTGGGCCAACTCCTGGTCAAAGCGCAGACAGACACCGACATCCACCCCCAACTGATGGGCCAGCCACAACCGCTCCTGCGGTGTGTTCAGCAGCTTCAAGGCCTGTTCCGGCCGGAAAAACTGGGCGGGCAGCGGATCGAAGGTCACCGCCACCAGGACGGCCCGGCGGGCGCCATGCGCCTGCTGTACGGAGGCTTTCCGCGCTGCGGCCTCCCGCAGGATGGCCTGGTGTCCAATATGTACGCCATCAAACTTGCCGATGACAACAATGGCGGGATCCGGGATCTGCAGATCCCGCAAGTCCTTGACTACCGTCAGATCACCTGTCACCCATGTACTCCTGCCATATCGCCTGGCCAGACCCGCTTTCCCCGCCCCTAAGCGTACCCCATTCAGACAGGTGCCAGCCATTTTCGGGCCTTGAGTTTGATCACATCCCGGCCTGGCACGGCGGCGCAGGTCAGGATCCCCCAGAAGACGCCTTCCTCATCCACCGCCAGGGCCAGGGCACCGGGATCCGGCGCCGGCAGGGACAGCGGATACTCGACCCATTGGCCGTAGCCCAGACGCCTCCTGGCCGCCGCATCGCAAACAATCCGCGTCCCGGGCAAACCGGTACCCGGGGCCAGGACTGCCTCCCATCCGCGCTGTGCCAGAGCGTCCGGCGCCAGGGCCTCCTCGACACGCAGATCCCCCAGGGCCACCCGGCGCAAACGCGCCAGACAGCCGCCCACGGCCAGGGCACGTCCCAGATCCCGGGCCAGGCTGCGAATGTATGTCCCGGCGGAACAGGTCACCCGCACGGTTACGTGATTGTCGTGCAGGGGTTCCGTGATGACCAGGTCATGAATCGTGATGCGGGCGGGTGTCAGTTCCACGTGCTCCCCCGCCCGAGCCAATTCATACGCCCGCTGGCCCTGTATCCTTTTGGCCGAATAGGCCGGTGGCATCTGGTCCTGGGGCCCCCGAAACGCCTGCAGTTTCTCTTCCAGCAGGCCGGGATCCACCGCAACGGGATGCACCTGTTCCATGACATCGCCGGTCACATCATCGGTGGCCGTTTCGGTCCCGAGCCGGATCTGGGCCAGGTACGTCTTGGGCAGTTCCTGGTAGTACTCGGCCAAACGGGTAGCCCTGCCGATACACACGACCAGCAGGCCACTGGCAAAGGGATCCAGTGTGCCGGTGTGTCCTACCCGTTTGAGGCCCAGACACCGGCGCACATGACGCACCATGTCATGGCTGGTCGGCCAGGCCGCATCCCCCGGTTCCATGGCAGGTGTCCGGGATTCCATGCCCGGTTTGTCCAGCAAGAGAATGCCTGACACAGGCTGCGACATGACAGATGTACCGTTCTTCCAAACCTATGGCATTGCTGTCGGTGGCGGGACTGCACACGGCAAGGGCCATTTCTGTCCCGCTCTGCCACCCAGATCGAATAGGGTGCGTACCGATGCTTCCTGCATTCAATCACTCTGGCTGAAGCCTTCCTCGGTGAAGGCTTCCTTGAGCTCAAACAGAGAGAATGAGTTGCTTTCCACACCGATCCTGTGCTCTATCAGGAGAGATACAAGCTGTTCGCCGTTCATCAGGGCGATAGGGGTCTTGTCCGCCTGCGCCGCTTCCCTGGTGGCCCCTTTACTGAAATTGCTGGTGGTGATGATCAGACCTTGCTCATGAGCCCTCAGACTGCCACGTACCTGCTGCACATTATGTGCCTGTATATTGCGCTTCCACTTCTTCACCTGGACCGCCATCCGGGTTCGGATCACATCCCCTACGACCAGGGTGCCCCGAACATCAAGGCCTCCATCGCTACTGAAATTCGTGACTTCGACGCTTTCGAAACCCATGGCTGCCAGCAACTGTGCCATGAGTTTCTCAAAATCCTCTGGTTCAAGAGACAGCAATCGCGCCTGCAAGGCTTTCCGTATCCAGTCATTGTGTTGCTTAATTTGCGATGTGAGATCCGGATTATTGAAGGCAGGTCTGACCGGGTTTGAAGCCGGATTCGCATTGGGCACCTTCAAGAAGGAAGAACCGTTATCGGTGTCCGCTGCAATGCTTGCGCCTTTTTTCACCGCAAACGTCTTGGGGCCCACTTGTACCAAGGGAGACTGGTCCCCATGGTGCTTGATGTGCCGATAGATCTGAGCGCCCACCGTTGCCTCCGGAGTCTGGCCCCGACTTTGCCAGAGACCTGCTTCCAGGATGCGGGTCGTGATCTCTTCCAATGGCAGAGGTTTCTGAGCCTCAGTGAGAATCTGAAGGGCCGCCTCGTACGCTGTCATAGACTGTTGCTCTTTTCTATTGCCAGATGATCTGCCTCAGTCACATGGTCGAAGAATTCACAGGTGTGGGCAAAGTACGGGAGCGGTGGGATGTGGGCCTGTGCTCCCCGATGCACGGGTTTCGCCCAACACCATAACAACGTGGATAGGCCCAGAAGGCAGGTTGTCCATCCGTCCTGCACCGGTCAGGTTGCGCGACAGGCTTAGCCAGAAACCGCAAATTTGAGTTCATCCACCACGCGGGGCACCACATCCCAAAGGGTAGAGGCGATGAAACAGCCGGCGGCCATCTTGTGCCCTCCACCATCATAGGAGAGCGCCAGGCGGCTGACATCATAGTCGGGACGGCACCGCATGCTGCAAATCACGCCGCGGGTCCCGTCGGTCTGGGTGCGTTCCATGAAAATCACGGCGGCCCTGGCCTCGCGCACCTCCATCAGCTTCTGGATGAGCCCGCGCGTACTGGGCCGTTCCCCGGCTTCCGCATTCAGCTGTTCTTCCTGGATCGTGAGCCAGATGACACCATCCTCCAGTTGCATGGTGGGCAACACCTCGGCCCACAGACGCAAGGTTTCGTAGGACAGCGAGCTGATGGTGCGGGACACAATGTCATAGGGGGAAAAGCTTTCGGGGCCCATCACGGCCAGCACATCTTCCATGAAGGCCCGATCGGTGCCATAGACCTGAAAGCACTGGGTATCCGTGATCATGCCTGCCATCAGGCATTGCTGGGCCCGGACAGGCAGGGCGTATTCCAGCGCCCGGGCCAGGTGCAGAATCATGTTGCAGGTGGACAGAAACGTGGGTACCACCCAGTTCAGGCCTTCCGAGCCGTACATGAGCGAGGTCGGATGATGATCAATCACCAGCCACGGCGTGTGCTTCACCGATTGATGGGTGCGAAACTTGCCCATCCGGTCCGGTGAGGAGGCATCGGCAATGATGACCAGGTCGAATTTGCCATGAATGTCCTGAGGTGCCTTGACCGCCTTGAATCCGGGCAGGAACGCATAGATATCGTCCCGGGAACCGTCGATCCCCACGCTGACCTGCTTGCCAGCACCTTCCAGAAGCCACTTCAGGCCCAGAATGCTGCCGTAGGCATCCCCGTCGGGTTCCACATGGCTGAGGCAGAGTATGCGGTGCGCCGCCTGAATGGCACGGAGTATGGCCTCAGGAATCATGGGGCGGGTCCAGGTCCAGTGAATCCAGGATGGCATGCACACGGGATGCAGTCTTTTCTGCATCACTGTAGACAAAATGGCATTCCGGGACTACGCGCAGAATGTGGCGGGCCGCCAATTCGCGCCGACAATACCCTTGCGCCCGCTGCAGTGCGCGCAGGACTTCCTCCGGCGTCACGGCCGCATCGTCATGGGTCACATGTACGCGTACCGACCTGCGATCCCGTGAGACCAGGACCTCGGCAACCTTCACGGTATCCAGCACCGGATCCTGGAGATCCTGTTCGATCAGAATGACCATCTCCTGCCGGACCAGTTCGGATACCCGTTGCTGCTGCATGCTGCTCACAGCGTTCGTGCCTGCTCCTGCTGTTCAAATACCTCAATGAGATCGCCATCGGCAAAGTCATTGATATCCAGCAGCCGAATGCCGCAGTCCTGGCCCATCCGCACCATATCCACCGGATCCCGGTAACGCCGCAACTCGATGATGCGGGTCAGTTTCTCGGCAGTCCCGGGACGTACCAGCCGCGCCTGGGCATCCTGTTTCACCACGCCATCTATGACCACACAGCCGGCGACCATGCCGCCGCGTACGGGGAATTGCTGGCGCACCTCCGCCTGGCCAATCACAACTTCCTTGAAACTCGGATCCAGCATGCCGGTGATGGCCTGTTCGACATCCTGAATCAGCTCGTAGATGATCGTGTAGAGGCGAATGTCAATCCCTGATTTCTGGGCCCGCATTTCCGCGGTGCGCTCCACGGCGACATTGAATCCCAGAATGACCGTGGGATTGGGGCTGGCCTCCGCCAACAGGACATCCGATTCGGAGACATCCCCCACTGCGGCCCGCAGAAACTCGATTTTTACTTCATCCTGATCCAGATTCTCCAGGGAGCTCTGAATGGGCTCCAGACTGCCCTGGACATCGGCCCGCACAATCAATTGCAACAGTTTCTCGCTCTCTTCCTGCTGGAGTGAAGCAAACAGTTCCTCCAGGGACTGCGGCACCGCCGCCTCGGTTGCCTCGCCTGTCTGCTGTTCCCGTGCCGCGGTGGCCGCACGCTGCAAAGCCACTTTCTTGGAGGCCACGGCCTCCAGGTGATCCCCTGCGGCAGGGGGTTCGGAGATCCCCAGGATCTGTACGGGTGTACTGGGCGCCGCCCCCTTGATCCGCTGGCCATCATAGGAGCGCATGGCCTTGATGCGGCCCCAGGCCTGGCCCAGCACGCCCTCGTCGGTATCGGCCACCTGGCCCCAGGCACTGCCCACCACCACATAGTCCCCCTGGCGCAACGTCCCGTTCTGGACCAGCACCGTCGTGGTCACACCGCTTTTGCTGTCCACATGGGACTCCAGCACCGTACCCATCGTACGGCCCCGGGGATTGGCCTGGGGCGCAATTTCATCGGTCATGAGGGTGATGGTGTCCAGCAATTCGTCAATGTTGTCACCATTCAGCGCACTGATCGGCACCACATGGGTATCACCCCCCCAATCCGACGGCGTCAGATCGAGGTTGGACAACTGGGTCATGACATTGTTGGGATTGGCGTTGATCCGATCAATCTTGTTCAGGGCCACCAGGATCGGTACTTGCGCGGCGCGGGCGTGTTCAATGGCTTCTTCCGTCTGGGGCATGATGCCGTCATCGGCCGCCACGACCAGTATGACCAGATCGGTCACGCCGGCCCCCCGGCGCCCGCATCTGCGTGAACGCATGGTGGCCGGGGGTGTCAATAAACGTGATGGACTGGACATGGTCATCACTCTCATGCTCCACCTGATAGGCGCCGATACTTTGGGTAATTCCGCCGGCCTCGGAATCCACCACGTTGGCCTTGCGAATGGTGTCCAGCAAGGTCGTCTTGCCATGATCCACATGGCCGAGCACGGTGACGACCAGGGGACGCATCTGCAGGGCGGATGCGTCGTCGGAGTGGACAATCTCCTGGATGCGGCCCTGTCCCGAGGACCGGGCGCGGTCTTCTTCGGCCGCGGTGTCCGCCTGGGCCGCTTCCTCCTCCAGTTCCGACTGCGGCCTGATCACGACTCCCAGTTCTTCCCCCACCAGCTGGGCCGTCTCAATGTCGATGAACTGGGTAACCGGTACCATCAGGCCATACTGCATCAGGATCTTGAGCAGATCAATGGGACTCTTGTTGATTTCCAGGGCCAGATCCCGCACCGTGATGCTCTCTCCGGCAATGTATACCACTGATGGGTTCTGGCTGACCTCGCCATTCTCCAACATTTCTTCACTCATAGATAACCCTCACGAAAGTACACCAATTCGCGGCCGGCATTGGCTTGTTGCCGGCCGCTGCCCATCGCCATGACACCGGCAACAGGGACCCGGGATCTCCGGGTCTGCCGTCACCATGTCCCATCCATGCCTAGTCCGATTCCTGCTTCGCCCGGTCTGCCAAAGCCTGCTGGAATACTTCCAGGCTTTGTCGCTCTGCCGCCGACAAGCGTGTTTTCAGGGCCTGCTCCAGCAGGGTCTTCCGGCCCCGGGGTTCCAGACCGTGGCGCCAGCATTCCACCTCGGCATGCAGATAGGCACCCCGGCCGGACATTTTGCCCCGGGGATCGATCACCACGCCGGAAGCGGTACGTACGATCCTCACCAGCGAGATCTTGTCCTGCACCTGCCGGCACGCGATGCAGGTACGGCGCGGGACGCGACGCGGACGGCTTTGCGATCGGGCCATGGTCCCTGATCATTCGTCCAGCCATGCATCATCGAAGCGGGTGGCATCGGGGGAATCGGATCGGCGCTGGGGGCGCTGACTGCCCATGCCACTGCTACGCCGGGGGCGCCGCGGGTCATCCGCCGGATCCCCTTCCTCCGCCTGCCCTGCATCTTCTTCATAGCCCGCCAGCAGTTCGGCCGGTACTTCAATGTCGTCCAGGCTGAGAGGTTCGGCATCGGCCTGCTGACGCTTGCGGGCCTGCAGCATGTCCGCCGTAATGACTTCCGGCAGGGGTGCCGCCACGGCCTGATCCGACTCGGGTGCCTCGCTGTCGGGACTCGCTTTCTGCAGTCCGGCATCGTGACTTTCCGTGAACTCCTCGTAGGACATTTGCTTCAGCGTTTCCTGGGCTGCCTGCCGGAACACGTCATCGGCATCCTCCGGCGTCAACGTTTCAGAGGGCTGCGCCGCTTTCTGGGCTGCCTCCCACGGATCCACCGTCTCTTCCAGGGGCTGTCTGGCTACCGCCTCCTGCAGGGCACCCCGCAGAATGTCATCCTTCTCCGTTGCCTGGCGGTCTGTGTCCTGCTGTTCCAGCAGACGGGCAGCCCGATCCAGGGAATCCCCGAGGGCGGTCTGGGTCGCAGCCAAACGACGACTGGCCACGGCCAGTTGATCGTGGCGCATCATGTTCTGTTGCAGTTCAAAGAGATCGATGCCTTCCGTCTGGGCCTCGGTCTCACTCTTGATGTCAATGCGCCAGCCCGTCAGGCGGGCGGCCAGGCGGGCATTCTGCCCCGATTTGCCAATCGCCAGACTCAGCTGGTCATCGGCGGCGACCACGGTGGCGGTGCGGGAGCTCCCCTCTTCGTGCAGAATGACGCCGGTGGCCACCGCCGGGCTGATGGCATTGACGATGTAGGTATGCGGTTCCTCGCTCCATTCCACAATGTCAATCCGTTCGCCGGCGAGTTCACTGACGATATTCTTGATGCGGATGCCTTTCATGCCCACACAGCTGCCCACAGGGTCCACGTTTTCGACCGTGGCATTGACCGCCACCTTGCTGCGGGCCCCCGGCTCCCGCACAATATTCTTCACTTCTATGGTGCCTTCCCGCAATTCCGGTATCTCCTGTTCCAGCAGGCGCAGCAACAGTTTGCGGTGGGTGCGGCTCACCTTGACATAGGGCCCCTGGTTGTCCTTTTCCACGCGCTCCACATAGAGTTTCACGTAGTCGCCCCGCCGCAGGCGATTGTTGGGGATCTGGTCTTCCCGCTGGAGCACGAACTCGGAGCGGTCATTCACGGTGACGGTGACCGCATTGGAGTACGAATCCACGCTGCGGACCTGGGCCGTAATGATCTCGCCCACCTGGTCCTTGAAGGTCTCATAGATGACATTCCGCTCCGCTTCGCGGATACGCTGCATAATGCCCTGTTTGGCGCTTTGCAGGGCAATGCGGCTGATGTCCCTGGGCGTGAACTCCACGAGCACCAAATCACCCAGCTGGGCCTCTGGATCGAGCTCCCGGGCGTCAGCCTCGTCAATCATGGTGCGGTCGTCAAGCACCTCCTCCGTCACCTCTTTCTCGACAAACACGCGGGGTTCGCCGCTATAGCGATCCACCTGTGCCACGATGTTGGACAGAATGCCGTTGCGGTTCTTGTATGTGGACACCAATGCGGCCTCAATGGCCTCGAAAATGATATCGGCGTCCAGGCCGCGATCGGCAGCCACCGCCTTGATGCCTGCCACTAGTTCCTTGCTCATACTTCGATTGCCTCTGTTGCAAACCCACCTTGACCGACGGCAAATAAAAAGTGGGGAAGCCCCACTTGCAAAGACACCTATCAACCTCCCCGTGACCGAGGAGGGAAGACCGTTCCCCCGGATGCATGCCATCAAGATGGACCGGTCCCCGCTGGTACAGATTGTAACACGGAAGCAGGCCGGTGTAAAAGGGTATCTGCCTCTTCCCGGGGACCGTCCGCCCGTTTTTGTTTCCCGGCGCTGGAGGATCCGGCTTCTTGTCCGGTCAGAGCAGAGGCCCGCCCGACGCGGGCAGAAACCACCACCACATGGCTCCCCCCACGGCCACGCAGTACACCGCGAACGGGAACAGGCTATGCCTGCGCACCAGGCGGAGCAGGGCCTTGATGGCCACCATGCCGGACAGGGCACTGGCGCCAAATCCCACCAGGAGCGGAAGGCCCACCTGCTCCTGCAGCAGCACCC
>CAXXOQ010000231.1:0-19613 GCA_963664185.2 Caldilineaceae bacterium | reverse complement strand
GCAATACTGCCGGCACCGACAATGCCTAATCTGACCTGCTCTGCCATAGTCTGATCCTGTGTTTCAAGTGATAAGCCGGTAAGAGATTGTAACCCCACACCCTGTTTATGCGGATGATGTCAAGGGAAAATTCATGACTCTGCCCGTCCTGTTGCAGGCCAACATCCTCGTGGGCAATGTCACCGTCTGTCCATGGACAATTCCATGCGCGCTATTGGCAGACCAGACTGTCAATCAGCGTATTGCCCTGTTTCAGGTAGGCCGTATCCCCCGAGTTGTTCCAGATAGCCCGGTTGGCAAACAGCAACTCATTCCGGCTTGCATCCGCTACCCCATCCGGACCGCTGATCAACTTCCAGGTTGCGCCTGGTGCGATTACGAAACCGGCGGCGAAGGTGTAGGTGAATTTGGCCCCTTCGTCGTGTATGACATAACCCGTGAGATCGACGGCCTGGGAACTGGTATTGGTGAATGTCACAATTTCCTCCCGGACCTGACAGGACATCAACGCAACATTGCCCCCCGGCGCAGTAACCGACGTCGGTAACGGCGCTGGTAACGGTGTGGGTGTCAGCGTGGGTGCCACCACTACGGCCCTGACGGCGGTAGGCAAGACCGCGGCATTGCCACACGTGTCAAGCATGGAATGCAAGGCCGATTTCTCTGCCTGCGTGATCGACAGGCTGTACTTTGTCTTGACATCGACCCAGTCGCGCGCGTACCGGCACCAGGTGCTCGGCAACGGAGGCTTCCAGGTTTCAGGACCGCTGGCCCCCTTGGTACGGTTCAGGCTGTTCTTCATGGCCTGCAGGGCGGGTTCCAGGGCCATGTCATTGTAGTAGGCCCGCTTCTGGGCGGGGGACCAGGTGGCACCACCGGAGATATGGGCGTTCTTCAGGGGTACATGGTGATCTATGTCCAGGTCCGAAGCCCGGGTAAAGGTTTCGCCGCTCCAGGGCCCCGTCCAAAGTCCTGTCGCCACATTGCAGCGCCGTGTGTTGGTGAAGGTGACGGAACCCTGACTTTCCAGCTGCAATACCTCGTGGCGCGTATTCTGGCAATCCCGATCCGCATCGCTCCAGCTGCCACCCCAGTCATCCCGGTCATAGGTGTCAAGGTGTGTGTGCGGGGCTACGGCCAAGGCCGCCAGGCGTGTATGGTAGGTTGACGCTTCCGTGGCCAGAGCGGGAGGTTCTGATTCGGCAGGAGGGACAGAAGCGGACGGGTCAGCGGGCGGCTGGTAGGTAATGCCATCCCTGTGCGTGTAGCCCGTGGCACCATCCTTCTTCCGCAGATGAACCCAGTCCCCCGTTTCCGCGAGCAGGCAGACCTTCTCTCCCCGCAGTACCAGTTGACCGGTGGGGGCAAAGCTGGTACCGGGACCGGAACGTATGCGATATCCTGTACTGCTTGTGCCCCAGGCATCGGTACAGCTGTCGGCTGCACCTGCATCAGAACTCGTGGAATCCACCTGTGGCGTTGCAGTCGGCGCAGGTGGAGGTGCGGCCTGTACCGGGGTTGGTGTGGCCTGTGCAGGGATTGGTGTCTGCGCAGGAGTAGAGGTAGCCTGCACAGGAGTAGAGGTGGCCTGTGCCGGTGGTGGCGTGGAAGTGGGGAGCGAGGCAAGATATGCCTGCTGCGTGCCCAAACGCGAGGCACGAATCCAGCCCTGGACACCATGCTCGGTGACCACACGGTACCATTCACCCAAGAAGCGCCTGCGGGTCGCTGTCACACAAACCTGAAGTCCGGGATCCAGATCCTCGGCCCTGGCCCAGAAGGAGGGTCGGGTGTGGAGGGCGTTCTCGCCTGCCATGACATACAGCACCCTACCTTCACACTCCATGGTGAGCGGCAGGGAGATGGCCCAGGATGGTGTAGGCACCGGCAACACTGCCGCAAGTCCCAGAAGCAACAATACAATGGTTCTCATGCGTATCTCGCTCAATGTCACGATGCAGCAACCAGGGATCAGAAGCCGTCCCGCAGCCAAGGGAAAATCGTGCCTGGTTGGTGCCAAGGGTAAAGGCTGCTACCGTGGTCATGATGTCCACAACCCATAAGGTGAGGGGCTTTGGCCCGGAACGACAGGGTAGCCCACGTAGCAGGGCCAGGCGCAAAAAAGGAGGATACAGATACCTGTGCAGTTGCACCTTCCTGCAGGCTACGCATGATGGCATAGGGAGGAGGGCTGCCGCCTCCTCCGGGACAAAGCGATAGCCGTTACCCTGTGCCCATGGGCGCTGTTCCAGACCCTGGTCACTAACGCGGTACCTGTCTCACCTGCATGATACAGGGCTTGACTTTTCCCTTATATTTCTATAGTATTGGAAATATGGAATTATATCGTTGCGGGCGCGAGGCCCAAGGAAAGGGAGAATGCCATGTCTGACACCACGCGGGATGCGATGTGGAATGGCAGTGGGATCGTGGAGGAGAATCTGCAAGCCATCGTCCGCGAAAAGTATGGCCAGGTAGCACGACAGGCGGCGGCAGGTGTACAGGACTGCTGTAGCCCCACGGGCGAGAATACCGCTACGTCTCACGGCTGCGGGTGCAGCACCCAGGCCACCACTGACGATCCGGTGACCGCGAACCTCTACTCCGACACGGAAGCGGCATGTCTGCCCGCGGAGGCCATGCTGGCTTCCATGGGTTGTGGGAATCCCACCGCCCTGGCCTCACTCGCCGAGGGGGAAGTCGTACTGGATCTCGGTTCCGGTGGCGGTATTGACGTCCTGCTGTCCGCCCGGCGCGTTGGTCCCACCGGGAAAGTCTACGGGCTGGATATGACCGATGAAATGCTGGCCCTGGCCCGGGAAAACCAGGCCGCGGCCGGGGTGACGAACGCGGAATTCCTGAAAGGGGAAATCGAGAACATTCCGTTGCCGGACGACAGCATTGATGTGATCATCTCCAACTGCGTGATCAACCTTTCCGCGGACAAGCCACGTGTGCTGGCGGAGGCCTTCCGGGTGCTCAAACCGGGAGGGCGCCTGGCCGTATCGGACATCGTGATTCGGGGTTCCGTGGATACGCGTGTCCGCGAAAGCGTGGAACTGTGGATCGGGTGTGTGGCCGGGGCCCTGGAAGAACACCAGTACCACCGGTTCCTGGCAGAGGCCGGTTTTGGCGCGATTGCGATCCAGCCTACCCGCATCTACGAACTCGCTGACGTTCAGACCCTGCTTGCCAGTCTCGGCGAAGACGCTGCTGAGATTGTCCAGGCCGCAGCCGGAAAGTTTATCTCTGCCTTCATTCGGGCGGAAAAACCCCATCTCCGTGCCTCGGCATGAACAAGGACGGGATTTTGGCGATACTCGCCGCCCTCGCCCAGGAAACCCGGCTCGATATCTTCCGGCTGCTGGTGCGGGCGGGTTACAGCGGCCTTGCCGCAGGCGCCATTGCCGAACAGTTGTGCATCCCCGCCTCGACTTGTTCCTTCCACCTCAAGGAACTCCGACAGGGGGGTGTCGTGACCTGTAGCCGCCGGGGACGGATCCTGCAATACCAGGTGGACTTTGCCACTATGCAAGCAGTTTTCGGTTACCTGATGGCAGCTTGCTGTACAGACATGAACGGGGACAACGAAGGGCCGTAACCGCTTATTCCTGCCAGCCGTTTGCCCTGTACGAGCAGTGGCTTGCCGTTCCTGTCCCTGTGGACAGCTTTCCGGGGACAGGGGCCGGATCCCGTGTCGATAGCGCGCTGGACCACGGCGGCAGGCGGGTACCGAAGCGGTCGGGAACCGGCGCAGCCTTGTCGGCTTCCGGCATCAGAGGGTAGCCTGCGATGGACCGGTTGCCTGCGCCTGCGCGAAATCCGACCGCCAGGGGATTGCATTCCTGTTCTGCACAAGATAGAATGTCAATTTGGTATGAGCCGACACTAGTAGCTTGTGCCCTGCCTTGCACTGTGGTACGCAGGGTTGCCCAGCCGCATCCTGAAGTGGCCGGGCCTAGGCCCACCACATGTAGTCTTTTGGGGATAAATGGAGTACGCCATGAAACTGGAACATTCTGCTGTCAACGTCAAGGATGCCCGTGCAGTGGCGGCCTGGTGGAGCGAACATCTGGGTCTGCGCATTGTGGTGGCAGGTGACCAACCGCCCTATATGCACTTCCTGGCGGATGCCGATGGTTCCATGATGGAAATCTACTCCATGGAGGATGTAGAGATCCCGGACTGGAGTGCCATCGATCCCCGCAGCATTCATTTCGCGTTCGCGGTGGATGATATCGTGGCCGAGGGCGAACGCCTCAAGGCGGCGGGGGCGGAAATTGTGGCTGCCAACACGGCGCCCACCGGCGATGAATTGATGTTCCTCCGGGATCCCTACCATACGCCGTTTCAGCTGGTGCAGCGGGTCAAGCCCCTCCTGTAGCGCGCTAACGCCCCAGGCGTGAGGGGACAGGAGTGGACCGGCGTGGCAGTTCGCTGTTGCGGTGCGGTGCGGCCGGATTGGGCTTGCAGAGAGGACAACTGAATGCGTGTGGTGGTCACGGGTGCGGCCGGCAAAATCGCGGGACAGGTATTGCCTGCCCTGCGCAGCCGCTACGAACTGGTGCTGATTGACGTCAGGGACACCAGCCGGGAGGGCGAGGCGATGCCAGAGGTGCACCTGGCGGATCTGACAGACCGCGACCGGGATGGTTACAGGCACCTGTTTCAGGGAGCCGATCGGGTCGTGCATTTCGGTTTCGTGCGGCCGGCGGATGCCACCGAACCCGATGCCCGCTACTGGGCGGAGCAGGCCAATGTGCAAATGGCCTACAACGTGATGCAGACCGCCTGGGAAGAAGGGGTGGGCCGGGTGGTAATGGCCAGTTCCAACCACGCCGCCGACTATTTCGAACCCCTGATTCTGGACGGGGCCTGGGATTACGTAAATCCCCGGGACCGCGCCCTTTCGGACAATTATTATGGATGGGCCAAGGAAGCCTACGAACATTTGGGTTTCGTGTTTGCTTGCGGTACCATGAACGGCACGCCCCTGGAGAATGTCCAGATTCGAATTGGAGGTCCCAGAGAGGACGACTTGGCGCGAATACCTCCCGGTGATATGCGACGCGTACGCCGGGCTCTGGCGGTTTATATCAGTGATCGGGACCTGCAGCAACTGTTTGTCAAGAGCCTGGAATGCCAGGACATCCGCGACGAATTCGGTGTCCCCTTCCAGATCTTTTACGGTATCAGTGCCAATACCCATGCCTTCTGGAGTATTGCGAATGCACGCCGCATCCTGGGCTACCAGCCCCAGGACAACAGCGAATTGCGTTTTGCTCCCCTCATAACCCAACATCTGGCGGCGGCCGAAGCCCACAGCGCGGCGGCCCCGGCATCCTGAGAACACACACAAAGGGCGACCACTGCATGTTTTTCGAATTGCGGACCTACCGAACCAAGCCTGGCATGCTCGATCAGTGGGCCAAGGTGATGGATGAACGCATCATTCCCTTCCAGATTTCCCGGGGCATGGTCGTGGTAGGCAGTTTTATGGGAGAAGAAGAAGAGGATCTCTACGTCTGGATCCGCCGCTTCGAAAGCGAAGAGGAACGGGTCCAGCTGTACAAGGCGGTCTACGAGGACGAGATCTGGCTCAACGAACTCAAGCCCCTGGCCGACGAAATGCTGGATCGCAAGCAAGGCATTGACGTCAAGCAGCTGGTGGCGACCCCCAAGTCCGTGCTCCAGTAGGAGGGCAGGCGGCACCCCCGCAGGAGATTGTGGTATCTATGCGTATGCGACTCGTTTCCCGTACCCGGTCATGGTGGATCCCGGGCGTGGCCCTGCTGGTGGCCCTGCTGGTCCTGACAGCCTGCGAATTCTCGCTGCTGCCCGCCGGCCAATCCTCACAGATTGCCGCCAATGAACCGACCCCCACGCCCATTCCCACCCGCATTGTGCCCCTCAAGCCCACCTATACGGTTATGCAGGGAGAAATCGTCAAGGATCTGGTCTTTAACGGCCGGATTGCCCCGGTCCGGGAAGAGGGCCTCTTTTTCCGCACCAGCGGCCGCCTCCAGGCCGTGTACTTCAAGCGCAACGACCTGGTGAACGAGGGCGATATCATCGCCGAACTGGAAATCGAGGGCCTGGAGCAGGCCCGGCAGGCCGCCGAGCTGGAACTGGCCCGCACCCAGGCCAACCTGGACGAGGCCGAAAAGGCCATCAATTTCCGGGTCAACATGGCCCAGATTGAACTTGACATCGCGGAACTGGCCCTGATTGAAACCATCCGCACCCAGTCCGAAGGCTCCGTCGACATCGCCATCCAGCGCAAGAACGTGGAACGGGCCCAGCTGCAGCTGGACAACATTGACCGGCAGGTGGATCCCATTCTGCAGAACAACGTGCAGCGGGCCCAGCTGGAACTGGAACAGATCACGGACCGGGTGGCCAATACCCGGATCGTGGCGCCTTTCGATGGCCTGATCCTTTCCATGTCCCTCTCCGTGGGCCGCGGGGTGGAGGAGTTCCGCCCCGTGGTGGTCCTGGCCGATCCGGTCAACCTGGAGGTGTCGGCCGACCTCATCAGCAACCAGCTGCAGGATCTGGCCGAGGAGATGCCCGTCAACGTGCAATTGATGGGCCGCCCCGGCGATCCCGTGACGGGCCGCATTCGGCGCCTGCCCTATCCGTATGGCAGTGGCGGCGGCGGCACCACCGTGGATGAGCTGGACAAGTCCACCCGCATTGCCCTGGACATTCCGGCCGCCGAGGCGGATATGCGCCTGGGCGATCTGGTGCGGGTTTCGGCCGAGCTGGAGCGCAAGGACAATGTGCTGTGGCTCCCACCGCAGGCGATCCGGGTCTTTGACGGCCGGCGCTTCGTGGTGCTGGTGCAGGATGACGTGGAAAAGCGGATCGATGTCAAGGTAGGCATCCAGACCATAGACAAGGTCGAGATCCTGGAAGGCCTGGCAGCCAACGATGTCGTGATCGGCCCGTGAGGCGAGTCCGGCAGGCGACAACGTCGTGAAACTCCTCCGTCGCTACACCGCCATAGTCGTGGTGGCGCTGAAGCGCCTGCTGGCCCAAGCCGGTCTGGCCGCGGCCATTGTCCTGGGCCTGGTGGTTTCGATTTCCCTGATCATGAGCATTCCGCTGTATGCGGATGCCGTCTACTACCAGATTCTGCAGGATGAACTGCAGTCCCCGGCGGGGACCGGCAGCCTGCGCCGCCCGCCCTTTTCCTACATGTTCCGCTACGTGGGTTCCACCTACGGGGCCAAGGAATGGGAAGAGGTCAATCCCGTAGACCAGTATCTGAGCGGTCCGGCGGCCGCCCAGCTGGGCCTGCCCCATCTGCGCACGGTCCGCCACTTCAAGACGGACAATGTGCGCCTGTTCCCCGCCGATGACGTGGTCTATTCCGATATCACGGATCCGCTGGAGTGGGTCAGTTTCGGGTTTGTCACCGACATTATTGGGGAAATCCGGATCGTGGAGGGCGAGTTCCCGGCCGCCGAGGTGTCCGGGAACCCGGATACGCCGGTGGAGGTCCTGATTTCGGCCGAGATGGCCAACGAAATCGGCATTGGCAGCGGTGAGAACTTCATGACCTTCCGGCGCGCCCGGACCGAGGAAGGAGGGGTGCGCACCATCCAGATTCCCATCCGGGTGACGGGGGTCTGGGAACCCCTGGACGCTACCTCGGAATTCTGGTTCTACAACCCGAACACCTTCGAGACGGTCATGCTGATCCCGGAGCAGACGTATATCAGTCGCATTGCGCCGACCTACAACAACGATGTGTACCTGGCCCTGTGGTACCTGATCATGGACGGTTCCGATGTCTCGACCCAGACGGTACGACCGCTGCTGTCCAATACCCGCGATGTGGAACAGCAGACATCCAGTCTGCTGTCCAATACCCGCCTGGGCGTATCCCCGACCGATGCGCTGCGCCGATACCGGGCGGAGTCCCAACTGCTGACCGTGTTGCTGTATGCCTTCAGTGTGCCCATT
The DNA here is from genome assembly GCA_963664185.2 of Caldilineaceae bacterium. Classification (GTDB taxonomy): domain Bacteria; phylum Chloroflexota; class Anaerolineae; order Caldilineales; family Caldilineaceae; genus Bin34. Next base: position 11,642 of record CAXXOQ010000231.1, on the reverse strand, counting down.
ATGGGCCTGTTGCTGGCCTTCATTGGCCTGGTCGTGGGCTTGTCCGTGGCCCGGCAGCGCAACGAGGTGGCCGTGCTCCGGAGCCGGGGCGCCACATCCATGCAGGTGATAGGCATCTCGTTCCTGGAATCCGTCGTGCTGGCGGGCATTGCCCTGGCCGTGGCCGTGTATGGCAGCCAGTGGGTGGCCGCGGTCATCGGGTCTACCCAAACCTTCCTCAACTTCACCAGCAATGCCGATCTGCGGCTGGTGTTCAACGCCAATACCTGGCAGGTCGGGATAATCGCCGTGGCCGTGACGCTCGTGGCCCAACTCCTGCCCACCATCGGCGCGGCCCGCTTTACCATCGTTACCTACAAGCAGGAGCAGGCCCGCACCCTGCGGCCGCCCTGGTGGCAACGCTCCTTTCTGGATGTCCTGTTGCTGATTCCCGCCGGCTATGGCATCTATCTCCTGCAGCAGCAGGGCAGCATCACGGCACCGGGGGGTGTGACGGGCAATACCCTCTTCGAAAATCCCCTGCTGTTTCTGGTGCCGGCCCTGGGGCTCTTTGCCCTGACCCTGGTCGCCCTGCGCTTCCTGCCCTATTTCATGGAACTGCTCGCCTGGATCGTGGCCCGGACCCGGGGCGTGGGCATGTTGCTGGCGACCCGGCACCTGGCCCGGAACCGGGGACTCTACACCGCCCCCATGGTGTTGCTGGTGCTGACCCTGAGCCTTTCCACCTTTACGACCACGCTGGCCCGCACCCTGGACCAGCATCTGGTCAACAAGATTTACTACAAGGTGGGCGCGGACAGCCGTCTCGTCGAACTGGGCTACTTCCCCGATGACGGCGGGGGCCCGGGCGGGGGCGGGGCCCCGGCGGAAGGCGATGCCACGGTCACGCCTTCCTGGACCTTTGTGCCCGTTTCGGAGCATATGCGGGTCGAGGCGATCCACGGGGCCACCCGCCTGGCCGAATTCGAGGCCAGCATCCAGCTGCAGGGCGACTGGCGCACCGTCCAGTACCGGGGCATCGATCGTCTTGACTTTCCCAAAGTGTCCTGGTGGCGGGAAGACTTTGCCCCCGCTTCCCTCGGCGCGCTCATGAACTCCCTGGCCCTGGACAATGCGGGTGTCCTCATGAACGGGGAGTTCATGCGCCAGAACACCATCCGGGTCGGGGACACGGTCCAGATGCGCTTCATCCGCTATGGCCTGCGCGGCGAAGCGAACATGCAGGTCGTGGGGGAAATCAGCTACTTCCCGGGCTGGTATCCTGAGGACGGGCCCCTGATTGTGGGCAACCTGGACTATGTGTTCCAGACGATTGGGGGCCAGTTCCCCTACGATGTGCTGGCGATCACCGCCAGTGGCACCGACTTTGAAGCGATGCAGCGGGAACTCTATCAGTACGACATCAATGTCCTGAACTATCATTCGGCCCGTCAAACCATTGCCAGGGAACAGGCACTGCCCCAGCGGCAGGGCCTCTTTGGGGTGCTGTCCGTGGGCTTTGTCGCCTCCGCGGTCCTGACCATTCTGGGTTTCCTGCTCTATTCCCTGTTTTCCTTCCGGCGGCGCTTCATTGAACTGGGTACGTTGCGTGCCATTGGCCTGTCTTCAGGCCAAATGACGCTGTTCCTGGCCTGGGAACTCATTTTCCTGATTGGCGTGGGCATTGGTGTCGGCACCCTGCTGGGCTCCTCCATGAGCATGGCCTTCATTCCCTACCTGCAGGTTGGGGCCACGCCGGAGGACATCACGCCCCCGTACATCGTGTCCATTCACTGGGATGCCATTACCCGGGTGTACATGCTGTTTGGCCTGCTGTTTGTTTCGGCCCTGGGAGCCCTGGTCATTTCGCTGATGCGCATGCGCATCTTCCAGGCGATAAAATTGGGTGAAACGGTATAGCGGAGGAACCCATGTCACAGCACGAAGGTCCCTATATTCTCTGCGACAGCCTGGTCAAGATTTACAAGATGGCCGAACTGGAGGTCGTCGCCCTGCAGGGCCTCAACCTGACCGTCGGGGAAGGGGAGCTGATGGGCATTGTCGGTGTCAGTGGCAGCGGCAAGTCCACCCTCATGAGTATCCTGGGGGGACTGGATCGCCCCACCGCGGGCCAGGTGCGGGTCGGGGCATTCGATCTGCTCAAGCTTTCGGACCGTGGCCTGAACCGGTACCGGCGGGAACAGGTCGGGTTTGTCTGGCAGCAGAGTGCCCGCAATCTGGTGCCCTATCTCAACGCCCAGGACAATGTCATGCTGCCGATGACGCTGGCGGGTATGGCGGGACGGCTCAAGCGCGAGCGGTCCCAGTACCTGCTGGAAATGGTGGGCCTGCAGGATCGCATGAAGCATCACCTGCGGGAACTGTCCGGGGGCGAGCAGCAACGCGTGGCGATTGCGGTGGCGCTGGCCAACAGTCCGGTCCTGTTGCTGGCCGACGAACCCACCGGGGAAGTGGATTCGGCCACGGCCCAGCGCATCTACGATACCATTGCCCTGTTGAATGAAGAGTTCAACCTCACCACCATGATTGTGAGCCACGATCCCGACATCGCCCGGCACGTCAATCGCGTGGTGTCGATCCGGGACGGCATGCTGGCCAGCGAGACCCGGCGCCGCTACCTGAATGGTGCGGAAGAGGAAGACCCGGCGCCCGAAGACATGAGCTTTGACGAGCTGGTCATTCTGGACTCGGCGGGACGCCTGCAGCTGCCCAAGGATCTGCTGGAACAATATGCCATCAAGGGCCGGGCCACGATTGAAATCTCGGACGAGGGCATCCTGATCAAGCCCGTCGATCGGGATCGCATTGACGCCCCGGAACTGGAAGCCCACGAACAGGAAGAGGCCCGCTTCCTGCAGGAAGCCGAAGAAGGACCACGCCGGCGCCGATGGCGCTTCCGGCGCAGACGGAGGAGAAAAGCGGAGCATGACGAGCAGTCTGACTGACGAAGTCCGCGCCCCGGTGGCCAATGGCACTGCCCACCCGGCGGTGCAGGGACCGGCCGCCATCCAGGTGGAAAATCTGACCCGCACCTATCGCATGGGGGGCCAGGACATTCCGGCCCTGCGGGGCGTGAACATGCATGTGCCCGCCGGCCGGTTTATGGCCCTCAAGGGACGTTCCGGCAGTGGCAAGACCACCTTGCTCAACTGTATCGGGGGCCTGGATCGGCCCACGTCCGGCGCCGTGGCCATCTTCGGGGAACTGATCGAGAATTGGAACGAGCGGAAACTGACCATGTGGCGCCGCCAGACTGTGGGCTTTGTCTTCCAGTCCTTCGGCCTGATGCCTTCCCTGTCGGCGTATGAGAATGTGGAGCTCATGCTGCGCATGGCCGGGGTCCGGGGCCGGGAACGGCGGCGCCACGCCGTGCATTGCCTGGACCTGGTGGGCCTGACCAAATGGATGCACCATCGCCCCTTCGAACTGTCCGGCGGGCAGCAGCAGCGGGTGGCCATTGCCCGTTCCCTGGCCAATTCGCCCCGCCTCATTCTGGCGGATGAGCCCACGGGGGAACTGGATTCCCAGACGGCGCGCGAGATTCTGGCCCTCTTTCAGACCATTGTCCGGGAGCAGAACGTCACGTTGCTGATGGTGACCCATGACAGCCTGGCGGACGAGTATGTGGACGAAATCCTCTATTTGCGGGACGGTGCTATCGCCGATTCTTCCGAATACCTGTTGCCGCCGGCCGGAGCGGGTGACGCCGAGGCAGATGCTGCCGCCCACGCCGACACGCCTGCGGCCACGTCCCGTGCGGATGATGCGGCGGCAGGACCATCTTCCGCCTAGTGGCAGGTACCCAGGGCCCGTCGTCCCATGTGTCCGCCTCCCCGCCGTGATCGGTGCCTGTCACCCCCACGAAGCCGCGCTGCCATGACGCAAGCCGATCACAGGGTTGGGGTGGGTTACCCCTGGGCTGTGCCCACCCGTACGGACAGGTGCCCTGTGCCCGGGGGGACGGCGCCAATACGGCATTTGTATGGACAGGCAGGCAGGAAAAGCTCGTGCCTTGTACCGGTTGGCAGATGAAAGACAATCATTCAGTCCGAGAAGGATGAGTTTCCATGATCACAAACATGAAAGTTGCACCGCCGCTCCTTTTTGCGCTTGAGCGCAGGCACCGTCATGACGGCCGCCTGTCTCCCTGGACACCGCTTCTGGCCCGGACCAGCAAAGGCCCATGCTCCGACCGATGCGGTGAAGGCCATGACCATGGCACATGACAGTGAACCGGCCGCCCGTGACTTTCTGGCCCTGTTCGACCCCCAGCGCGATCACTACCTGCCGACCGATCAGGACCGGGGCCATTACCTGTATTCAGCCTTTGGCCTGATCTTTGCCACCCCCGTTTCCGTGCCCGGAACTGTTTCCCACAGCCACGGGAACGCCCGACGTGGTGGTGCGCTATGCCCCGGTGCCCGTGATTTCGCACCCGGTCTACAACGGCACGTACAATCAGATCCAGTTTGTGGACGGCCAGTTCCTGTACAACAAAACAGGCGTGACCCGTGCCCTCGTGCAGCATGATTCCCAGGTCCTGCTGCAGCGCGTGCCCTTCGTGCATGATGACGAGGTGCGGTACACGTTTCTCACCATTGTCATGTCGGCGCTGTTGCTGCAGCGGGGCATACTGCCGATGCATGCCAGCGCCATCCATACGCCGCAGGGCTCCCTGCTGTTTATGGGGCGCTCCGGCGCAGGCAAATCCACGTTGGCGGCCGAGATGATCCGCCGCGGCTACCCGATGCAGGCCGATGACATCACACCCATTCGCATGGAAGGATCGCAACCGGTGGTGGTGCCCGGCTTTCCCCAGCTGAAACTCTCCCTGGACGCGGCCGCCCACGTGCAGCAGGATGTGCAGGGGATCCCACAGGTAAGGCCCAGGGAACAAAAGCTGAGCGTGCTGAAGCATGTGGCCTTCCACCGGACGCCCTCCCCCCTGCGGGCCATCATCCAGCTGGAACCGGATGAGGTAGACCGGGTGGACATGCGTCCCCTGACGGGCCTGGAGAAGTTCAACGCCCTGCTGGAATATACGTTCAACCAGTCGTTCCTGGACGGGATGCAGCGCCGGGCCGATCATTTCCAGCAGATGACCGCCGTCGGCAATGCCACGGACATCTACACCATTCGGCGTCCCCGCCAGGGGTTTCACCTGCAGGCGCTGGCGGATCACATTGAATCGGCATTCATCGTGTCGTGAGGAGGCAGGGTGGCCACAGCACACATAACTCTTGAGACCCGGGTCAGGCAGGCGGATACCCCCATTACCGCACCCATGGATGAGGGGGTCATGATGTTCAGCCAGGAAACGGCCCATTACTATTCCCTGCAGGAAGTGGCCAAGGACATCTGGGATCGGATCGCGGAACCTATCCGGGTGGATGATCTGTGTGCCGGCTTGCTCCAGGACTACGCGGATGTCAGCGAAGCCGATTGCCACCAGCAGGTGATTGCCTTCCTGACCGAAATGCTGGCCGACGATCTCATTCAGATCGTGCGCAGTCACCCGGATCTCCCCCCCGCCGCCTGAGCGGGCCGCCGCCATCGTGGCCATATCCATGCCCTCCGCCCTGTCACCCCGGATCTGGCGCTGGCGCTGGCGTACGTGGCGATCCTGGCCCGGCGCACGCCGGCGCCTGGTGCTGGAGGCCTATGCCCTGCTGTGCCTGTACCGTTTCGTGGTATTCGCGCTGCCATTCGGGGTTTTGGCGCCGCGCATGGGTTGGTACATGGCGGAAACCCTGGGCCGTAGCCTGCCTGTCCCCGCGCAGGCCCAGGCGGATGCCATCGCCTGGGCGGTCCGGCGCATGGCGGATCACACGCCACAGGTGAGCACCTGCCTGGTGCAGGCCCTGACGGCCCAGAACATGCTGAAGCGGCGCGGCTTGGGCAGTACCATCTATTTGGGCATGGCGACCGGGAAGAACCCGGAAACCCAGGCGGAAGCGCATGCCTGGCTGCGCTGCGGTGACGTCTATCTGACCGGGCAGGAGGAAATGGGCGACTTCCAGGCTGTGGCCTGCTACGCCCTGGACACCGGCGTGCGCTACCGCCCCGTGACCCGCCGCGACTGGGGTGTCTCCGCCACGTAAGCCCATGGCCCCATGCCGTGTTGATACATGCAGGACAGAGGATGGCGCATGCAGGAACTGGTACACAGGATTCAGACTCAGGGCGTAGACCTGGGCCGCAACATTCTCAAGGTGGACGGATTTATCAACCACCAGCTGGATCCGCAATTGACATGGCAGATTGGCCAGGAAATGGCCCGGAGCCTGCAGGCAGCAGGGGTGTCAAGGCCGACGAAGGTCGTCACCGCCGAGGTGAGCGGGATCGCCTTTGCCCTGCAGACCGGCATTGCCCTGAATGTACCCGTGATTTTCGCCCGCAAGGTGCGGCCTGTCACCATGCCGGCGAATGCCTATCGGAAGACGGTGGTGAGTCCTACCAAAGGGCAGGAGGTGGAGCTGGTACTCAATCCGGAATACATCCATGCCCATGACAGGGTGGTGCTGGTGGATGATTTCCTGGCTTCCGGCGAAACCCTGGTGGCCCTCCATGAGCTGGTGAGCCTGTCCGGGGCCGCCATTATCGGGATCGGCTGCGTGATCGAAAAGACGTTTCAGTCAGGCCGTCAGAGGCTGGCCGCCTATGGGATACCGGTCATATCGCTGGCACGGGTATACGCCATGCAGCAGGGCACGATTCGCGTGGAGTCCGGCAACGGACAGGGATAGCCGCGTTCGAGACCCGTCCCTGCCTTTGGATTGGCCATGTACCAGACCTATGCCGCCCCCGCATCCCTGACGGAAGCCCTGGACCTGAAACGCAGGCTGGGGGATCAGGCGCGGGTGTGTGCCGGGGGCACGGATCTGTTGCTGGAACTGGAACGGGCCGGACCCCATGTCCGGGACTGTACGCAGACCCTGCTGGATCTTACGCAAATCCCGGGCCTGGCGGCGGTGCAGCAGCATGCGGATGGCCGCTTTGAACTGGGACCCCTGGTCACCCACAACCAGTGCATCGCCGACCCCCGCCTGGTGCAGAGGGCCTTTCCCCTGATCCGGGCCTGTTGGGAGGTGGGCGCCCCGCCCTTGCGCAATCGGGCGACGGTGGTGGGCAATGTCGTGACCGCCAGCCCCGCCAATGACACGCTCGTGCCCCTGAGTCTGCTGGATACCACCGTGAGGATGACCAGTGCCGCCAGAGGCACCCGATCCCTGCCCCTGGCCGATTTCATCACCGGCTTCCGGACGACAGCCCTGGCTCCCGACGAACTGGTCACCGGGCTGTCGTTTGCCGGCTTGCCGCCGCGGACGCATGGCATCTTCCTGAAACTGGGCTTGCGCAGTGCCCAGGCCATTTCGGTGGTGAGTGTGGCGGTGATCGTACAGCATGCCCATGACCGCCGCACCTCGCCCGTCACCGACCTGCGCATTGCCCTGGGGGCTGTGGCGCCGGTCATTGTGCGGGCCACCGAGGCCGAGGAGTTCGCCCTGGGCCGTACGCTGGATGAAGAGACGATCACAACCTGTTCCCGACTGGCCGCCCATGCGGCAGATCCCATCGACGATGTGCGGGGGAGTGCCGAATATCGTACAGCCATGGTGACCACGCTGGTGCAGCGGGCCCTGCAGGCCCTGGCCACGGCCCGGGAACGCACAGGCTGGAGCGAAAACCCGGTGATGCTGTGGGGGCCGACAGAGGGAAAGTGGCCCGCAACGTCCGGGCAGGACAGGGATCGGGCGACCGCGCAAGTCAACGGGGCCTTGGCACAACTGCCCGGGAACTGCACCTTGCTGGACAGTCTGCGCGAGGCGGGCTGGCATGAAGTCAAGAAGGGCTGTGCGGAGGGCGAATGCGGCTCCTGCACGGTCTTTCTGGATGGCATGGCGGTATTGTCCTGCCTGGTGCCCGCCGAACGGGCCCGGGGCAGCCAGGTGGTGACGGCTTCCGGCCTGACCGGGAATCCCCGGTTTGAGCGCCTGCAACAGGCCTTTGTGGATTGCGGCAGTGTGCAATGTGGATACTGTATTCCGGGTTTTGTCATGAGTGGGGCCAAGCTCCTGGAAGAAGTGCCGGTACCGGACAGGGCCCAGGCCCGGGAAGCGTTCATGGGCAATCTCTGCCGCTGTACCGGGTATGCCAAGATTCTGGATGCCGTCGTGTCTGCCGGACAGGATGGATGAAGGGAAGGCCAGGATGCGGGCCATAGGGAGCAGCGTCACGCGCCCGGATGCGCCCGGGAAAGTTACGGGCCAGGCGGCGTATGCCGGCGATGTGAATCGGCCCGGCCAAAAGTGGCTGAAGGTGGTTTGGGCCGACGTGCCCCATGCCCGGGTACGCAAGCTGGATGTGAGCGGGGCCCGCCGCATGCCGGGCGTCGTGGCGGTACTGACCGATGCGGATGTGCCGGAGAATCGCTATGGCCTGGCGATACCGGATCAGCCGGTCCTGTGTGGCTGTCACTCGACTGCTGCGGCCCGGACCGTCCGCTGGTACGGAGACAAACTGTGTGCCATCGTGGCGGATACCCCCGCGGCCGCGGAGGCGGCCGCCTCCAGGGTGCACGTGGAATTCGAGGAGCTGCCAGTCGTCACGGACCCGGTAGCGGCCCTGGCGCCCGGCGCCGTCCTGATTCACGACTATGATGGCTATCCCCTGGCCGACAAGCGCCGGGATTCCAATCTGCTGCAGGAGATGCATGTCCGGTATGGGGATATCCAGCGCGGGCTGGAAGCCGCGGACACCGTGGTGTCCGATACCTATACAACGCACGCCCAGGAACATGCCTATCTGGAGACCGAGTCGGGTCTGGCCTGGATATCGGACGAAGGACGGCTGGAACTCCTCACCGGGGGGCAGTGGATGCACGAGGAGCGGCACCAGATCGCGGTGGCCCTGCAGATCCCGGAAACACAGATCCGGATTTCCTATGCGGCCATTGGCGGGGCCTTTGGCGGGAAAGAGGACATACACCTGCAAATCCTCCTGGCGCTGGCCGCCTGGAAGACGGGATATCCCGTCAAATGCGTGTGGTCACGGGAGGAAAGTATCCGGGGACATCACAAACGGCATCCCTTTCAGTTCCGGAGCCAGCTGGGAGCCCGCCGGGACGGCCGCCTGACCGCGCTCAAGGTGGATATAGTCAGTGATGCCGGTGCCTATGCCAGCACCAGTACCAAGGTCCTGGGGAACGCCCTTCTCGCCTCTGCCGGCTGCTACGCGATCCCCCATGTGCATATGGATGCGCGCACCGTGTTGACCAACAATGCAGTCGCAGGAGCATTCCGGGGATTCGGGAGTCCGCAGGGCACCTTCATGATTGAAACCCAACTGAACCGGCTTGCCCGGCAACTGGGTCTGAGCGCCGCGGAACTGCGTCGGCGCAATGCATGGCAGGAAGGGGCCGTCATGTGCACCCAAACGCCCGTGCCGCCCGGCTGCATGGCGCAGGAAGTGCTGGCGGCCGTGGAAGAGGCGGCACAGACGGAGACTGCGCACACGCCTCCCCCCCGCTTCCAGGGCTCCCTGACCAGCACGGGACGACGCAAGGCACGGGGACGGGGCCTGGCCCTCGGGGCCAAGAATGTGGGTTTCGGTCAGGGCATTCCGGATTCCTGCCACGCCTGGATCGAACTGCACGGCCGGAGTGAGATTGAAGAAGTGCGGGTGGGCACCGTAGGCGCGGACACGGGCCAGGGCGCCCACACGGTATTTCGGCAGATGGCGGCCGATGTGCTGGACGTCCCGCTGGCGCTCGTGCGGTTGCAGGCGGCGACGACGGATGATGCGCAATCCAGCGGCAGTGCCTCGGCTTCGCGGCTGACCTACTATACAGGCGCTGCGCTCCATGCCGCCGCGCACGCCGCACGCACCGAATGGGCCAATGAAGAACGGCCCGCCCGCGGCGAGGCGGTCTTCGCCACAACGCAGACCACTCCGCACGACCCGGTCACGGGGGCCGGCACGCCTGTGGTGCTGCTGGGCTACTGTGCCCAGATTGCCGACGTTGAGGTTGATCGGGATACCGGCCATGTCCAGGTGCTGCGGGTGATCAGTGCGCATGATGTGGGCCGTGCGGTCAATCCCCCAACTGGTGGAGGGCCAGGTGGAGGGTGGTGTGGCCCAGGGCATCGGCTGGACGTTGTATGAGCGTCTTGGTCCAGGAGGGCGGCGCGATTCTGAATCCCAGTTTCAGTACCTATCTCATCCCGGGCGTCGGAGATGTCCCGGCCACGATTGTGCCCGTAATTGTGGAAGGCGGGGAGCCGCACCACCCGCTGCACATCAAGGGCATGGCGGAGATGGGCCTGGTACCCACGGCCGCGGCGATTGCCGCTGCGGTGCATGATGCGACGGGGGTGTGGATCACCGATCTGCCCCTGACCCCGGAAGCGGTCTGGCGGGCCCTGCACCAGGCATCCCAGGCGTAGGCCTGCGCGCCGGTCCGGGTTCTGCCGCATGCCGGCAAAGTGCCCCCATGCGTGGTGGTCTTGCCACAATTGCCCGGGAAACAGTGTAGACTTAAAGATTGACGTGCATCGCCCTGGTCGGAGAATAAGCCCAAGGAGAACGGCAGAACAACATGAACCAGTCAGAATACAGCAGTGTTACCCGCCGCGTCGTGGTCACGGGCCTGGGCGCCCTGACACCGCTGGGACTTTCGGTCAAGGAATCATGGCAAAATTTGCTGGCGGGCAATTCCGGCATCGGTAAACTGACGCGCTTTGATCCCACCGGCCTCAAGTCGCAGCTTGCCGGGGAACTCAAGGGCTTCGATCCGCTCAATTTCATGTCCCGCAAGGAAGCCCGCAGTATGGACACCTACTCCAAGTTCGGTGTCGCCGCGGTCATGGAAGCCGTCAAGGATGCCCAGGTCAGGATCAAGAAGGAAGACAGTCAGCGGGTGGGCATCATCATCAGCAGCTGTGTGGGGGGCATTGAGGATTACACCAACAGCGTGAAGAATCTGGTGAAGAAGGGACTGACCCGGGTTTCCCCTTTCATGGTCTCCAAAATGCTGGTAGACAGTCTGGCTTCGCGCATCGCGGTGCGCTATGGAATCCAGGGACCGACCATGGGCGTGACCACGGCCTGTTCCACCGGCTTGACCGCCATGTGCCAGGCCTACGATCTCGTCCGGTTCGGGTCCGTGGACATGGCGATCTGCGGCAGCAGCGAGGCCGCGATTGTGCCACCCATGGTGGCCGGCTTTGACGCCATGGGCGTCCTGAGCAAACAGAATGATGCCCCGGGCCAGGCGGCCAAGCCGTTTGACGCCAAGCGCGATGGCTTTGTGATTGGCGAGGGCAGCGGCATCATGATTATGGAAACGCTGCAGCATGCCCCTGGATCGCGGGGCCCGGATCTACGCGGAAATCGCCGGTGCGGGCATGAGCAATGACGGCAGTGACATGGTGTCCATGGAAGAAAATGGCATCGGGGTGCAGAACGCCATGCGCATGGCCCTGGCCCACGCCCGGGCCGTACTGGGGATCGAGGCCTCGGATGTGGGGTACATCAATCCGCATGGTTCGGCCACGGCGATGAACGATCCGGTGGAGACCCGGGCGATCAAGGAGGTCTTTGGCGAATACGCCTATGATCTCAATATCAGTTCCACCAAGAGC
>CAXXOQ010000230.1:0-11250 GCA_963664185.2 Caldilineaceae bacterium | reverse complement strand
CCATTACCGGAGACGGTTTGCGCATACGCAATGCCCCCACCACCGAAGGCAGCGTCCTGGGTAGCCTGTCCCGGGATGCCGAAATTTCCGTCCTGGGCCGGGATGCAACGGGATCCTGGCTCAAAATTTCGTTGTGGGGAACTCCCCGCGGCTGGCGCCGCAGCCGAAGATACCGGCTGGGTATTTGCCCAGTATGTCCAGCTCGACGGGGATTTGAGCACGCTGCCTGTCACGGATTGAACGCAGCGTTCTGCTGCGGTAAGGCATGCGTTGCGGGTATGGCGTATGCTAGGATTCCCGACAGGGATTCCCCGTTTTGCTGCACAAAGGAGATAGATCATGTTGGCCCAGGAGCAGATTGCCTTTTTCCACGAAAATGGATTTCTCCGCATCCCGGCGGTATTCACGGCTGACGAAACCGCCGAACTGTCTGCCGAAATGGATCGCCTGGTGGAAGACTGGGCCTTTACCAGCCCCGGCTGGTCGGGACCGTGGCGCCAGGCCTACATGGATCCGGAAACGGAGAAGAAATCCAAGCTGACGGCGATGCACGATCTGCATTTCTACTCCGATGCCTGGATGCGCGCGGTCACCAACGCCAGGCTGACGGCCTGCATTGCCGACCTGATTGGACCCAATGTCGAGTTGCATCACTCCACCCTGCACATCAAGCCGCCGCAGACGGGACATCCCTTTCCCATGCATCAGGACAATCCGTTCTACCGGCACGAGAATGGCCGTTTCATCGATTCCCTGGTGCATCTGGACGACACCTGCCACGAGAACGGTGAGATTCGTTTCCTGGCAGGTTCCCACAAGCAAGGCTATCTGGAACACATTACGCAGCTGGAAGACGGTACCGCTTGTTCCCCCCATCTGCCCACCGACCAGTACAGCCTGGAGGATACCGTGCCGGTGCCGGCCAAGGCAGGCGATGTCGTGGTCTTCAGCATCAATACGGTGCATGGTTCCTACATCAATTCCACCCCCCAGCCCCGCCGTCTGGTGCGCATTGGGTATCGGGATCCGGAAAACACGCAGATTGCGGGGCAGAGCGTGGGCCGTCCCAGCCTGATGGTCCAGGGATACCGTATCCGCCACGAGGACATGGAACTGTTCTCGGTGGCCGGGCCTGCCCCCGTCAATTGACGGCATAATCAGGAACAGGTGCGCCGCCCCGCTTCCCCTCAGGTGCACCTGTTCCTGTATGCTTCACGTCCTGGCCTCCCATCGGCCCGCAGGGGAAGCAGTCAGCGGTGATGTGGCACAGCCTTGATGGGGCTTGCGCCGGGCTGGGCGCCGGATTGTAGCGCCCCCGCTTGCGGGACGGCGGTATCCGCCTCTCCCTCGGGTAACAGACATGGGGCGTGTTGCCGCCGTCCGTGGCACTCGCACCACATGGCAACCACAGGAACCACAACACCATGTTGACCCAAGAGCAAACGGATTTCTACCATGCGCATGGCTTTCTCCGCATTCCGGAGGTGTTTACGGCGGCGGAAACCGAAGAGCTGTCGATAGCACTCGATCGCCTGGTGGAAGACTGGGCTTTCACCAATCCGGGCTGGACCGGCTCCTGGCGCCAGGCCTACATGGATCCGGAAACAGAGAAAACAGCCCAGCTGACGGCGTTGCAGGACTTGCAATTTTACTCTGCGGCCTGGATGCGAGCGGCTACCCATCCCAAGCTCGTGGCCTGCATGGCGGATCTGATTGGACCCGAGGTGGAGTTGCACCACTCCACCTTGCACATCAAGCCACCCCAAACGGGCCAGCCCTTCCCGCTGCATCAGGACAATCCCTTCTATACCCATGAGAATGGCCGCTTCGTGGATGTCCTGGTACATCTGGATGATACCTGCCACGCGAACGGCGAAATCCGCTTTCTGGATGGTTCCCACAAGCAGGGCTTTCTGGAGCACATTACCCGGATGGAGGACGGCACCAGCTGTGCGCCCCATCTGCCCACGGACCAATACCGCCTGGAGGAAACGGTGGCCGTGCCGGCCAAGGCAGGCGACGTGGTCGCGTTCTGCCTCTACACCATCCACGGTTCCTACATGAACACGACGCGGTATCCCCGCCGCCTGGTCCGTATTGGATATCGGGACCCTGACAACAGACAGGTCGCGGGCAGGAGTCTGGGACGGCCGAATCTGATGGTGCGGGGATACCGCATGCGACGGGAAGGCATGGAACTGTTTTCCACGGCAGGGCCAGGGGCCGACAGTTGACTTGGGCGTCCCGGGACAACGGAACAGTGTTCCGCCCGGGCAGGCCACGCGGAGCTCCGTGGTCGCGTCAGGTGGCCCTGGCGCCAAATTCCGGATGAAAGAAGAACTCGTGCCGATCGGGACGGGCCTGGCCCGGCAGATTGCCGGGCAGTGCGGTCAGTTGGAGATACACGCCTGAAATCGCGGCTTGCACCAGGGCCCGGTTGAAATCGCCCACGTGTTCATGGGCGAGGTATTCCTCCAGGGGCATCCAGATACAATGGTCAATTTCATGATCGTCCTTGCTGATGTCCTGTGAGAGCGGGGCGAGTCGGCACACCATGTAGATGTCCGACTTGCCATACCGGTAGCCATGCCAGTGGCGGAAGGCTACCAGATGCCCAAATCGGGTGTCAACACCGGTTTCTTCCTTTACCTCACGAATGACCGCATGCACCAGATTTTCGCCCGGATGCAAAGCTCCCCCGGGAAGCTTCCAGTAGGGTCGGCTGCGATCACCCCGAAACCTTTCGCTCACCACCAGCAGATTCCGGTTCTCATCGATCACCACCCCGCCTGCCCCAATATAGTGGGTCGCGTAGTGGGGAATGAACGTATTTTCTTCCAGGGCACAGGTCAGCATCAGGTAGTCCGTCTGGCTGTGATGGAATTCAAAGCCGTGCTGGACCGCGATCGGAATCAGGGCGGCTTTCGGCAATGGCACCTTGAGCCAGACCAGCCGGATCCCGGCCTCCGTCCACGCTGCCAGCGCCAGGGGCAGCGTGCGGGCAAAGTGCCGGCAATCCGTCGTCAACTGCTCGGGATCGATTTCAAAGCCCTGGAACGGATTCACAGTGCCTGCAATGGTCATGGCATTCCCTTGACACGGAGAGTTGGGGTAGGCGGCGGGAAGAAAAATTCATGCATTTCCGGACGCGGATAGCCGGGCATATCCCTGGCCTGCAGGGTGGCCGGGGCGACCGCGGCTTCCACAATCGCCCGGTTGAAGTCGGCGACGTAAGGGCTGGTCAGATAGTCCTGCAGCGGCATCCATACACAGTCATCGATTTCCTGTTCACAGATCTGAATGTCGTGGTTCAGGGGACGGAGTCGGCAGACCATATAGATGCCGGACATGCCGAACTGATAGGTGTGCCCATGCCAGAGCGAAACCAGATGCTGGAATACGGTGTCGATCCCGGTTTCCTCCCTTACCTCGCGGATCACGCCGTCATGGAGATGTTCGCCGGGTTCCAGCAGACCACCCGGCATTTTCCAAAAGGGCTGCTCACGGTTGCGCCGGTACCGTTCGTTCACGACCAGCACATTGGACGCGTCATCAATCACCACGCCGCCGGCGCCGACGTAATGGGTAGCGTAGTTCGGGATGAAGGCCCCTGGTTCCAGGGCACAGGTAAGCATGGCATACTGCGTTTGGCTGTGATGGAATACGAACCCGTGTTCCACGGCAATGGGGATAATGAAGGCCTTGGCAGGAGGTACCTTGAGCCAGACCAGGCTCAGCCCCCTTTGTTGCCATGCCGCCAACGCTGCGGGCAAGGCGTCCCGAAACTCTTCTGCGCACACGGGCAACCGGTCCGGGTCCACTTCAAACCCGTTGAACGCATTGGTTTTCCCCTGAATCATGCTTCCTTTCCTTGCTCTGTGCCCAGTCTGTCCTCAGCGACTGGCACGGAATGTCTCTTTGGTATGCACCGCACTCCGGATGCGCCATTCCCGCAATTCATCCAGCAACCGCTGCTTGGCATGCTGGGCTGCGGGATCGTCCCAGAGGTTGTGCACTTCCCCGGGGTCCTCCCTGAGATCGAAGAGCTGGCCGTAGGGCGCGTCGACAAAATGCACCAGCTTCCAGCGTGTGTCCCGCACCATGGTCATGAATTCCGTGCCTTGCAATATGCCGTCCCGGCCATGTTCCGCAAAGACATGCGTACGCCCTGTCCAGGGTTGTCCCTGCAGGGCGGGCAGGAGGGACTGGGCTTCCATGTGGGGATGGGGGGCTACACCGGCCAGTTCCAGAATCGTGGGACCGATGTCCATTTGCTGGCACAGGCCATCCAGTTGCCGGCCTCCCGGGATGTGGTTCGGAGACCACACAATCAGGGGCATGCGGGTAATGATGTCATACATGGTCCATTTCTGGCTGTGGCCATGATCGCCCAGGCAATCCCCATGGTCTGACGTGAAAATGACCACGGCATTGTCCAGGTATCCGTTGCGATCCAGGGCCTGCAGGATTTCGCCCACCGCATGGTCAATCATGGTGACATTGGCCAGGTAATAGGCGCGCTGGCGATGGCGCAGTGCCTGCGGGGCATCCACGATGTGCACGACAGAATCGTGATCCACCTCGGTATTGTGTATCCGCATTGCGCGCAAGGGTGGTGGCTGACTGTCCAGATCCTTCTGGATTACCGCCGCCAGGGGCAGATCCTTGTCCATGTAGGGGGCCGCATACGCCGGCGTGGGATCGTAGGGAGGGTGAGGGCCCGGAAAACCAATTTCCATGAACAGGGGACTTTGGGGGGCTGGTTTGCTATCCAGCCACCAGGTGGCCAGGTGGCCGACAAACATGTCGGAATGCATATCCTCCGGCAATTCCCATTCAAAGGCCCCCAGACGTTCCGCGTAATCCGGACGTTGCCGGTAGAGAATGCGTTGTTGCTTGGTCAAGCCCCGGGCATGCAAGGCCTTGTCCCATTCATCAAAGTAGTAGCGTTCCTCCAGAAACCGATCCTTGTTCTCGACCACGTACCGCTCATGAAAGCCCAGGGGAGTATTGTAGGGATAGGTATGCATCTTGCCGATGTTGATACAGGTATACCCGCTGTCCGCCAGATCCTCTATCCAACTGTGTTGCCAGAGATCCGCGTTGCGGTAGATGCCTGTGGTATGGGGAAAGTGGCCCGTGAAGAGGCTGGCGCGCGAGGGGGCGCAGGAAGGCGCGGTGATGAAGCTGTGCGTGAAAACGGTGCCTTCCTGCACCAGGCGATCGAGGTTGGGGGTATCCATGAACGGAAAGCCCAACGCAGCAATGGTGTCGAAACGTTGCTGATCGGTAATGATCAGAATGATATGGGGACGTGAGTCAGCGGTCATACCCACAGGGGCAACTGCATGGGAACCTGTACACAGGGCCAGAGGGTAACCGGGATGCAACTCTCTGGGATCAGGACTTACGTAAGCATAACAGAATTGGCGAAGGGGGATGCAATGGCGCGAGAGCTGGCATGGGTTGCACAACGGGGCAAAGCGACTGCTTGCATTGTTGGTGCGTGATGATGCATGAAGCCACAGCCTGGGCATCTGTCGGGTTGCGCTTACGTCGCCCACGCGCGAATCCTGCGATGACGCCGGCCGGAGGATCCGGTCTCCGCATTGATTCAAGCTTGGGGCTCTTGCCGGTGTTGGCAGAGCTCCCGAGGACACGGGGAAAAGCACAGCCAAACCGGGTGGAGCAAAGACAGAAGTGCGTCTCCATTGTCCTTGTTCCGCTTCGTGCTTCCATTGTCCTGGTGTCTTCGGTTACGGGTTTGGTTGCGACAATACAGGCGCAGGGGCCCAATTCCCGGTTGCCATAGGGCTATGGCGCTATATCCGGATTGGGTTTCATAGCGGGATTGTACGGGGCCATTGCCGTATCCCTGTTCACCTCGATCTTCGGCGGCGTGAATGCCATGATGCGCGGTCCCAATATTCTCTTAATACTACAGTTGTAATTTTAGATTCGGAACGGAAAGAGACGGTATCAGCAACACTTGTCATAGGGAAGTCATTTCTGCTTTTCCGGCATTCAGATCCGATTCCAGGTTTCAAGCTCCCACCGAACAACACGAATAACCGACGATTATTAAATTACAACTGTAGAATTAACTGCCGTCATGGCCGCTGTCGTGGCCGAGTACGCCACAAGTCTTGCAGAAGCTCGGACCATCGCCATGCTGGCCGGTACTATCCCGATTGTCTTCGGATGGTTGAAGTTCGGGCAAAATATTGCCTATACCCCCTACCCGTTGCGCGGGCCTTTTCACAGCCTTGGGATGCGTCTTGATGATCACCCCAACCCCCGATGGTATTGGGATCATCAACCCGCACGGGCAGCGTGATTGCTCCATTGCAGGCTTTGCCCGATGCCCTGACCCATGTGAATCCTCACGCTCTTGCCATGGCCGGTCTGGCATTGGCGACCACGCTCTTTGGGCGGGCGCGCCGGGACTCTCTGGTGCCGGGATGCTCCTGTCATGGGCGAGGTTGTCTTGGGGTTGCCTCACCCCAGAGAATCATCCGCCCCATGTTGCGGGAGATTGCGGAATCCTGAGGTGTTCCCACCCAAGGGGCCCGGACTGCAGGTCATGCCGGACTGACACATAGCCGTCCGTTTCGCAACTCCGGCTGACACCTGATGTAGAATTAGGGTGCATGAGCCATTATGTACCTTCCTGCAAGGCTACCGCCGTCCTTGGTCAGCATGCCACTGCATTGTAGCGCTATGCCAACGGGGGTGCATACGGCCCTGTCACACCGCGACCGGACCGCAATGGTATGACGTTGACACCTGTCTGGTGGGTATCTGACCGACTGCATGAGGCACCTGTGCCCGGCGACAGCCTATGCCGAACGCAGGTTGCCTGCCGGCAAGCATCCGATGCAGCCCTGTTCCCTCCACCAACCGCCATCTCGACCCAGGGCGTGTATCCCACGATCCGGGTCCCTGGATCCTGTTACGTCTATGACAGTACTTCGCTCGCATCGTGCCATGCGGCCACAGGACAGCCAGCTGACCCCGTCATGAGACTGGACCCACATGGCCGGCATCGCCAACCTGCGTACAAGATCCGTCGTCGGCCAGTCCATGCGTCAGCCATCGGTAGAATCTTCGGTCCTGCCCCGGTTGCTGGCTGGGATCGCATGCCGAGAGACATTCCCTGATTTCTGGTAGCACTGTCAACATGATCCGCCTGGAAATACGGGGAGGACAGGCACACCTGGCCCGTGCGGTCCTCGAACAATTGCCTTTCATGGGCATGGAGCGAGTTGCGGGTTGCGAAGTGGTCACCCTGTACTTTTTTGCGGGCGAGCTGGCCGATGATCAGGTGCGGCAGTTGTGCCAACACGTGATCCAGGACCCGGTAACCCAAAAGGCTGTCTGGTCTCGGGGTGAAGACATCGGGGACTTCCATGCCGCCGGGGCCGTGGAAACCACCCGCAAACGCGGTGTGACCGACACGGAAGCACGTGCCCTGGAAGCCAGTCTTGTGCGCCTGCACTTCCCCGTCTGCGAGGTAGTCCGCGCCATGCGCTATGAATTCCAGGGAGACCTGACGCCGGCCGACCTGCATCAGATTGCGCAAAACGTGCTGTGCAATACTACCACCGAACGCTATACCCTGGATACACTGCAACCCCACTTCGGATATGAGGCCGAGACTTCCCCCGTGGCCGAGGAAGTTCCCTTGCTGGAACTGACGGATGGAGAACTGATCCAGACCAGCCGGGACCGGGTTCTGTCCCTGAGTCTGCCGGAAATGCAAAGCATCCAGCGCGCATTTCGGCGCTACGAACGGGAACCGACCGATGTGGAACTGGAAAGTCTGGCCCAGACCTGGTCCGAACATTGCCAGCACAAAACCTTCAAGGCCCGCATTGACTTCACCCATGAAGATGCCCAGGGCCGGACGCGGGAGCAACTGACCATCGATGGTTTGTTCCATACGTATATCCGCGGCGTCAACGACCATGTCGCCAAAGACTGGCTGGTATCGGTATTTGCAGACGATGCCGGGGTCATCCGCTTCACGCCGGACCTGGATGTGGCCTTCAAGGTGGAAACCCACAATCATCCCTCGGCGCTGGATCCCTTTGGCGGCGCGCACACCGGTGTGGGGGGTGTCGTAAGGGATATTCTGGGGGTGTCTGCCCGCCCGGTAGCCCTGACGGATGTCCTGTGCTTTGGACCGGCCGACCTGCCCGCCGACGAAGTGCCCGCCGGTATTCTGCATCCCCGCCGGATCCAGCAGGGGGTCGTGGCGGGGATCGGCGACTATGGCAACAAGCTGGGACTGCCTACCCTGAGCGGCGCCATCATTTACGATCCGGGCTATGTCACCAATCCCCTGGTGTACTGCGGCTGCATTGGCGTTGTCCCCCATGGTGCCCATCCCACCTCGCCGCAGGCAGGGGATCTGGTGGTGGCGCTGGGGGGCAGGACCGGTCTGGATGGTTTGCACGGCGCCACGTTTTCCTCAGCAGAACTGGAGCAGGACACCCAGGAGACCCTGGGCAGCGCGGTGCAAATCGGGGATCCCATCCTGGAGAAAGGCCTGATTGAGCTGGTGACCAGGGCACGGGAGGAACATCTCTACACGGCCATCACCGACTGCGGTGCCGGGGGGTTTTCCTCTGCGGTGGGCGAGATGGGGGAGACCCTGGGCGTTGAGGTGGATCTGGCTCAGATCAAGGTGAAATATCCGGATCTCACACCGTGGGAGCTGTGGCTTTCCGAAGCCCAGGAACGCATGGTGCTGGCCGTGCCGGAGTCCCGGTTGTCCCGCCTCCGGGCCCTGGCGGATCTCTGGGATGTGGAGGTCAGTGTGCTGGGTTCCTTCACAGGGGATCACAAGCTGCGTGTCCGTTACGGCAAACAGACGGTAGGCGAACTGGAGATGGATTTTCTGCATCACGGTTGGCCCCGTCCCGTCCTGCAGGCCGTGCACAGGGAACCCGCCGTTACCACCACGGCGCTGTCCACCCCACCCACAGGCAATTGGAATGAAACCCTGTTGGCGCTTCTGGCCTATCCCTCCGTGGCCAGCAAAGAGGCCGTGATTCGCACCTACGATCACGAGGTGCGCGGCGGAACCCTGGTCCGTCCCCTGACCGGGCCCGCCCTGGACGGACCCGCGGATGGCGTCGTATTCGAACCGCTGGAAGCGTGGCCGACGGGATCCGCGATAGCGGTAAGCCAGGGCATCAATCCGGTAATGGGATTGCATGATCCCTATGCCATGGCTGTTTCCGTCGTGGATGAAGCCGTCCGCAATCTGGTGTGCTGTGGCGCGGACCCCGCGCGCATAGCCCTGCTGGACAATTTCTGCTGGGGCAATCCCACCCTGCCGGATCGGCTGGGGGCGCTGGTGCGGGCCTGCCAGGGCTGCCATGATGCAGCCATTGCGTTGCAGGCCCCTTTCATTTCCGGCAAGGACAGTCTGTACAACGAATACGACGGCACCCCCATTCCCGGGGCTCTGCTCATCTCGGCCATCGGCATGGTACAGGATGTGCAGCATTGCATGACCTCGCACTTCAAAATGGCCGGATCGGTCATTCTGGTGCTGGGGGACACCCGCTCCGAGTTGGGTGGATCCCTGCTGCACTATCTTGCCGCGCGGGCGGGTGGTACATCGCCTGTTATCCAGTCACAGTTTCGGGAGCGCTATCACTGGTTGCACGCCCGTATCCGGGACGGTGCGATTCGCAGTGCCCATGACGCCAGCGAAGGCGGACTGGCCGTGGCCCTGGCGGAAATGGCCCTGGCCGGACGCCTGGGCGTACAGGTGGACCTGCAGGACGTACATCCGGATGCCGGCCACGCGCTCTTCAGTGAAAGCAACGGTCGTATCCTGCTGGAAGTGGATCCCCGGACAGCGGACGATCTGCTGCGATCCGTGACCGCTTGGCCCCTGTTCCGTTTGGGGCAGGTAGGGGGAGACCATTTCCGGATCGAACACAACGGCACCGTATTGGTGGATCTGCCGCTGTCCCAAGTGGTCCAGCATTGGCAGGGAGCACAGGACTGACATGGCAACACCGCGCATCCTGATCCTCCATGCCTCCGGCACCAACCGGGATGCCGAAACCCAACGCGCCTGTCAGCTGGCCGGGGCAGAGGCTGACATTCACCACATACGGCAGCTCCGGCACGAGACAGAGCCTCTGGCGGGGTATCAGGCCCTGCTGCTGCCGGGGGGGTTCAGTTATGGCGATGCCTTGGGGGCGGGGGTGCTGCAGGCTCTGGCCCTGCGCACCTGGTTCCAGGACACGCTTCGCGGCTTTGTCCATGGGGGTGGGAAAATCCTGGGTATCTGCAACGGTTTTCAGACACTGGTCAAGGCGGGCCTGTTGGAAGGCGAAGCCACCGTGAAGCGGCGTCTGACCCTGACCCACAACCAGAAGGGCCGGTTTGAATGTCGCTGGGTGTACCTGGAGGTCAACCGCCACTGCAGCGCCCCCTGGCTGCACCTGCTGCAGGGTCCCATTTTCTGTCCCGTAGCCCACGGGGAAGGACGTTTGCGGGTCCGGGGGGCCGATACGCTGCGGCAACTGCAGGCCACCAACCAGATTGCCTTCCGGTATGTGGATGCACAGGGCCAACCGGTGGGTGGTGCGTATCCCGCCAATCCCAATGGCTCCGTGGCAGACATAGCGGGACTGGCCAGTCCCGACGGCTCCATCGTGGGGCTCATGCCCCATCCCGAGGACCATGTGTTGCCCCGCCACAGTCCCTTGCCCCAGCAGCCGTCCCGTACCATGGGGCTGCGCCTGTTTGAAGCGTTTGTAGAGGTCCTGCAATGATTGACCGCACGTTCCTGGCAAACGCCCTGCAGCACCCTTTTGGTTCCCTTGCCCTTGCCTCCGCGCCCCATCTGGAACACATCTATACCGGCAAAGTCCGGGAAATCTATGCCCTGGAAGAATTTCTGGTGGTGGTTACCACGGATCGGGTCTCCGCGTTTGATGTCGTGCTGGGGACGGTGCCCGTGCGCGGCCAGATCCTGAACCAGCTGACGGCCTTCTGGGCCCAGGCTCTGCACGATGTAATGTCCACCCACCTCGTGGCGCTACCGGATCCCAATGTCATGGTGGTGCATCCCTGCACACCCATCCGGGTGGAGGTGGTGGTCCGCGGGTATATCACCGGCGTGACCGACACCTCGCTGTGGAAGCGTTACGCGCAGGGCGAACGGGTGCTCTACGGCCACCGCCTGCCCGAAGGGCTGCACAAGGATGACCCGTTGCCGGA
>CAXXOQ010000229.1:0-5707 GCA_963664185.2 Caldilineaceae bacterium | reverse complement strand
TGTACTGTTGAATGGCTTGCTGACGCAATTGGGCCGTGCTGGCCATGGTATGCACCGGGCAAAGGAAACTGGGGCGGAAGAATCAGGCCGGGGTCGTGGGCATGAGCCACGGGGGATGTACCAGACCCTCGGTGGTGAGATGGCTCGCGTAGAGGAAGCGGTAGACATCACTGACGTAGAAATGGGGGTAGGGCTTGTCCGGCAGCGAATCCAGGAAACGGTCATGCACCAGTTCGGCGGTGTCTTCGTCCATGCCGGAGGCGACCTCGTAGGGAAAGTAGATGGCCAGATCGCGATCGGGGGGATGAATGATGCGGGTGATGCCAAACGATTCCGGATAGCGGTACGCCGGGGACAGACGTTCCATGAGAAAGGTGCCCATGGCGGCGGAATGGATGCAGTCCCGGTGGGCGAAGAGGAAATTGACAGTCTCCTGGGCATCTTCCAGGGTCTCGCCGGGGAAGCCAAAGAAAAAGAAGGTGTGGTTCCAGATGCCGGCTGCGCCGCTCTCGCGCAGGATACGGCTCATGTGCTCCAGCTGGGTACCCTTGATCATGTGATCGATGATGGCCTGGGACGCACTCTCCAGACCAAAGAGAATCATGCGGCACCCGCCCGCCTGCATGTTTTCCAGCAGGGGCTTGTCTATCACCTTCTCAAACCGGACACAGCCCCCCCAGTGCATGGGTTCGGCATCCTCGCGCAGGAGCGCCGAGAGATCCCGCAGGTTGCGGGGCGTAATGGCCTCGTCGGCAAAGAAGATGTGCCGCGCCCCATACTTGTCGCGCAGGGCGTACATCTGGTCTGCCAGTTGCCGGGCCCGGAGCTGGCTGAAGGATTCCGGTTCGCCATAGCCCACATTGCAAAAGGCGCATTGCCCAAAATAGCAGCCGCGGGCCGTCATCAGGGGCAGGGTCAGTTCAGGGGCCAGGTAACGGGAGAGCGGAAACCCGTCGAAATCGGGCAGCGGCAGGTTCTTGATTTTCTCCGGTTCCTTGCGCGGATTGGTGTGGATACCGGAGTCAGTGCGGTAAATCAGGTTGGGGATGTCGGCCAGGGACGCCCCGGACACCTGGGCACAGGCCAGCTGCAACAGGGAAGTTTCCCCGTCATAGACGACGGCACTGTCAATCAGGCGGAAGACGGATGGCCGTTCCGGCAAGACGTCATGCAGCATGCTGACATGCGGCCCCCCTACCGTGATGTGGCAGTCCAGCTTGGCTTCGCGTACCAGATGGGCCAGCGTGAAGGCCGCCAGGACCTGGGGCATGGAAGGAATCGAAATGCCGACCAGATCCGGTGCGAAATCCACCAGGTCCGGCATCAGGATCTTGCGGTAGACGTCCAGGAACATGTTGTGGCGCCCATCGGCCACACCGTGCAGCAGGAATTCACTGCTGTCAACAGGACCCGCGGCTTCGTAACTTTGCAGATGCAGGTGCGCCGGAAAGTAGGGCAGGGAGGCGATTTCCAGGCCGGCGGCCAGGATCTGGAAATGTGCAAAGCCCACTGGACCGTCATAGAAGGCCGGACTGCGTACTATATCCTTGGCCGTTTCCACCTGGGCCGCCAGCGCGGGGCCCTGCTGCAAGGCCCAGGCCACGGTCTCCGCCGGCGGATAGGGGCCCGTGATGCGCCGCCGGCTCCGGGAAGATCCAAACCGCTCCTGGATCAGGTGCAGCATCCGCTCCAGGTGGTCTTGCGTCAGGATCTCGTCAAAGACCTCGATGTTCAGATCCCGCTGCATGACCTCCACCCCCTCACGCCGCAGATAGGCCGTCAGGGAGGGCAGGGCCAGATGGGGCATGGTGGGGGTCCAGTTGGGCGGAAACAGCAACGCCACCCGCGGGGGGCGGGACAGTTCCGCGACCTGCGGCGTGGCCGCCAGGGTCAGGTCGATGAAGGACGCCGTCCCCAGGGACGGTGACTGTGACAGCGGGTGACGTGCCATGAGTTCTACCTAGGCCTCCACGCCCTGCAGAGTCAATTCCGATGCATAGTGGCAGCGTACGAAGTGGCCCTGGCCTACCTGTTCCAGAACCGGTGTTTCCTGCACGCAGCGGTCGTTGTCGTTGTACCGGCAGCGCGGATGGAAATAGCAGCCGGTGGGAGGATTGGACGGATCCGCGACATCGCCTTCCAGTACAATGGGGGCGGTCCGATCCCGGGGATCCGGTTTGGGCACGGATGCCAGCAGTGCTTCGGTGTAGGGATGTTTGGGGTTGGTGAACAGATCCTCGGTGTGCGCGTTCTCCACCAGCATGCCCACATACATGACGGCGACGCGATCGCTGATGTGTTCCACCACGCTGAGATCGTGGGCAATAAAGAGATAGGTGAGGCCAAACTGGGCCTGCAGGTCCTGGAGCAGGTTCAGGATCTGGGCCTGGACCGAGACATCCAGGGCGGACACCGGTTCATCCAGCACGATCAACTGGGGGTTGAGCGCCAACGCCCGGGCGATGCCGATGCGCTGGCGCTGGCCACCGCTGAAAGCGTGCGGATAGCGGTTCAGGTATTCCGGACGCAGACCCACGACGCGCAGGAGTTCCGCGACCCGGTCTTCCAGTTCATTGCCGGACGCCACACCATTGACGAGCAGGGGCTCCCCCACGTTCTGCAACAGGTTCATGCGGGGATTGAGCGAGGAATAGGGATCCTGGAACACCATCTGCATGTCGCGCCGGAGGCTCTTGAGATCGGCACGGGACAGGGTCGCGATGTTCAGGCGTTCCTGATCGGAACGCTGGAGCCAGATGTCGCCTTCCGTGACATCATAGGCCCGCATAATGACCCGGCCGGTCGTCGTCTTGCCACAGCCCGATTCACCGACCAGGCCCAGGGTTTCGCCCGGACGTATATAGAAACTTACGCCATCCACGGCCTTGATGCTGCCCACCGTCTTGGCGAGCATCCCCCGCTTGATGGGGAAATGTTTTTTCAGATCCACGACATCCAGCAGGGGCGCCTCCTGGGTAGCCGTATCCATAACTGTGCCGTTTTCTGACACGCGCAAGTCTCCTCAATCCAGTTTCGCCTGCCGTGGACAGGCCTATGTCAACAGGTTCACCAGCCAGGACAGGCCAATCAACGCGAGCATGGGGACGCCAGCCTTCACGAGGCGCCGGTACAGGTTGCCCTGCAACAGCCCCTGGCGGAGGTAGCCCTCTATCAGGAACACGTAGACCAGCCATATGGCCCCGAATACATACACCGACCACTGGCCGAGGCCTCGCAACTGCCAGGGATTCACCCGATTGAAAAACAGGTCCTCAACGATGTTCCGCTGCAACAGAAAGACCAGCCAGAGACCCAGCAGGAACAGCACGACCCAGCTGGCATACGCCAGGATCCAGTCTTGGAATCGGGGTTTCATGCGCTCCAGCCCACTTCCAGGTGTTCGGTGCCGGCCGGGATTCGCGGGGTGCATGTCCCAGCCTGATTGTCGGATTCCTGTAACCTCATTCGCCGGATGGCGGGTCAAAACCGCAGATTCTGCCTTGCCCGTCACCGGCAAAATGGTACTGGCCCTCAGGAAGGGAGTGTCTGCTAGAGGCTACTTTCGTCATAGTATAGAATACTCTGCAGGAAGTACGGGTATGACGGTCCATGCCGTGACCCGGACCCCGTTCGCACCAGAACGGAACTTCCCCTCCTGAACTCTGCGGTACCACCTGAGCGCCTATGACCCAACAGTGCGACATCCTGGTAATCGGTGCGGGTGTCATCGGCGTCTGTGCCACCCATTTCCTGGTGGAGGCGGGATACGCCCCCCTGGTGGTGGACCGGGGGGGCATCTGTGCCGGTGCTTCCCATGGCAATGCCGGTCTGATCGTGCCCAGTTCCTGGACTCCACTCGGGTATCCGGGCGTCGCGCAGGACTTGTGGAAGTGGATGACGGATCGGACCGCTCCCACTTTCATGCCTCCCTCCTGCGAACCCCGTTTCTGGCGCTGGCTGGCCCGCTTTCTGCGGGCTTCCGATCCGCCGCGTTACCAGCGCTCGCTGGAGGCGTTGCAACGTCTGTCCGCCCGCAGTGTGGATCTGTACCGGGAGCTGGTGACGTCCCTGGCCCTGGACTGTGCCTTCGGCACCCGCGGGGTCCTGCATCTGAGCACGACGCCGGCCGGCTTTCGGCAGGACATGCGGCATGCCCTGCAGCACAGGGGCATTGGGGCCGACGCCGTGATCCTGGATCGGCAAGGGGTGCAGGAACTGATGCCGGCCATTACCGAAGCGGTGCGGGGCGGCGTGCTGTATCCGGGGGATGCCTGTATTGCCCCGGCCGCCTTTGTGCAGGGCCTGGCGGACCAGGCCCGGTTGCGGGGCGCCCGGTTCTGGGAACAGACCGAGGTGCTCCAGTGGGAGGCGGACGGGGACCGGATCCGGACCGTGCATACCACCCGGGGAACGGTGGCGTGCCAGCAGGTGGTGATGGCGACCGGCGCCTGGTCCGGCCGTTTGGGCCAGGCCTGGGGCCTGGATATTCCCGTGGAACCGGCCAAGGGCTACAGCTATACCGTGCCGCGGCCCGCCGATTTCCCGAATATGGCATTGTCCCTGAATGAACCGGGCGTGTCCGTGAATCCGATGGGAGACTGGCTGCGGGTCGCCGGCACCCTGGAATTTACCGGCCTGGATGACAGCCTGTATGTGGATCGGGCCGAGAGGATGGCCGCGGCCACCCAGACCTTCCTGGGCCTGGATCCGCGGGCCGGCGCGCTGGAGATCTGGCGCGGCTGGCGGCCCATGACCCCGGATGGCGTGCCCGTGATCACCTGGAGCCCGCAGTATGCCAATCTGCTGATTGCCACGGGGCACAACAAGATCGGCATGACCCTGGGACCCGTGACCGGGGAGATTGTGGCCCGGATGATCCAGGGGGAAACGACCGGCTGGGAACCAATCCGGCTGGATCTGAATCGGTTTGACTAAGTGGCCTGGAGATTTGGATGCGGTATGATCCGGTATCGTCTGCGTTAATTGCCTTGGCTGTGTATAACCTACAATTGGGGCAACATGGATGCCTGTTGACGTTCTGGGCTCCCCAGGCCCAGCCGTCCGGCCGCGTGTTGCCTGTTCCTTGACGGATTCCAGCGAAACATACTCATTGGTGGCAATGCATTCCAACTTCCATGAGGTCATCACCATCGGCCTGGACCGCCTGGTGGCGAGCCTGCGGGCGCGCATGATACCGACAGACCAGTACTCCCCTGACCGGGCGGAGACTTTGAAGCGGGTGATTGCGCGCATCAACCTGGATCATGGTCCGGAATCTGAGGTGTATCTGCTGGCACATTGGGTCCTGCAGGTGCATGAACTGTTGCATGCCCATGTCACGGTGATTACCCCCGAGATCGCTCTCAGTGATTTGGAACGCATGCAGGAACTGGCCAATCTCCTGCGCCTGAATGAGGAATATGAACTGCTGGACACACTTCGTGTACAGGTAGAGCAGGGACCCCATACCTTCACGGACTTTCGTGCCGTCAGCGGCGGCTATACCACGATTGAGCAGGTTACGACGGCCATGCTGGAGGCCTTGGGGGAACGCATGGCTGTGCTGGGGGGGATGGAATTGCGGCCTCGGATCGGGGAGCCTGTAGCCCTGTTGACGGCGCTGGGGGACAGCGAGACCATGTCCCGCTATCTCCTGAACGGCAGTCGCAACCGTCTGACCCAATGCGTGATTCTGGCCCATATGGTC
>CAXXOQ010000228.1:0-2574 GCA_963664185.2 Caldilineaceae bacterium | reverse complement strand
CATCCTGGTGGTAGGCATCAACGGCGCCGGAAAAACCACTACCATCGGGAAAATCGCGCGCCGTCTGATTGCAGAAGACCGCACGGTCATGCTGGCTGCCGGGGATACCTTCCGGGCCGCCGCGGTCGAGCAGCTGCAGTCCTGGGGGGAGAAAATCGGTGCCCCGGTCGTGGCACAGCGAAGCGGGGCGGACAGCGCAGCCGTCGTCTTCGATGCCTACCAATCCGCAATGTCGCGCAACATCGACGTCCTGATTGCCGACACGGCCGGCCGCCTGCACACCCAGCAGAACCTGATGGATGAACTGCTCAAGATCAAGCGGGCCATGCAGAAAATCGAGTCCAGTGCCCCGCATGAAATCCTGCTTGTGCTGGAAGCCGGCACCGGACAGAATGCCCTGAAACAGGCCATGGGCTTTCACCAGGCGCTTGAAGTAACCGGCCTGTGCATCACCAAGCTCGACGGTACGGCCAAGGGAGGTACGGTGATCGCCATCGCTGACAGGCTGGGGATTCCCATCCGCTTTATCGGAATCGGGGAAGGCGTGGATGACCTGCGGGTGTTCGATGCCTACCATTACGCGGAAGCGCTGCTGCAGGTCCAGGCCAGCCCCGGCCCAGGAACATGATCGAACTGCAGAATGTCACCAAGCGTTACCCGGGCAACCAGGAAGCCCTGTCAGGCCTGAACCTCGCCCTGGAGCGCGGCGAGATGGTGTTCCTCACCGGCCCGTCCGGTGCCGGGAAAAGCACCCTGCTCAAACTCGTGGCCGCCATTGAACGACCCACGCACGGACAGATTTTCATCAACCAGCGTAATATCACGCACATCCCGAAACACAAGGTGCCCAACTTGCGGCGCTTCATGGGAATCGTTTTCCAGGACCACCACCTGCTCTACGACCGCAATGTCTTCGAGAACGTGTCACTGCCCCTGCAGATTGCCGGCTACGCACAGACAGACATCCGGCGCCGGGTACGCGCCGCGCTGGACAAGGTGTCCCTGCTGAACAAGGAACACAGCCTGCCGATCACCCTGTCCGGAGGGGAACAGCAGCGTGTTGGAATCGCGCGCGCCGTGGTCAACAAGCCAGCCATCCTGCTGGCCGACGAACCGACCGGCAACCTCGATCCGCAGCTCTCGGCGGAAATCATGCATCTCTTCTCCGAATTCAACCAGGTAGGTGTAACCGTGCTGGTCGCCAGCCATGACCTGAGCCTGATTTCAAGGATGCGCAAACGCATCGTCCGCCTGCGGGACGGACGCAGTTCCGAAGGCAGCGGGCCACTCGCCTGATTCGTTAGCCTGCACGCCATCATGGTAAAAACCAGGCAACTCAAGCCCCTGAGGAAACCAAACCGGATGACGCGCCTGAAGGCGCATGTACGCGATCATCTGCGCAGCCTGGTATTCAGCCTTGGCAAGCTGTGCCGGCAGCCTTTTGCCTCGACGCTGACCATACTCATGATTGCCGTCGCACTGGCTCTGCCGGCCAGCATGCTCATACTGCTCGACAACCTGCGTGTCGTCACCCACAAGTGGGATGATTCCGGACAGATCACGCTGTTCCTGGACCTGCACATGCCCGTGGAAGAAATCGGGAAACTGCGTGCCCGCCTGAGTGGCCTGGAAGAAATCGAGTCGGTCGAATTCGTGTCTGCCGACCAGGCGCTGGAGGAGTTTCGCGAACTCAGCGAACTGGACTACCTGATCGACGGGCTTGAAAACAATCCACTGCCCCCCACCCTGATCCTGACTCCTTTCGAGACGGCCAGGGCCCCGGGAATACTGAGCCGGCTGCGGGTGGAGTTCAGCGCGTATCCGGGTGTTGAACAGATCCAGTTCGACATGCAGTGGCTGCAGCGCCTGCAGGGGATAGCCGATATCGTCCAGCGTGCCATCATGATGATCGGTATCCTGCTGGGCATCTCGGTACTGCTCGTGGTCGGCAACAGCATCCGGCTGGACATTGAAAACCGGCGGGATGAAATCGAGGTCACCAAGCTGATCGGTGCGACCAACCGTTTTATCCGCAGGCCTTTCCTCTACGGCGGCATGTGGTACGGGCTGCTGGGCGGCGTGCTGGCACTGGTGCTGGTTTATACGACACTGCTGGTCATCGAGCAGCCCGCGCAGCACCTGGTTACCCTGTACAACAGTGATTTCGAACTGATCATGCCGGATGCCGGGCAGGTCCTGGGCCTGGTTGCAACCAGCATCGGCCTGGGCATCCTCGGGGCCTGGATGGCCGTCGGACGCCATATTGCCCGGATCGAGCCGAGCTGACCTCGCTTGCCATCCAGATGAAAATCCTGCTCCTGAGCGACCTGCATATCGAGTTCGAGGATTTCCGGCCCCGGCCGACGGAGGCCGAAGTCATCGTCCTGGCCGGAGATATCGGGGTGGGCATGCAGGGCCCTGCACTGGGCCCGGGAACGGTTTCCCGACCGGCCGGTCATCTACGTGCCCGGCAACCACGAGTTCTACCACCATGACCCTGTCCCTGCTGGATGAGTTCAGATCCCTCGCTGCGGACCATGTTCATGTCCTG
This sequence comes from Caldilineaceae bacterium, assembly GCA_963664185.2. Taxonomy (GTDB): domain Bacteria; phylum Chloroflexota; class Anaerolineae; order Caldilineales; family Caldilineaceae; genus Bin34. Next base: position 23 of record CAXXOQ010000228.1, on the reverse strand, counting down.
AACGATGACAGCATGGTCCTCGG
>CAXXOQ010000227.1:0-2942 GCA_963664185.2 Caldilineaceae bacterium | reverse complement strand
CCCACTTGGGACCTCCCACCGCCCCCATAAACACGGCATCCGCGGCGCGGCAGGCTTCCACCGTGGAGGCAGGCAAACTGGTTCCCAGCGTATCAATGGCGTTGCCGCCCATGGGATGCTCGGTGAACGCGAATTCATGGTCCCGGCACTCGGCCACGGTACGCAGAATTTTGACGGCTTCGGCGGCTACTTCCGGGCCAATGCCATCCCCCGGCAGGATCGCAATATGGGCTTTCATGTTGCTTGCACCTTCTTGTAGGCCGACACCTGTCCTGTAAGTTCCACCGACGGGGGTTCAGCTTCCACCCATGTGCCGCAGGGCCCCCCATCTGTGTTGACCCCCATGGCGATGGGTTCCCCGTTCATGCGCAATACAGGATGGTAGTAGCGACTCACCTGTTCGGCCTCACCCACAATGTAGTGGGCGATCAGGGAACGCCGAAAGCGATGCGATGTCTGATTGGGGAAACTGCCATGCACCAGCTGGCCATTGAAGAACAGCACATCGCCCGCCTGCATGGGCACGGGAATCGGCTGCAGGGAATCCGGCAGGGGAACCGTGACATCCGTAAAGCTGACAGCGACATCGGCTTCCTTCGGACACAGCACCGGGGTATCCTGGGTTCCCGGCACGATTTGCAGGCACCCGTTTTCCTCATCACAGTCATCCAGCGCCAGCCAGGCCGCCACGCAGGTACCCGGCTGCACCTGCAAATAGTATTGATCCTGGTGCAGGGCCTGGCCGCGCGCGCCGGGCGGCTTGAAATAGATCATGGTCTGCACCGCATAGGGCTCCCGCGCCAGCAGGGCGGTCAGGATGGCATTGAGCCGGGGGTCCACCAGCCATTCGGCCGAAAGCCGGTCCCAGCGGTGCATCATGCCCATGCGCGGAAAGCGCAGGAGCGGATCATCGGCCTCGCGATCCAGTTCTTCCCAGCCCAGACTCTCGGTCCGCTGGGCATGCATATGCATGTAATGTTCCTGATAGAAGGCAACTTCCGTCTGGCTGTACAGGGCCGGCACCATCAGCCAACCCTGTTCGGCAAAAGCCTGTGCATCCTGTGCGGTAACCATGAGGTTCTCCATTATGTCAAAACAGGCAAGGGTCAGGTGGTGGCCTGGGCCAGTTCGAAGGCCTGAATGGCCTCTTCCTGGGCCAGGAGATAGCCCATGTCATCCAGGCCCTGCAACAGGCAGCGTTTGCGGAACGGGTCAATGGGGAAGCTGTGGCTTTGCCCATCCGGCAAGGTGACCGTCTGCGTCTGCAGATCGACACGGATCTGGGTTTGGGGCTCTTCCTCGATCACGCTCCAGAGGGTCTCGATCACTTCCTGGGGCAGCACAATCGGCAGGAGGCCGTTCTTGAGGGAGTTGTTGTAGAAAATGTCGGCGAAGCTGGGCGCAATCACCGCCTTGAAACCATATTGCGCCAGGGCCCACACCGCATGCTCCCGGGACGAACCACTGCCGAAATTGGCCCCGCCCACCAGCAGTGTGGCACCGGCGTAACGGGTGTCATTCAGGACGAAATCCGGATTGGGGCTGCCGTCGGCCTGGTAGCGCCAGGCGGCAAACAATCCATCCCCCATGCCTTCCTGGGTGACGGCGGTCAGAAAGCGGGCGGGAATAATCTGGTCGGTATCGACGTTTTCCGCGCGCAGCGGAACAGCCGTTGAGGCTACAGTCGTAAACGGTTGCATAAAGAATGTCCTCGGTACCTCTGTATTCTGTGGCTATGCCAACATGGAACGCACATCCACCACGCACCCATTTACGGCCGCGGCTGCGGCCATGATGGGACTCATCAGCAGACTGCGTGAGCCAGGTCCCTGACGGCCCTGGAAATTACGATTGCTGGTGCTGGCCACATACTTGCCCGCACCGGCCTTGTCATCATTCATGGCCAGACACATGGAGCATCCCGCGCCCCGCCAGTCAAAGCCTGCGGCAGTAAAGACCTGATCCAGCCCTTCGGCCTCGGCCCGGGCCTTGACCGACTTGGACCCTGGCACCACCAGTGCCTCCACATTGTCCGCCACCCGTTTGCCCTTGACCACATCCGCGGCCGCCCGCAAATCCTCCAGGCGGCTATTGGTACAGGAACCAATGAACACGATGTCCACCGGTTGGCCTTCCATCGGCTGGCCCGCCTGCAGGCCCATGTAATCCAGCGCCTGGACCAGATCGCGCCGCTGCTGGGCACTCTCCAGATCCTCCAGCCGCGGTACCGACCCGGTGACGCCTACCCCCATGCCCGGATTGGTGCCGTAGGTCACCATGGGCTCCAGTTGTCCGGCATCCAGGTCCACGGCCTGATCAAATTCGGCATCGTCATCGGTAGCCAGGCCACCCCACGCCTGGACCATCGCATCCCATTGCGCTCCGGCGGGGGCGAAGGGGCGATCCTTCAGGTAGGCCAGGGTCGTCTCGTCCGGGGCTATCAGACCGGCCCGGGCCCCGCCCTCGATGCTCATGTTGCAAATGGTCATGCGGTTGGCCATACTCAGGCTGCGGATCGTGCTGCCCCGGTACTCAAACACGTGACCGGCCCCGCCGCTGGCGCCAATCTTGGCGATAACGGCCAGAATGAGGTCCTTGGCGGTCACGCCGAACCCGAGTTCCCCTTCCACATTGACCGCGTAGGTCCTGGGTTTGTTCTGCAGCAGGCACTGACTGGCCAGCACATGCCCAACTTCACTGGTACCAATGCCAAAGGCCAGTGCGCCGAAGGCACCATGGGTGCTGGTATGGCTGTCCCCACACACAATGGTCATCCCCGGCTGTGTGACTCCCATTTCGGGCGCCACCACGTGCACGATGCCCTGCACGGTGCCCTCAATGTCCCACAGCGTAATGCCGTAATCATGGCAGTTCTGCCGTAGCGTATTGACCTGCATCGTGGCGTCATCCGGCCACAGCGGAATTTCGCGGGTGGGGATGGC
>CAXXOQ010000226.1:0-15082 GCA_963664185.2 Caldilineaceae bacterium | reverse complement strand
GGCAATCCGAGTTCTGTGCGGCGGTCCAGGAAGCGTTTGGGTATGTGCCGGATGTGCCGAACTCGCGCATTTACCGCGAAGCCCGCCAGCTCTTCTGTCGGATAGGGCCTGCCCGTGCCCATGACTTGATGGTGGAGTGTGTCCGGCGGCGCCGGCATCCCTTTGCAGGCCTGATGGACCGGGTGCCCACCTCCCTGCAGCATGCTTGCCTGACATTCACTCAGTCGCACACAGTGGCTAGGCAAATACAGGACAGGCTTGCGAGGCCCCTGGTTGCATGAAGCGTTGACCCAAGCAGGCCATGTTTTTACCCTGTCGCCCCCAAGACGACAGGCCCATGGTGCGTGCGGCCATGGGCGGCAGGGAACGATCACGGGAAGACCCTGGAAGCCTTTCCCAATGCCTACGACGGCAGCAATCTCATCTGCCACACACCGGGGATACCAGAACAGCTGGCCGCTATGTGGTGGGCCCACAGCGGCCGTTCCTCTGTCTTCCTGCCTGGGACGATCTTGGCAATCAGGTCAACAAGGGGTGTGGTCTGGTACGATTAGGCAATCCTCATTGAGAGTCATTCGGTAGTAATGGCTGGGTGAAGCATTTCAGGAGCAAGACCTATGAACACCGAACTCTGCGATGAATGCGGCCGGACCTTGAGTTCCGAGGAGTCCACGGAAACCGTGCGATGCCTGGAATGCTACGAGGATGTGCCAGTGTGCATGGAGTGTGCCAGTGAACTCGATCAGGACATTGACTGTTGCGCCCATTGCACCCTGGAGCATGAAATAGCGGATGCGAACGCTTGGATGGAGTGACGCCTCCGCCAGCCCTCCTTGACAACGTACGGTTGTACCTGCAATGCCGTCTAGTGTTTTCGCAGAGGCTGGCCGGGCCTCGGGCGCCAAGCGCAAGATGCGATCCCTGAAGCTGTATCGATGCATCATGGACATGCAGGAACAGAATCCCGACATGACAGCAGCCGAGTTGGCACGCTGGGCTGGATGTTCCGAACCTACCGTGTACAGGGCGCGGGCAGCGGCCAAACGCGGTAGGTTGCAAACCGTTCCTGCTCCGCAGGCAACTTCAAATGCACGTGAAGCCTGACCTGTGCATGCGCTTTTGTGATAGGTTCGTGATAGGCTACCGCCAGCCTCGACTCCAACCTCAAACTTCTAGGAGCGTCAACATGGAACACGGCCCCCACGCTACCAAGTACCACATCGGTTGGGAACCTAGCGATCCTGCCCATCCGAGAGGAATCTGCAGGGTTGCGGACACACCCGCAGGGTTGCTGGACCCGGAAGATTCAAGTGCCATGTCAGTGTCTACGGTGTTTCCTGCCTCAAACATTGAGGGGGAAAGTGAATGCACGCACGCCCAGGCCCTGATCAACCTGGCTGCCGATATGATGTTGGATGGCGTGTTGCCTCAGAACATCATGGACGCTTTCGCAGCCATTCCCCTGTGGGGGGGCACCCAGTGCCTCCGGCTGCTTGGCGGGCACGATGTTCAGTCAGGCAGCAATGCGTAATGGGTTGTGGTGGGGTTTCGCCCCATGCCCCCTCGAAAGAGAGGATACTGCGCTTGCGGCTGTGGGCGGCATGGCAGCATCAGCGGGCGTGGCCTGGTCAGTGCCTGCTACATGCGCGCCAGTCGTGCCGGCACCTTGGACCAACACCCGAAAGTCTATGAGGGCGAGTTGCTTTGCCATACTCCCGGCTGTTCCAACAAACGACGTCACGGACGAGCCAACAACGGGCGACTTTATTGTTGGTCATGCCTGCACCAGAAACGCATGGAAGCCGAGGGCCGGCCCGTGCGGCGGCGATATGTCCGCAGGCACAACAAGCGCTACAACGACGAGGGTGGCCCCACTGCCTGGGTGCATGCACAGGCAGTGGCTCTGGGCATCGCTTTTCGGGATGTGCCGGTACCCGGTGAGGAATGTTGAACGAAAACGCCCGCCAGGGTTGGGCTGGTGGCCGCACACCCCGCATGGAGGGTATCTCATGCTTGTGGAAGTCGTAGTCCTCACTGTGATCGCCATTGGGTTTGTGTTGTTCAACCTTTGGTTCCATGTGGCACTGAAAGGCTATACGCTACGAGGTTGGTACAGGGCCATGCACCATTCGTACCAACTGGTACATGTTGGCTGCAAAGTGCGGATCATGCCATCCGGAGACCGGGGTAGAATCCGCGTGGTCGAGGTCCGCGGACTCCCCTACTTGTCATGGTCCCGCCCGCGGCAAGACACGCTCTACTACCTGGAAGGAGATTCCGAATCCAAGCGGGATTCCGGGTGGGTTCCAATGTGGGGTTCCCTGCATGCACCACCGCACATTGATGTGGATGACGCAGTGCGGTGCCTTCTGGAAGAATGGGTGCGGAAGGAAGGGGGTAGACCTGCTGACATCGGCGACACCCTTCTGAAACGACACTTTGCGGAACGACGGAAATCCGCGTAATCAGGGCTGCGCCCCACCCGGCCTGAAAACCCCGTTTTGTTTCTGCTAGACTTCAGGCTGTCGTGGGCGAGAGCCTGTTGCTGGTGTTGCAGTGGGCCCCGATCTACCTTTCGGCTGCAACACTGCAACACGCCTTGCCCCTCGGAAAAACAGAGATTCCTTGGTACCCATGAGCAAATACATTCCGGTGGCCCTTACCAGCGCAGCTGTGGTGCTCGTTGTGGGCGCACTTCTGGTCAATCCGTTCCTGGCCCACCAAAAGGTGTTCCAGAGTGGCTTGGAACGCAGTTGCATCCAAGCGTTGTTGTACCCCAACGACGATCAGCCGGTACGCATCATTGCCGGGTTTGTTCAGGAACCACCGGAATCACCCGGCCAGTGGTTCGGGAAGGGATGGTACCGGAAATCCGTAACCACACCTGTGCCCCTGCATGTACCGGGACACAGCACCCCCATTCTGTTGTCCGGCAGGCCCCATGCTGTGGAAGCAGGTTCGGCTTTGGTGGTGTGTGGTGTTCCGTCTGCAGGGATTGTGCAATGGCATCCCTTGGTCGGCAGACAATCCTGGTTCCTGTTGGGTGAACGGAAGCTGTTTGGGGATCCCATTGAACAACGGCATGTGTTCGACTGGCGCATGGATATGAACAAAGTGGATCCCTTTACTTCGGACAGCTGAAACGAACTGTTGCAGTCATTTTGCGCTGAGTGTTATATTGAGGCGATGCCACGTCACGAATCATCAACACCCTGTTGGAGAACGCCATGCAACGCTCGTTGACCGGTGGCTTCGCTGCCCCTCTGATCATTCTGATCCTGCTGGCCCTGGCCGCCTTGCTGGCCTTCGCCGCACCGGCAGCCGCCACGTCCGTTGGCCCGGTAACGAACCTGGGCTACTACGACTACGGAACCAGTCCGCGCGCCGTGCGGTTTGAGTGGAACGCCGCCACGAATGCGGACACCTACACCGTTTCCGTTTGGACCCGCCGCCTGAACAGTGATGGGGTGTGGGTCTATGGATGGGAAAGTTTTGGGTCCACCAGCCAAACCCATGACACCATCACCTACATTTTCCCGCCTCCGGACCCCACTCTCAAGTACGCTGAGGTCTCCAAGGGCAACGAAGCCCACTGGAAAGTGCAGGCCCGTAGCGGATCCTCAGTAGGGCCCGCCGTGTATGTCTCCGGCATTGTGGGCAGTTTGGGCTCGCCGAGCAATCCGCGCAGTGTAACGAAGCTGCGCTCCCCGACAGTCACCAGTATCGCAGGCTTCCCGGGAACAGTTCTGGACTGGAAGCACCCGCGCAAGGGCGCGGTCTACGGCTACGTAGTATGGCGTAAGGAAAACGGTACCAGCACTTGGAAGTCCATGCCGTCACCCACTGGTGCTCGCACTACCCATACCCGCTACCACATTACATGGGGCGGCAGCACTACGAACAACCCCAACTGCATGGAAGAAGGCAAGACCTACACCTATCGCATCCGCGCCATTGGCCACGGGGGCACCATGGGGCCAGCCTCCACCTTCTCCAACATCTCGGCTCCGTCCGGTTCGAACTGTGGCGATCCCGTTGGCTAGCCCGTTCCGGATGGACAGGTTTTCCCCCTGCTATCGCAGCTCCACCGCGGGTAGGCCAAACCAACACTTTCGCTGAACAAACTTGAACTCGTCACCCTGCAGGAGTGTAGTATCCACAAAGCCTGCAGGGTGATCCTGGCCGTCCGCATATAATACAGTCGGCGGTTTTCGCCAATATCCGAAACTACAGGAACACCCACGCCCCATGTCCCTGTCATCCGAAACCACGCCCCGTGCCGTACCGTCGATACCGCAACCCGCCATATTCAAGGGCGAGTCCGGCCCCGCGATCCATGGACAGGGCGACGTCCTGCTGGGCCACTTCATTGATCCAGATGACGGCAGGGGAACCGACAAGCCCATCACCCTGTCGCGCGACCGCCATTTCCACACGTTGGCCACCGGCGACACCGGCTTCGGCAAGACCGTCGCCATGCAAAGGTTGGTGTACGAGAGCACCCGCAAGTGGGGGATGCGCACCGTCGTGTTCGACCACCAGCACAACTGGCGCAGGCTTGTGCACGCGCCAGGCCTGGAAGGCCGCGTGCGGGTGTGGACACTGTCCGGCCCTGCCGCGCCACCGCTGCGCTGGAACCCTCTGCAGATCGGGCGCAGCTGCGACCCCGAGGTGCACTGGCGGATGTTCTGCGAGATATTCGCATCCATGGCGGGCATGGGCGGGGAGAACCATGTGTCCGAGATGAGGGCCGTGCTGTACGGCTGCTACATTCGCGCGGGCGTGCTGGTCGACGACCCGCTGGTGTGCAAGGAGGGCCGCCGCAACCAGAATCTGTACGGCGGGCCGCCCGTGGATACGCCCCATGAGGCCCGATCCCTGGGCGTGCAGGTGGGCGCCCCCCGGCCCTACGTCAACGAGCGCTGGTGGAAACTGGACTCCGAGGCCGAGGTGCGGGCGGCACAGGATGCGTGGGAGGCCAAGCTGGCGACCGGCTATGCACCCGCGGCGGCCGAGCTGGAGGCCATGTCCGCCGCGGGTACGGGTTTTCCCATCGGCGAGTTGCCGTTCCATGTCCGCCAGGTGGTCGGACGCCTGCGCTCGCGCGCGGTCGGGCTGCAGGAATTGCTCGATGCGGTCCGCCAGCGCATCGAGTGCCCTTCCAACGGCTCTGATCAGCAGGGCTACCTCCAGGGCATCACCACCCATTTGGAAACGCTTGTGCAGGGCCAGGCGGCGGAGATGTTCACCGCCGGACCGGATGTGCCCGACATCTGCGAGATTGTGCCGGATCCCGGCGGGGTCGTCATTGTGGAGGGCGGGCTTCACATGGATTCCTGGATCACGGCGGACCTCATGGCTTGGGCGGGCTGGCAGCTCCACCAGGATGCCGTACTCGCGTACATCGAGGCGAAGCGGCCGGGCTCGGCCCCGCTGCAACTCGTTTTCGAGGGTGCCGACAAGATTTTCGGCGGGGCCGCCGAACGTCCGGAATCGGTGCTTGCGGAGCAGTGGGAGTTCATGTGGCGGGACAGCCGCAAGTACGGCATCTTCCTGAACGCGATTACCCAGAAACCGAGCAATCTGCCGGAAGGCATCGTGACATCATCGAACAATGTCCTGATCGCACAGACCAAGAACCGCTCCGACCAGGAGACGATTACGCCACACCTGTCCGGGAGTCCCGCCGACGACAAGGGAGTGTCACGCTACCTGGGCTCGATACCTCGCACCGAAATGGCGTGCCGCCTGGGCTATACCAATGTCCGCGGCCAGGGCGCGCCCTTCCGGATGCGGCCCCTGATGCTCGATCTGCCCGTACCGACGGACGGCGAACTCCGGCGGCTCATGGCGGCGGGCAAGCCTGCGCACGCGGAAACCGGTTGACCCCGCCCCAACCGACCGCACACACACCAGTCGCCTGAAACCCAAGGTCGCCGTCCCCGTTCCTGCTGGCTGCCTGCGCGTTACGCATGGCAGGCATTCTTGATGTACTGCGGACCGCGCAGGCAAAAAGACAGCAAGCCCCCGCTTGCTGAAAACGAGAGTTTGTCAAGCCTGGATGGTCTCTAAAAAACACCCGCAAACGACGGTGGCGATTCCGTCGCCCGCACCTGTTCCTTCTCGTCCGGTACGTTATCGTTGGCCATGTCCCGCAGCTCTTTCGTCTGGGGGTGGGCGGTGGCCAAAAAGCTGTCGAAGTCGGTGATGACCTCTCCTTGGCCTTTCAGCAGGCTCCAGTCCTTGATCCGCACATAGTCTGCCAGTGTGTGGTATGGCGGGAGTACATGTATCGTGAACCGTGTTTGATGCAAGCTGAAAACCGGTTTGATGACCGGCAGAAGCGCAGGTGTGGATGTGTCCACGTTGTCTACTTGGGTGAGGGCATCCTCCTGACTGCTGGCGACCGGATTCAGGTTCTGCCAAAGTTCAGGAAGTCGTTCTTTGAACCCACGGTCCAGCAGTGAACCGTCCACAGTGAAGCTCATGGATTGGTGGGCGGGCTCTGCACCGCCGTCAACGACAAGGGTGCAATCAAGTTCAGCAAGCAGATGCTCTTTCAAGGTGTCCCGATCCACGATCAATCTCGGATCGGGGATCATCACGGATGTGGCAGGGTCGGGGGCTATGAACTCCTTTAGGAAGCCCTCTTGCAGCATCCATGCGACCTCGGCCTTGGCACCTTCAAAGGTGAGGGAGCGGGCCAAACCCCACTCGTCTGCAATCATGTCCGAGAATGCCGGGCGGTAGGGAGAGTACACCCAGGTAGGATCATCAACCCCTGCCACTGCAGGTGCCTGCCACAACACACCCGCAGGACGTCCGTTGAAAGACACCGGATACTGAACCTCGCCCTGGTCGCCAGGGCAGGGTTCCCCGATCTCCATGTTGGCATCGGACGGCCAAAAACGAAGGGACATGCCGCACTCCTCAAGGACGTGTGTTTGTGGAACGGTGGCGCGGATCCTATCATAGTCGCGCCACCGTGGAATTCCCTTGTGGAGTGCGGAACCGGCGGGGTCGCCTTAAAAACCAAGCGACGGTAAACCTGCCCGCCGCTTGGCACCAGACCATTCAGTAGAAAAAAGCTGGTCCATCCAGTCTAGCGTATGGATGTAACCAGGGTGCCTACGGAGTGGTGGATCCTGACACCCAAAGCACGTTCTCGTACTGGACAGGAGCGGGAGAGCCGTATATCGGCCCGCCACTTGCACCCCCAAAAAGACTCCACGTTGGATGCTGGTAGCTGATGAGAGGCCAAAGGAACGTGGGGCCTCCAAACGCTCCGCACAAATTCAACGTGTCTCCCTCATTGACGGGGCTCGAGGGGATGCCGTGCACCAGTAGCTTTTGGTCATGGTTGGGGACTGCGACCAGAACGTTTACCTTGTCGCGATCCAGGTCCAGGGTCGGAGTTTCGATCCCAATGCCACCGTAAAGCCAGTCCGACACTACGATGCCTGACACCATCCGAACATTCTGCACGCCTGAACCTTGTCCTAGAGTGTTGAGGCACGCCTGCTCTTGTTTCTTGTTCGGTACTGTACCTATGGAATCAACGGGGGCCATGTTGTAGGCTACCTTCGGAATGTCCATGACAGCACCTGTGAGGGCGAAGGCAGAGAGTACCACACCCGCTAGGAGGAGCAACACTACAGAAACGTTGTCGAAAATCACATCAACCTCCCCCGCAGGTTTGACCACCTGCCTTGCGATCATGCAAGGGCAATGGTACCACAGGGAACGTAGAATCCTTGCTGGCAGATGCTTGTTGCCGGGCCTATGGGCGTTGGAGCGCATGGCCCGGGGCAAACCTGATAAAATCCGGCTGTTCCAGATCCACACACCAACGTGAGGCACCCCACCATGAGTCGCGGGACAAGGGTTGACAACGCCACCTACCCCAAATTCATGTTCAATTCCCAGGGCGAAGGTGATTACGCCGTCCACATGTGCGAAAGCCGTGACGAGGGCTTTGACCCCTACCCCATCGCCCATTTGATCAGGGTGGTGGACCAGGATGGGGGCTGGTTGCTGGAGCCGGATCCTGTCTCGGATTTTCTGACGGGGGATGAGGAAATCCATGCCGCATCCCTGGCCGAAGCATTCCAGGAAGCCGAGGGCCTGCTCCGCGAAGCGGCCATTGAGGATGCCGATGAACGCGACCGGGTCGAAACAGAGCGTGGCCTGGAAACGTTTGGGCGCGCCATGCTTTAGGCCAGGTACGATGTTGCGCTGGCCAACCCGGTTGATCCTGTTGGCGGTTATGCTCAAAACTCAAATCTACGAGGATGGCGATGTCGTGGTGTTGAAGATACCGGACGGCCACCTTCTGCATGCGGGAAAGCCACAAGGAACGCAGACGCGCCTCTACCGCGTCCGACACAGCTTCGATTCCAGCCAAGGCCGGGGCAATGTGGAACGCCTGGACCCAAATGCTTCAGGCCAACCCAGTCCCTTGGTGGGAGAGGGGTTGCAGGACCACGGAAACCAGCCTCTTCACTGTGCGCAACATCAAAGCCTGTTGGACCTCATCCGCAGGGAATACCGGCGCGCCTACCGCCAAGCGCAAAGGGCGGTGTTGGCTGTAACTGGCTAGGATGCGGGTGTCAGACGACAAGGCCCTTCCCCGGCAGGAACGCTCGTGTCCGCGTAGTACGGGAACAGGTAGGGCGGTTGTTCCCAGGTTGTTTCCAACAGCCAATGCCGTGACTTGATGGCTTCCTCTTGGTAGATGCCGTAGGCCAACATCGTAGCCATGGCCATGCCCAGGGCCGCGCTCAAGTTGCTGGCGGCCTGTTCGGTTCCAACGTGTCCCCACAGCGGCAAGACCGTACAGGAAAATTCCCCGTCGTCGTGGCGGTCCGTCATGTGGTGGGTGTTGAAGCAGTTCACATGCACAGCCCCGGAATCCGGAATGGTGGCATCCGCAGGCAAGGGGTAGGCAAAAGCTTCCCCGTTTACGGGCGAGCCAAACGGATCAAAGTTGAATGGCGGGTCATGCAGGACCATGTCGGCTTTCTGCAGGCCGTACCACTGTGGCCGTTGTCCCATGTGGGCCCGCAGGGCGTCCTGACAAGCATTCGCGGCATCCGCATTCGCCATGCCCCAATCCCACTGTGCGGATTCGTCGACAAACCGCAGTTCCCAACTGTAATCCAGGCCTGCCACTTCGGACCCGTAGGTGCCGGGGGCGTGGTAGACGACCTCCCCCAATGTTTCTGTTTGAACAGCAGCGTGGGTATCCGGCGGTTCCGGTGGCTGTGGTTGTGCAGGCTCCGTGACAGGGACGGTAGCGTCGGGATTCTCAGGGGTGATGTCGGCGGTTCCGGTGGCTGGCGATTCCACCGGCGCGGCTTGATCCGGTATCGGTTCCACTTCCACGGGAACCGGACCCGTCCCGTGAGTGGCAACGTCAGGGGACGGGTCCTTAGTCCTCTGCCACAGGACCAGATTCGCGCCCACCGCTATCACCAAAATCACAAACAACCCTGCTGCGACCCTGCCCCAGTTCACACTGTCCATGATTCCGCCCTTTGTGCAGTTGGCTTGGTTCTTTTCCAAACATACCATGTTGAACAGACTCGTTTGGTCAACATGGTGAAAGCGTGCATGTCCGGGAGGGTGGGGCTGTCCCGGACATGCACGCTTCCACACCTGCTCACATTGAGGGCGTGCGACTACTGCGGCCCCAAGTCTTCACAGTACCAACCATCCTTGTCCCGGTCGTGTCTCTGAGGCTTGGCACGACCGGCGTAAAAAGCCTCGTACTGTGCTCGTGAGCTGAAATCCTCGCAAGTGGGGTTGCTGCCCAGCACTGGCATGCTGGTGCTGTGAACTTGTGGCAAGGCAATCTCCACACCCGTTCCCACAGCAGGCCGTGCTGGCTGATTCGGGTGCGGTGCCGGAACCCGGCCCGAACTGTAAGCCTGTGTTGCGGGGTGCGGCGCAGGCGCAGGAACAGGCACCTGTATTGGAGCTGCTGGCGCAGGTACAATCCGCACTGGCACCGGCGGAATGTAGTCGGCCAGAGGCAGTACGGAAGGTGTGCGGTCCACCAAGTCTCCCCAAATCCAATGCCCCGAGTTCAGCAGCAGCCAATTGCCTGCATGGTTGCGGGCAACGGGTGTGACTACCGCCCCCGAGTTCAGCCAACCTGTTATCGCATATTCCGTTCCCGGACCGGCCCGCAGGTTGGAATTGGTGTTGACCGCTGGGCTTGGGGCCACTGCGGGGGCGACCGCCTTTCTCTGCAGTGGCACTGGCTCCACATTCAGTAACACCGCCGGAATTACTGACACATTTTCAACCGGCAGGTTGTCGGGAATGTGGTCAATGAGGCTGGACTGAACCCAAAACCCCGAGTCCAACTGCAGCCAGTCCCCGGATTCGGTGCGGGCCGTTGGCTGGACGGGCATGCCGACACCAAACCAACTGGCTAGGGCGAAGTTCATTCCCGGACCGGTGCGCACATGGGTTGTGGCGTTGGTGACTGGCGAATGGACAACGGCAACGGGGGCTACGGGCATCTTGACGATGGCCGCAGGTGCCGCCTTGACGATTCGTTTGAATGCCGAGGTGGATGCCACCGGCAAATCCACCGGCACATTGACGACATGGTCAGCATCCACCCACAGTCCAGTGTCCAGTTGCAACCACTCGTTGCCTTCGGGCGCACGAGCCACCACCTTGACCACACTGCCCAGCCACAAGCGGCGGCCGACCTCGTCCCTCTCGAAACCGGCGGGGGCAGACCATTGGCGTGCGCCGAACACAGCACCGATCATTGCTTCAACCGTGTCCCGGGCCGGTGCTGCATGTACGGTGACAGCATCCGTCCGAATGATCTCCGCAGGCTCAGTAATGGCGGCGGCAACCTCCTCCTTGAACACACTTGCGGCCATCGCCATCGCCGCAAGATTTTGGGCTGTGGCATCCGCAGGTCCATCATCCATGTCCAATTCCGGGGGAGGTACGGTCAACGCATCCACCATCGGGGGTAAGGTCATGTCGAACTGCGGTGCCCATCCACTTGCGCGTTCCACGCGTTCCACTGTGACTGCTTCCGTCCGGTCAGTCGTCTTGGCCTGAACGTCGGAGCTGGGGGGCTTGGGCACGGGCAAGCCCCAATCTGCGTCCATCCACAGATGATGATTGCCCTTGACACCTGGCGGAACAGTGTTCAAGCCCATGTCCATGAACAGGGGCGCAATCGGATCGGGCACCGCTACCGGCGGCTGGCTGTCCGGCATGTCAACTGCGATGTCACCTGTGTCCGCTGGAGCCACAGGCTGCAGCACGGAGATTCCGCGGCAGGGAATGGTCTCCAGTGTCTCCCCCGCAGCCTGTGCGGACACGACAGGCGTTTCTTCAACGTCCACGACCGGCACAGCCGCAAGGGGCCGGAAGCCCATGGGGACCAACCGGGATACCAATTCCCACTCGTCGGGCACCACCAGCGACCAACGACCGGAACGGGCCGCCCGTTCACTGATCGGGATTGCAACCTCAACGCTGTCGGGGATCGCAGGCAGGGGGTGCTTGTCCATCGGCAGTGCAGCGATGGATGCTTCCCACCTCAACACTTCCGGATCCACCGCGTTCATCGCAGTCCGGACAATGCCTTCAGGGTCATCGGAATCAACAGCGCCATCCCCTATCTCAAAATCGGGGGCATGAGTGTCAACACGGCCTGCGCCATCCTGCACCCCCTGTTCAAGGTCGGGTTCCAGGACTGCCGCCACGGGTTCCGCAGTTTGTGCCGCAACGGAGGTGTGCTGTGCATCCATGCCATCTGTGTCCCAACCGGATTCTTCCCAGACGACATTGACTTGCCTGTTCAGCACGGGAACGTAGTTGGGCTCGCGGGGAACGGCGTGGGCATCCAAGTACACAAAGGGTTCCGCGGCGGACTCCACTTCGGTGAATGGATGGAACACCATGACCAGTGCGGTTGCCAGGACGGACATGGCACTGACAGCCACGCCGCCTGCGGCCAGGCGATGCCGGGGATGTACGGGGCGCTTGTCCTTCTCGATACCGCTCAGGCGGCGATTCAAATCGCGCACCCCATGCCATATCAACAACAGGCAAACCACCGCCAACACCAGGCAGCCCGCGGCAAACATGCTGAAACCGGAATGGGGGAAGTCCACTACCCCCACAACCATGCAGACAGAGGACAGTACCGCCCCCATCTTCATGGCAGGCACCAGTACATCGCCGCCGCGGTCCCCGTCGGGTCCGGTGTCGGGAGATCGTCCATTGGCCTCCGCTTTCGCCTGTCGAATGGCTTTGTGCCGTGCGGCTTGGTACTCTGTCTTGACTTCACCGTATTCCTGCGGGTAGGACGCTTGCAATTCCCTGTATTCCGCCAAGACCGCCTTGACGGAGGGTACACACTCCCAGCGACCAGTCCGGTGCCACCAAGACCAGGACCACAGCGGCACCACCACTATCGGCACCACCAGCAGGAGGGCGGTCAGCAAGGTCTTGTCCCAAGGCAAACCGTCAGGCATCCGTGCCTGCACAAGGATGATCACCCCCACCCACGAGGCGGCCCAGACCGTGTACCATGACGCAAACCTGCTGAAACTGCGTTGTTCCAGGCAGTGTTCCACATGGGACTTGCACACCTGATACAGGCAACCCGCGCTGCCCAACAGGATCAGAACGGTAGCCAAACTCCACAAACCCACAACCATCGCACACCTTCCTTGTGCTAAGGCAAGGGCGAAGGCGGCCACACTGGACCTTGTTTACGACTGTCACACTGGAATTGTCAGTCATGGTGCCTTCTGCCTCGCCATGTCTGCCGGAGGGACGGGTGTTGTCGCACCCGCTCCTCAACTACAGCGAAGCATACCACAGACTGCAGCCCTGTATGCAAATTTCAGTCAGTGGAGGGTGGCGCACGCAGCCACTGAGCAGCATGTTGCCCAAGCGGGGATGATGTCCTGCTTCCTGCCCGGCCGCAATTTGGACGCATAGGGGTTCGTGCGGGTGAAGGCGTGGGGCCGAATGCGCACTTGCACTTGCTGGGGCGGAATGGCAGAGTTGCGCCCCGGGTGTGTACGTGTCTGTCTCGAACCTAGCATTACAGGCCGTCATGAGGCATTCTTAACAGGCACCCACCACAGGAACAGCATCATGACCGCACAAGCACAGTCGGAGCCCAACCGCAGCGAAAACCCCCTGGGCTGGGCAGACTCAGACGAGGAAGTGCCGGTCGTGGAAGTCGAGCTGGAGGGTGTGGTGGAAGCCGTGTATTCCGTGGATAGATCCTTGGTGTCCGGTTCCGACAACCTGATCGTTGTGGACCTGGTTTGCCCACGCTCTGACCATGGCCTTGACCGTGAGGACGATTCCAACCAGGTCAGGGTGAGGGTTTGGTATGAGGATCCCGGAACCGAGGAAGACTTCTACGGTAACGTGTTTGTTGCCGACACCACGGAAATCGGTGACCGTGTGCGCTACGCCGGTACACGGTGGCCCGCACAGCCGGACGCCCAGGGCCTCATGCGACCGGTGGTGGCTGCCCAAGACATTGATGAACCCAATAGCGAACCGGATGCGGTTGCCCCCGCAGGTTACTACCGCGAACGCTCCGTAACCATGGCTCGGCGGTGGCTGCCGCGGATTGACCTGCCCATGGATCTGGCCGCCTATGTGCCGCGCCTGCCGCCGGAACCGGATCCCGAAGAGGAATGCCCGGACCCCGACTTTCCGACGGCCTCAGAGTACCATTTGCCCCTGAGCTTGTAGGCGTGCTGCATCCAACAGGCGGTCGGGTGCCTACCCCAAGCGACCTTCATCCCCGTCCCCACCTTGACATTCTTCAACCACAAAGCCGACGTTGGCAAGACATCACTGGTTTATCACCTGGCTTGGATGTTGTCGCGCATCGGACACCGGGTCTTGGCCTGCGACCTGAATCCACAAGCCAATCTGACAGCCTCGTTCCTGAACGAGGCATCCCTGGAGGAACTGTGGGACCCGGACACTCCAGCCCCCGATGCCGGCGGAACCGTGTTCCAGTGCATCAGGCCGTTGATGGATGCCCTGGAACTGCGGCCACCAGTTCCAAAACGGATTGCAGCCGACCTGTTTCTGGTTCCGGGTGATCTGGCATTGGCCGGTCTTGAAGACGCCCTCTCGGAACAATGGCCCAAGGAACAAAGTTCCCCGGGCCTGTGTCGATCTCTCAGGATGCAGACCGGATTCCATCGCCTGGTGCAGCAAGGAGCCGCACACGTGGAAGCATCGGTCATCCTGATGGATGTTGGCCCCAACCTTGGCGCCATCAACCGGTCGGCACTGGTGGCATCCGATCACGTCATTGTTCCCCCTGGGAGCGGACCTGGAGTCCTTTCGAAGTCTCTGCACCCTGGGTTCGGCTCTCAACCGGTGGCGTGAAGACTGGAAACGACGCAAGGTCCATTGGCACAACAACCGGCTGAACCAAACTCCGGCCAACGAGTCAATCCTCCCCGGCGGCAACATGCACCCCGCTTGGGTACGTTGTACAGAAACCCGGGTACAGCCTGGGCCGTCCCATCCAACCGCGCGACCGGTGGTTCAATCGCATACCGTCCGAATTCGACCGGAAACTGGCCGGACAGAGAACCGGTATCCGGCCGACAACACCGGCCCATGATGAACACTGTCTGGCCGTAATGAAGCATTACCGCAGCCTCGTGCCCATGGCCTGGGAGTTGCGCAAGCCAATGTTCGATCTGACACCGGCAGATGGCGCCCTCGGCAGTCACGCGGTTTCTGCGCGTGATGCCGAGCGCAGCTTCAGGGAACTGGCATTGCGCATAAGCGAAGCAGCGCATCTCCTCCCCGTCAACTCCCGGCCCTGAAAAGCTCCCGACTCGGGTCGCTGTCAAAAGCTTCGGGCAAGCCACACCATCAAGAGCCGCAATCAGCGCCTGAACGACAGGGCATCTGCATTCTCAAGGCTCTCAGAAGCAGTGCCGTGCCATGACCAAGCACCATCAGATCAAGGCATGTGCCTGGGAAGACATCGTCGGTCGCCTTCAGGAACTCGTCCTTGCCAATTCGGGTGCAGACGAGTTTC
>CAXXOQ010000225.1:0-4488 GCA_963664185.2 Caldilineaceae bacterium | reverse complement strand
CCCGCCTCATCCGTTCGACTCCTGGGCTGCGACAGACCGCATCAAGTCCAGGGTCATTTGCACATCGTCCAGGGCACGGTGTGACTGGGGCCGAGCTACGCCTTCAATCCGGCAAGCCTCCTCCAGCTTGACCTTCCTGTTGCGGTGGGCATACTCACGCATGATACAGCGCCAGGGGGTAGCAGGAAAGGCAAGATCATAGCGCTGGCAGGTCTGCTGCAGGATACGCCGGTCAAAGGCCACATTGTAGGCCAGCAGCAGGACGGCCTGGTCCAGGAGTTCGTACCATGCATCATGTACCCGGGGCCAAGGTGGGGCCGCCATGCGGCGCAGAGACTTGCGGGTATGGCCATGCACGTGGGTGGCTTGATGGTCTATCTGGCCCTGGGGCAGGATCAACGAATGCAGTCGCTCCTGGCCCAGGGTGTCCATTACAGCGATCTCGATCACCTCGGCCTGTCGGGACAGCCCTGTGGTTTCGGTATCCAGAATCAGAACATCCCTGCGGTCCAGGCACGCGCGCCATGGGCCTGCGAAAGATGACTGATTCCCGGATGCGGCCCGTCGGACCTTGCGCTTCCTTCTGAATAGGGGCATGACTTCTCCTTATGGTTCCGGCACTCTCAGGGCAATCGTATCTCCATGGGAGATCTTGGGATTGGGCGTGAGTCGATCCAGAATACGTGACGGCCATCATCATAAAGAAAATAGAGAACACACACATACAGGGAAGACAGGGAGAAAAACGTGATGCACAACCAGATGACACCCGATTATGCCGCGCCGCCAGGCTGGATCCTGGAGGAATACCTTGAAGTGCATGGATTCTCACAGGCTGAGTTCGCCCGCAGGTGTGGCCGTTCGTCTCAACTCATAAGTGAGATCATCGCCGGCAAGGCACCGCTGGAACCCAAAACCGCCCTGCAATTCGAGAAGGTCCTGGGGCTTGACGCCAGTATCTGGTTAGGGGTGGAGGCATCTTACCGACGGCATCTGGCCCGCCAGGCAGCAACCGGGGAGGCCGCCAAACCATAGCACTGGTGAAGCCATTGTCACGGGCGAAGTAGCAAAACTTCCCATGCGATGCCGCGTCACGCTTCCACCCAGGGAACACAGGCCGCAAAGCAAGGATCCGGCTGTCAGTGTCAATTGGCGTTTGCCGAGACGTGACGAGGGATATGAACGAGGCGTGGCGTCGTGGCGGGTTCAAAGTCCGCTCGCGGTTGCGCACACTTTGCCGATCAAGCGGACTCCGATCAGAGATGGCTCCGAAGTGTGAGGAAAATCATGCATAGGCATCCGGCATCATCATCAAGTATTAGGGCAATCGGTTATGATGTGCAGACTCAGACTCTTGAAGTTGAGTTTCTAACTGGCTGGGTGTATCAATACTATGGGGTTCCAGAACATATTTGTCGTCATATGATGCAAGCATCATCCAAAGGGAACTTCCTGTATTATCAGATTCAGAACCGCTTTCCCTATTCGCGCGTTGGATAATTGGATGTGCGCCATGTATTGGCAGCCAGCCCCGTTGTAGTTCAAGATATTCCGCCGTGGTCTGCTGGACCCAGTTGTCCTCGGTACAGGACAGAAGGTTCATTGCGTCTGTATCCAACGATGTTGCAGCCCGTGACCTTTGTCCGTCAGCGGGTATTTCTGTTTGCTACTGCCAGGGCCTATCCGGGAAGTCATCTCAATGAGATCCTCAGCCAGAGCCAGCTGCACGTATTGTGTACGTAAGTGCTTCTGATCCTTGAGCCTCAAACCGAGAAGAATCTCCTGTTGCGTTCGTTTACCGTTGAGGGAACGGATGAGGTCGCTGACTTGGGGGGTACTTAGGGGGTACTTGAGGGGTGACATGCCGGGTTCCCTAACACCACAGTAGTAAATCACTGGGTGGTCACCGACTGTCGCCCGTACGCCCAGGCTCTGGCTGGGGCGAGGTCCGTCATCCGGGGCCAGAGCAGACGCCGCCACCGCGGTGGCGCAGCAGTAGCGCGGCGGGTGTGAAGTACCGGCAGGCGCAGGTTCGCATCCTGCCCCCGTTTTTTCCTTCCCGACCCTCCGTGCCGTGCCTCGTTATGGGCCCCGCACAGGAGACTGCCTTGATCCGGCCGTGCCCGTCCTCGTGTGCCGGGGACCGCTGTTGCGCGATGCACGCCCACACCGGCGCCGTCAGAGCGACCACGGCCTGTCGGCCACGCTGTTTTGTAAACAGCGACATCGCAACCGGAATTTATGGGGAGGGCCATAGCCGGAACACGACAAGAACCCGGAGACCCGTAGTGAAAACCACCGCGGCATCAGGGCGATAGCAGTCTTTATCCATACATTTGTTCTGTCCTGTGTTATCCTGACGTATTGCCACCAGGGCGGTTTCCCTATACCGCTTGCGATCCTTAAGATCCTTTTTGGTTGCAAGATCCTTTTTGGTTGCCAGACTGGCCTGGTCCATAGCCCCCGGTGAGATGGGGGGATCCGGGAAGAAAGAGAGGGACCATAAGAGAAGTCCATGCACAAGGAATGCATGACATCGTGTTGCCGATGGTGCCGGTCGTACTGTTGCACTGTCTCCCATACCTCGGTGGCCCATGGGATACCGCGCTGGGACTCCATGCCCCACGCCGCAAACCCGTTGCGGCCGGCATACCACCCGGTACCGGGAACGGAGGCCAGGGCATGAGGCCGTGGATCCCCCTCCTGGGGTGCTTTCTGGCCCTGGGTCTGGGTGCCTGCCTGAGCGTGGGCGGCGACATTCCTGCGGTCACGGGGCCCCTGCCGCAGCCGGTCGCTGTGGAGGCCCGGCGCACGGATCCGGGGGCCGGGCTGCATCTGCCGGATCCGTGGCTGTTCTACAGCCAGCCCCCGGCGGTGTATGGGATGCCGATATGGCAGGCTCCAGCGGGCACGGAATTGGCCGTGACCGGACGCTGGCATGCGCCTCCGGACCTGGCCGGCTCCCAGCCGTGGGTGTGGCTGGCGGATATCTGGGCCTGGTATCGTCTTGACGTGGACCTGGCGCCCTGGGGCCGGGTCCATGTGTGGAGCCAGATGCCGGCAGAGTGGATCACGGGGGACCGCGCCGCCATCCCCTGGGTGGAGCCGCCCTGGGGTGTGCCCTGGGACACAGTGCCCTTCTCCCTGGGCCATGTGCTCGTGCCCCCGGCCGCGCACCCCGTGGCCCTGCACGTGTGTCCCCGGACCGTCTGTCCCATCCTGGAGCGCCCCACCCGCGGTCAGGCGGTGCCCGTGACCGGGTACTATGAAGATGCCCAGGGGCAACGCTGGTACCGGGTGGAATTCCGGCACACGATTCTGTGGGCGGAAGCCCGTGCCGGTGCGCTCCGCCTGTCGCTGGCGGGTCGGCGGCGGCGGGGTGGGGACGTGGCGGCCGGGTATCGTTCCTGTGAACCGGTGGTCATGTTTCCGCCGCCGCCCCATACGCTGTGTCCGGTAGATGCGGCCGGGCGCTTCGTGGACGGGTTCGAGCGCGAGTTCGACGGGCTGGACCCGATCTTCGGGCGGTTGCCCCTGCCGGCGCCGGAGGCAACCGGTGCGGTTGCGCCTGCCGCCCCCAAGACCCCGGTCCCGGCAGTGCCGGACGCGGCACCCCGCGCGATGTCCGCCGCCGCGGACTACCGGGCGCCGGGTACCTATCCACGGGATGTGCCCGGGCTCGACTACGAGTGGGAGCTGGTGTTTGAGGACCAATCCACGCGGTGGGACTGGGCGGTGGCCGACGAGAATGCCTGTTACGACGCCCTGCGCGCCCATTTGGGGAAGCGTCCGCAGCTATACGGCCTGCGGCAGGCCACGGTGATCCTGCAGGACCCGCCCCCGGACTATGATGGGGAGGCCCTGCTGCACCAGGGCGTCGTGCACTTCCCGCGTACCGTGGCCTGGGAATCCGGCATGCCGGCGGACGGGGCCCTGGTGCATGTGGGCTGCCGCAACGCCAACCACATGACGCCGCGGCACGACGCCGGGGAATTCGTCTGTGAGGTGCATCCCCTGTGGGGGCATACCGGCACCCGCCAGGCCGCACACAGGCTGCACGGTGCCCTGGCGCAGGCACTGGCCACCTACCTCGGCTATGCGATCTACCAGGAAGAGGCCATCAAGGCCCGGCACTGGGAACGGGAGGATACGTGGGCCCAGCCGCCCTACCTCTATCCGCGGGACCCGGTCACCGGGGAGCCGACGGGTGAGGGACCGTGCCTGCGCCTGATCGAGGTGGACGGCGCATAACCTGCGGTGGGGCGACACGCGAGGGCTGATCCCATGACGAACGCGGACAAGCAACGGGAGTGCGCCGCGATCCTGCGCGGGCGGTTCTGAACCACCTGACCACGAAAGTCTTACCCGTGTCCGGTGCGTCGGAAGAAGCCTGGGCCTGGGATTGCTCCGGGCGGGTGCGGGTTCCCGACAGGGGTAAAATCGACCGGCCGTCTGTCCTCGCAATGGAACCTTCCCCATGGCCTGCGC
>CAXXOQ010000224.1:0-10229 GCA_963664185.2 Caldilineaceae bacterium | reverse complement strand
AGTTGGCCGGCCAGCTGTCCACACTTGCCGCTGCCCGTTGCCATAGTCCTGGATTTCCGACGGGCCAAACACGACCTGCGTGAATACGTCCCAGGTATACATCACAATGTCAACACCACTGGTCAACACAATTTCCGCGGCCTCCGGATCCTGGCGAATGTTAAACTCGGCAACGGCCGAAGCATTGCCCATACCGAAGGCACCTCCCATCAGAACAATGCCCTGAATGCGGCTCTTGACCTGAGGATATTCCTGCAGCAGCATGGCGATGTTGGAAAGAGGTCCCAGGGGCACCAGCGTGATCGGAGTCTCTGCTTCCAAAAGGGCTTTCGCCAGGAAATCCACGGCAGGCAGGTCTTCCGGACTGCGTTGCGCGATGGGCAGCGTACGGCTTAACCCCCCCAGTCCATCTTCCCCATGGACATAGGCCGCAGTGACTACCTTTTCCAGCAAGGGGTTGGCGGCGGCCGATGGCTACGGGGATGTCCCCGCGACCAGCTGTTTCCAGTACCTGCAAGGTATTGCGAACCACCTGGTCCACTGTTACATTGCCCGTGACACACGTAACCCCCTACCAGTTCCAGTGCCGGTGACCGGGCAGCCAGCAACAGCGCCAACGTATCATCGACACCAGTGTCTACATCCAGAATGACAGGCACACCCATGTGAGATCACCATTTTGAACCTTGAAGAAGAATCATAGTATCAGATGGACTGCTCTGTGATGATTGAAAGGGATGACATGCCTGCCCAAATCACGGATAGCCTGGTAAAGACCAGCGTCCATGGTGATAGTACAGGAAACCCCCATGGGATTTGCGAATGAATGCACGTATCGGCGATGCCAAACCGGTAGCAATGACCATTGTCCAATATGTGGGTCCCTGAAGGACTCGGAAAATGCGGACAATGCAGACAGGACATTCCTTCCATGTTTGTCGCCGGGTTGTCTCAGGAGGTTGGATGCTTCAGCCAGACAATGGGACGTCACCCATAATACATGGAAGGTTCTGACCCAGTTCACGAGCAGAGCTTCATCTTCTTTGCCAAATGCCTGGATACATTTGCGTCTGCCGGCAAGTTGCCTATTGGTTTTTCGGAAAATGAACAGCACCAGCCAATTGGCATCAGGCAGGACATTTCTCACTTGAATTCTCGCACGGCAATCGACATGACCCTCGCCGTGGCATCGTCCGATCTCCACCCTCTTGTAATCTCTGTTTCCAAATTTTGCCCGGCAATGAAACAGGTTCCAGTATGTCACCCCAGTGAGGCAGGTTCTTCCTGCTCCAGACGCACAAAACTAATCGTCACATACCAAGAATCATTCATGTTCAAGAGACACTTCCTCCAATCTGAGGCTGGCTACAGGTCCAAACAATTCGGAGATGTGATCCTTGGCGATTCTGACAGCTTGCTTGATGTCCATCACAACCTTTCCCCCAATTCTGGGCCAAGAATACGATTCCTCCGGGTAATTTGCCAATTGGGCCATGGGCTATCTTCTCTGAACATCCTTGCAAAGCCATGCAACACCCACGGATCAGGAGTTGAACGCTGGCATCATGTAAAGGACCGTTGCCTGATTCAGGATACCATCAATAGCGTCCCAAGGCATCGATCAGAAGGTCCAGAAAACCTGCTTCGTCAATTTCCATACCCACTTCGGCATTGGTGGTCTCGCTGCGCAATGGGCCGCGGTCCTGTACGGGAGTGCCAAAGCCACGCAGATGACGGTAATCGCACACGGTCATGCCGTACGTCAGTTCACCGCGAGTCTCTACTGAAACTTGCATGGATTCCCATTGGAACAGTTCCGGCTGGATTAGGGCTGCCACCGAGCAGGGATCATGCAAGGCAGCCTTGCGAATGCCGGAGCGGCTTGCCCCGGCATTCAGATAGAACGTCAGCAAATCTGCCACCATCTCTCCTACACGATTGCCCAGTCCCCGGATGCGCTCAATTTCCCTGTCCGTGGCATTGGCCTGCTGGGTCAGGTTGAGGCCGCACATCTTGATGGGTGCACCGCTGTCAAATACAATGCGGGCCGCTTCGGCATCAAACCAGATATTGAATTCTGCCGTTGCGGTCGAGTTGCCCGATGTCACGCTCCCGCCCATCAAACTGATCCCTGCTACCCGCGACACAATCTCGGGACATTGGCGAAAAGCCATCGCCACGTTGGTCAGCGGCCCCACCGGCACCAGCCACACATCCGATTCCGCCAGGAGGGTCTCAATGATGTATTCCACCGCATGCTGCGACTCGATCTTCTTTTGGGGTACAGGGAAATCCGGACCATCCAGGCCTGTATCCCCATGGATATGGCCTGCATGCTCGGCCGCCCTGAGCAGGGGAACATGCATCCCCCGGTAAACGGGAATGTCGGTTCGGTCCATCAATTCCACAATCTTGAGGGCATTGGCCGTCACCTTTTCCAGGGTTTGGTTGCCGGCTACCGTGGTGATGCCCAGAATATCCAGGTGTTGCCCCGCCAGCAGAATGGCGAGGGCATCGTCATGTCCCGGATCGCAGTCGATAATCACGCGCTTCATGTCAAATTCCTCGCGGCAATCTGTACAAGGCCGTCCGCTATGTCTTCAATGCTGTGCTCGTCACGGTTGGCGGCAGCAAATTGTGCATAGGGGTCCGTCGGCACGGCAC
Source organism: Caldilineaceae bacterium (assembly GCA_963664185.2). Lineage (GTDB taxonomy): Bacteria > Chloroflexota > Anaerolineae > Caldilineales > Caldilineaceae > Bin34. The sequence continues at coordinate 7,565 of CAXXOQ010000224.1, read as the reverse complement.
GGAATCCCCGCAGGGCACCGGCCAGCGATCCTGCGATCGCGGCGACCGTATCGGTGTCGTTGCCCACACTGGCCCCGGCCACCACCGTTTCCCAGGGATCCCCCTGGGCATAGGTGAAGAGTCCCACCGCCGCCGGCACCGACTCACAGGCCATGACCGAGTTGCCGATCAAAGCCTCAATGTCGTCCAGAGCTTCGCGGAGTGAGTCAGCGGCCAGGGCAAGCTGCACCGACAGCCGGATCCGGCGGGCTATGGAAGGTCCCGGTACGGTTCGCGCATGGGGATGCAACCGTGCCAGCTCCTCACCCCGCATGGCCCCCTGCACCGTAGCCTGTACCACCGAGAATGGATCGGCATGGTCCGTAAGGGCTTCCGCACAGCCGCTGGCGATGGCACAGGCGGAGGCAATCGCCACATTGGTGTTGTGAGTGGGAATACAGGTAGCCAGGGCCGCCTGGCAAGCCCCTTCCAGGTCGCCAGGATGAATCAGGCCTGCCGGGGCTACGCGCATGGCCGCGCCGTTGGTGGCGCCCATACTGGCCACCTGGCGTTGCGAAGTGCCTATCACACCTACCCGGTAAGGATCATCGCCCTGGCGCAAGGCCTCAACCACAGGACGGGTAGAGGGCCCCATATTGCCCACATGCGGCGAATTTGCCGACCAGCGCAACAGGCAGGCACGCCACACTTCCTCGTCCAACACGCCGTCTGCCGCAATGATATCTTCGGCCAGGTAGTACATTTGGCTCGTATCATCTGTAATCTGGCCACACCGGTTGCCTTCCGCCCCGGCGAATGTATCAGGGGGAGGATCAATCAATTTCCGTATGGGGCCGTTATGCGCGGCATAGATCTCGTCTATGGTCCACTGCTCTGTACCCGCGCCCAGGGCATCCCCCAGACCCGCCGTCGCCAAAGATCCCAGAATGCCATCATGCAAAGACTGTCGGTTCATGAACGGGGTATTTTCCTGTGTGGTTGCTTATGGGGGAAGACAGATACGGAACGGGACACGCCTGGGACTAACCCCACGCCGCGCGCACGCGCTCCCGATACAGATCCTTCAGGCGGGCATCGTCTACCCCCAGGCATACATTGACGTTGGGCGGCTTCTGCCACTGTTCTCGCCAATCGGGGGTGGTCTGACCGTTCAGCCCATCCCGGCTTACACAAACGTCAACATAGGCCTGCTCCGACCGGAAAACGGATGGGTCAAGGGCGTAGGTGATGGCCGAAGAATCGTGTACAAAAATGCCATCCACCCCCTGTTTCTGGTGGAATTGGAGATAGAAAGGCACAATCCTGGCGATAAAGTCCGTGGCGACATTGCCTGTCTGTCCCAGTTCCTCCAGATACGCCGGGGACATGATGGTCGCCGTCGTGACATCCAGTCCCACCATCGTCAGGGGCCATCCCGCATGGAACACGATGTTCGCGGCGGCGGAATCATTGTGTATGTTGGCTTCCGCTACCGGAGACGCATTGCCACCCCGATTTGCCGCACCCCCCATGATGATAACTTCCCTGACCGCCGGGACAATGTCCGGTTCCAGGCTGACCGCCAGTGCCAGGTTGGTTAGAGGTCCCACCGCAATCAGTGTCACTTCTCCGGGTGCCGCCAGCACGGTATCCACGATGAAGGACGCTGCCCGTCCCGCCGTGGGGCTGCCTTGCGGAGCCGGCATTTGGGAATTGCCCAGGCCATCCGCACCATGCACCATGGCACCGTGACCGGAATAGGGATGAAGCAATGGTCGTTCCGCCCCGCGTACAACGGGAATATCCGTACGTTCCACCCGTTCCACCAGACGCAAGGCATTTTCTGTCGTAACGCGCGTGCCGCCATTGCCAAAGACCGTGGTCACGCCCACGAGTTCCAGTTCCGGCGAAGCCATGGCCAGAAAAAATGCCATCGAATCATCCACACCGGGGTCCGTATCGTAAATGAATTTGCGCGGGAGACTGGACATGATGGTTTCTCAGGATGGGAAATGAACGCCGCCAGGACTGACAGCAACCCTATCCCTTCAGGCCCGTGAGGGCAATGCCCTGCACATAGTAGCGCTGCAGGAACAGGAACATTATGATCACCGGCAGCGATGCCACCACAGAACCGGCGAAGGTACGCCCCCAGAAGATCTGGGTTTGGGTGGTCTGCGTCGCAATCGCCACCTGAATCATCTGGAGCTTGGGGGAGCTGATGACAATCAGGGGCCAATAGAACAGATTCCAGATAAACTGGAATTCCAGCAGGGCCATGGTAATGATGCCGGGCATGGACAGGGGCACGATGATACGCCACAGGATGTGAAAGAGATTGGCTCCGTCCATGACCGCCGCTTCATCCAGATCTACCGGGATGTCCCGCATGAACTGCATGAGGGCGAAAATGACAAAGGGACTGGCGTACCAGGGAAAGATCAGCCCGTTCAGGGAATTCTCCAGGCCCAGGGCGTCGACCACAATGTACAGGGGTACGATGGTGGCCTGAAAAGGCACCAGCATCGTGGCAATCACGAAGACCAGGAGTACGTTCTTGAAGGGAAATCGCAGGCGGGCAAAGAAGTAGGCCGCCAAAGTGTTGAAGAACAGGGAACTGGCCACGACGGCGGCGGAAACCACAAAACTGTTGCCCAGAAAACGCTGGAACTGCAAGCCGAACTTCTGGCCATCATCCGATATCCCAAAAATGTCCAGGTAATTCTTCAGAGACCACTCGATGGGCAGGATGGTCTTCCAGGAAAAGGGATAGAGATTGGCGAAGATTTCGGATTCTTCCCGGATGCTGCCGAAAAACATCCAGAAGAAGGGAATCGTGAAGCCCAGGAAGAGAATGACATACGTCAGTCCCACCAGCAGCGCCAGGGCCAATTTGGTGAAACGTCCCCTGCCTCCGGTGAGAAATCCCTCCCCGGTTTCCGTTCCTGCCGTACGCAGGTTGCCGCCAATGTCTTCCAGCAGGCTCATGGCCACCCGTCTCCTCAATAGGCCACGTCAGACCGAAAGACGCGCATCTGAATCACACTGACGATCAGCAGAATCAGCAACGTGACAATGGACATGGCACTGGCGGTTCCCATGTCCTGGAAGAGAAAGCCGTACTGGTAAATGTAGTACACCACGGCCTTGGTCGCTTCCAGCGGTCCGCCCCGGGTCATGGCATAGACCGGCACGAATACCTGAAAGGAGAAAATGGTTTGGGTCACGATCACAAACATCATGACCCGGCGCAACAGCGGCAGGGTGATGTGCCACAGCACTTCCCACGGGCGGGCCCCATCCACCACGGCCGCTTCCCGGTAGACTACCGGAATGCCCTTGAGGCCAGCCATGAGAATGATCATGGAGAAACCCACATCCTTCCAGATCATCATGGCCGTCAGGGCCGGCAGGGCCCGGCGCGGATTGGACAGAAAGGCCTGGGGGGGAATGTCCACGATCGACAGCAGACTGTTGATCAAGCCCAACTGGGAGTGATACATCATGGACCACAGGATGGACACCACGATCACCGACGTGACGACGGGCGTAAACACCGCGCTGCGCACGAAGGACGTGGCCAAATTCTCACGGGCCAGGAAGAGGGCCAGGATCAGGGAAAAGAAGACCTGCAGGGGCACCTTGTAAAGGGTGAACTTAAGGGTGACCCAAAGCGAATTGCGAAAAAACGAGTCACCGAAAATGGCCACATACTGATCCAGCCCCACGAAATCGCCGAAGCCACCCAGCAGGCTGTACTGGTAAACGCTGGCCCGCATGGCGGCCAGAATCGGCAGATAGCGAAAAACCGTGAAATTGACCAGAGCAGGCAAAACAAACAGGAACGCCACCAGATAGTAGCGATTGCGCCTGTTCCAGATGCGGGACCAGCCCCTTGCCGATGCGGAAGTAGATGAGGCCAGCATAACAGTATCCATCAAGGGTCTGTCCCAGCGCGTGTCACCGGGACAGACCCTTGGTCAAAGTCAATACAGTTTCAACCTGCAGCCAATATCAGTTGTTCCAGCCTGTGTACTTGGCTACCAGGCCTTCCAGGCGACGTGCGGTTGCACTCAACTGCTCCCGCGGATCCGCCCCGATAGCAATATTGCCGGCGGCTTCCGCGAACAACTGTTGATACTCCGTGTAACCCGGAGTCTGAATGCGCGGAATGCCAAAGTTGTTCATGGCATCCAGCCAGATGCGCTGATTGCCGTCTTCACCGTACTCGTCCAGTTCATTGAACAGGCCGATGTTGGCGGGCAACTGCCGGACATGCTTGTACCAAATGCGGGCCCCATCATCACTGGAGGCATAGCGTACAAACGCCAGGGCTTCCTCAAAATGCTGCGTATTGGGCGAAATGCCGTAGTGCCAGCTGCCCGTATGGCAGACGGGGGTCTTGAAATAGGGAATGCCCGATACACCCCAATTGAAGTTGCCTTCGCCGTGGATGCGATTCAGGGCGCCAATCCGGTTGTCCGGTGTCACCATGAAGGCCGACTGGCCACTCTCGAAGATCTCCGGAATGGCTTCGACCGGTGAAACCTTGTGCTTCAGGTAGATATCCTGGTAGAACTGCATCGCTTCGATCGCTTCATCCGTATCCAGGTAACCGCGGAAGGTCACACCGTCATCTCCCATACCCTGGTAGGTAGGGCTGCCAATTTCCCCATTGGAACGGCGGAAGATGCCGTGCTCATAGTCGCCGGTCCAGGTGCCCTGGCCCCAGCGCACACCCCAGACTTCCGGCACACCGTCGCCGTTTTCGTCGACCGTGGCATCTTCCCAGGCCGCCATCGCTTCGGTCATCGTCCAGGCATCCTCAATGCCCGCCGGCGGCATGATCCCGGCCGCATCCGTGTAATCCTTGTTGTACATCAGCAGGGAGCAGGACTGCATGATGGGCGGTCCCAGGAACTCGTCCCGGAAGCTGCCTTCCTCAATCGATTGCGGGAACCACTGGGCCATTTCCTCTTCCGAGAAATGATCCGTGAGAGGCATGATGACACGGTTGAAACCGTAATGCTTCATATCAGGACCATCGGCCTGGAACAGATCCCAGGGCAGGCCCACCGCCACGGATGACTCAATCTTGGGGAACAGTTCCCGGAAAGGCACGGTCTCGAATTCCAGTTCCACGTAGGACCACTTGCCGTCCTCAAGTTGGTGGAATTCGGCCAGGATCTCCCGCCAGGCATTCAATTGATCATCATCCGCCAGCGCCAGGAAACGCAGGGTGACGGGCCCTGATGGGCCTTCATCCGCGTCTCCCTCAGCCGGGGCGGCCGCAGGAACAGGGGCCACGGTACAGGACACCAGGACGGTGGCACAGATCAACACCAATGCAACCAATACATTCCATATCCTCATATCAGGTTTCTCCTTGTTTCCTTGGAACAAACAGTCAGCCGAAATCCTCGCTAACCCATATCTCGCTCTTGAGTCCATGCACAGGGCATGCCCAAGACATTCATTGCGTCTTCCGTGTGTGTATACATTATACGACAATGGACAAACTTGCAATCAGAACATGGGCAAGTATGCGGTGAAGAGATGTGGGGAATCGTGGGACTTCCGGTTTCCCGGTGCCGGCCCCATCACCCGTTGCCCAGCCGGATCCGTCAGCAGTCTGATTTGCCCGCAGGCTAGGCCCCTTGCGCATTCTCTGCAGCCCAGGCGAAACGTTGCCTGGCCTGTGCCTGTATGTGAGCAAGAGTCGCCGGCACGCCAAACTGCTCGATGGCGAAACTGGCGCTGACGACACCCCGCAGACTCGCTTGCAACACCCCCAGTCCCTCCCCCAGCCCGGTCAGCATCCCGCCACAAAACGCATTCCCTGCCCCTGTGACATCCACCACGGGCACAGGCACAGCGGGAATCTGCCAGGCATCACCGTCTTCTCCGTGGACCCAGATTCCCTTGGCCCCCATGCGAATCACCACATGGCGGGCTCCCCAGGTCTGCAGGACCTGGGCCATGTCCCGGGGCGACGCCAGGTGCGTGAGAATGTGAGCCTCATCCCAATTGGGCAGGAAGGCATCACAAAGGTGCAGCAGGGGGCGCCATTCGGCCGGCGGGAGATGGAGGAAATCATCAAGCGGTTCAAAGACAATGCATGTCTCCGGATTGACGGACCGCAATCTCTCGACCAATTGTATGGTTTCCCTGATGGTCGGGCCACGCTGGATATGAAATCCGGCTGCCGACCGCAAGGCCTGGGGAAACTCTTCCCATTCGACCTGCTGCTGGTGGAATTCGGCCAATGAAGTCCGGAAAATCTCGGTCCGCTGTCCGTCTTCCTCAAACAGCTGCCAGGCGCGGGGCGTGGGCAGGCCGTTGCGATACACCAATCCTCGGCGGTCCACGCCCAGACGGTCCAGATCCTGCAGCATGGCAGGAGGGAGATCATGGCCCAGATACGCAATCAGACCATGGGGACCCCGATGCCAGATACGCATGCCCATCACGGCATGGGTACCGGAACCGCCCAGGGTTCCCATCATGGTCCGCCCATTCCAGAGCACAATGTCGTCAATGATGACATTGGTAACGGAAACGTACGCAACGGAATCAACAGACATGACAGGAGTTCAATTTCCGGCGTCTGCCAGCAAGCTTACGGTCACGTGCCTGGAGCGCGGACCATCAAATTCGCAAAACAGGATCCCCTGGGAGGAGCCCAGGGCCAACTTGCCTTCAACTACAGGAATCGTGACCGAATGCCCAACCAGCGCGCTCTTGACATGCGCCGCTGCATCGGCCGGCGTATCAAACTGATGCCGGAAATCGGTGCGGGTGGGGACGATGCGGTGCAACTCGTCCCGCAGGTCCTGGGCTGTGGCCGGATCCAGGGGGGAATTCAGGGTGATCCCGGCGGTCGTGTGGGGACAGAACACCAGACATAGGCCATGGGTCAGACCCCGGCGGTCAATCACCGCCTGTACCTGTTGGGTGATAGGAATCAACACCTGTGGTGCGTCGCTTTGGATTGTCACGGTCTCAACCATCATGATTTCCCCTTGGCCTTGGGGGGCTGTGCGCCCCGAAAATCAGGTGAACAGGGCGCGCCATCCGGCCTCCTGGGCCACCATCCACAGGGTAGCCAGTGCCTTGGCCAGGTGCATGATGTCCGCCACATGGGTGCGCGGCACCTCCTGGAAGTGGGTGAATGCTCCCGGGCAACCGATATGGGCCACGTTGGGCGTAGCCATAACCAGTGACACATCGTCGCTCCGATTCAGGTAGCGGCCTGTTTCGCGTACCTTGATCCCCACTTGCGACAGTTCCCCGACCAGCTTCCGCAATGCCAGCAAAAGGCAGGGCGGAGTTACGGCGCCCCGGGTACGACTGGTGAAAGCCTCCATGGAAGCCCCATGCCCGAGCGCATCAGGGGCCCGGGGATCGACATGCGGATCGAAATCCAGATCCTGGATATCGCTCACGACCACCAGATCAGGGATTTGCTCTGGCGGCGTGCGCTGGATCAGCCGCAACGTCGCCCGCGCAAACGTTTGGGGTCCTACATCCACAACACCCTCTTCCTCGTCGGGAAAGACCACCATGACCCGGGGTTGGTAGGATCT
>CAXXOQ010000223.1:0-4136 GCA_963664185.2 Caldilineaceae bacterium | reverse complement strand
ACGGGTTTGCGACAGCACACGGGCAAGCGGAGGGAAAGGCGACTCTTGCTTCCAGGGGCAAGGCCATGGCTTGGGACAGGGTCTGCCCCAAGCCGCAATTGTGGCGCCATGAAACAGATTTCGTACAGCAAGGCAGAACTTGCCATGCGTTTCATACCCGTTTGCCACGGCAAAGCCCACAGGAGCATCCCATAATGCTATCGTTGATTTCACAGGGCCTTCCGACAGGGCGAAACCCCCCGGGAGTCCCTGCAAGGGCATAGCTCTCTGGGTGCCTGGAGGGCAAGGAAGGAAAGGAATGAGTACCGAGCTCAACTATTTGGGACTGATGATGGTGGCCATGCGCAATGCCAGATTGGTGCAGGAATACGGTGAACCGGCGGAGCAGCGGACTGCGCCCCGTACCCGGAAGTTCCCTGTGCGCATGCGGGTCGGCAACGCCATGATTGCCGCGGGCCATCGGCTCAAGAGCGTGAAACACGCCAGCGCCGGTGCCATGTAGGGTTTTTGGTTTCGTGTGGTGATTTATCCTGGGAGGCTCATGTTGCATGGGCCTCCTTTTTTTGCGCCTTGGACATACCGGCTTCCCTGCCCGCTGTCAGCGGTCAAGCCTGCGGAAGCACAGACTCCCCCGCCTGGATGCCCGAGTGTGGCACGCCTGCGGGTTTGCTCTCATCCTGCCGTGTGCCGGGTGGGTAGTGCCCTGTAACCCCTTGGGGAGCCCTGCGGTCCAGACCCGTACCCGGGTATTGCCCGTGACAGGATAGGGGGCGTCCCGCAAAAGGTCCCCAGGGATGCACGCCCATCCCGGCAGGTTCCGCATGGCACCCTTGTATCCCTCATGATCAGGCGGCACATCCCATGGCCGCAGCCCGGTTGCGCATAGACCCCACGCACCGTGTCTTCCGCCGCCTGCACCAGGCCATTCTGCTGTCCGTTGCCAACGCGACCCTGTCCCGGGTGGCAGGTAAGGGCAGGCAGTATGACCGGCAGAATTTGATCGTATTGCGACGTGTGGCATGGCGCAATGCGTATCCGGCCGGATGATCCGTACGCTGTCTTACGCGGGTTGACGGCAAGGGATAGTATGCTCAATGCGACTGTGTGGGCGGGAACCACATGGGTGAAAAGGACTTTGGCCACAGACAAAAGGGAGCCGCGGACGATCTGTTGTGGCCCATGACGGATCTGCCGGCAAGCCCATGACGATGCATGCTGGGCCATCGGTCCGTAGCCCTGTGGGGTGCCGAAGGGATCAGAATGAACGACAGCCACCAGGAACCCGATGGTACCACGATCCGTCAGGGTCTGGTCCGGCGCATTGCCCGGACGTTTCACCCTTACTGGATCAAGGTCAGCGGTGTCGGTGTGCTGATCCTGGTAACGGCCGGACTGGGCGTAGTCAATCCCGTACTGATTCGGGTGGTGTTTGACTCGGCCCTCTTCCCGCCGACGGGTGTACCCAATCTCCGATTGCTTTGGCTGATCGCCGGCACCATGGTCGGCATCACGGTGATCAGCGGGGGGTTGGGTATCGTCCAGACCCTCTATACCCATCAGATAGGCCAGCAGGTCATGCGCGATCTGCGGGATCGACTGTATGGTCACCTCCAGATGCTGCCCCTCAGCTTTTTTACGGACACCCGGACCGGCGAAATCCAGTCCCGCGTGGCCAATGATGTGGGCAGTATCCAGAACGTCGTAACCGGTACTGTATCCAATGTCCTGTCCAACAGTGTCATCTTCATCAGCACCCTGGTGGCCATGTTTATCCTGTCCTGGGAGATTACGCTGGCGTCAATGGCGATCGTGCCCCTGTTCGGGCTGCTCTCCCGGACGGTGGGAGCGCGGCGGCGGGCGGTTTCCGCCGAGGCACAGAAGACCGCGGCGGACATCACGGCCATCACCCAGGAGACCCTGTCCATATCCGGCATTATGCTCGCCAAGCTCTTTGGCCGCCAGAACCAGGAGAAGGAACGCTTCCACCGCCAAAACCAGCGCCTCGCGGACCTGACCATTCGGCGCCAGATGACCGGACAGGCCTTTTTCACCGTCATGCAGATCTTCTTCTCCCTCACGCCCGTGCTGGTCTATGTGATAGCCGGCTATCTCCTCACGGGCAGTACACCATCGGGCCTGACGTCAGGTACCATCGTGGCCTTTACCACGCTGCAGTCACGCCTGTTCTTTCCCATCGGCAGTCTGTTCCGGGTATCCGTCGAGTTGCAGGCGTCCCTGGCCCTGTTTGAGCGCATCTTCGGCTACCTGGACATCACGCCCGAGATCGTGGATGCGCCAGGCGCGGTGACTCTCCCGCCGGATGCCGTGAAGGGCCGAATCACCTTTGACAACGTAAGCCTGGCCTATGCCGCCGGGGCGACGGCCGACAACAGCCGCCCGCACGGTGAGGCCGAGCGGCGCTGGGCGCTGGAGGACGTGAGCTTCCGGATTGAACCAGGGCAACTGGCCGCCTTTGTGGGACCGAGCGGAGCGGGCAAGACCACGATCTCCTACCTCATTCCGCGTCTGTATGATGTCACGGCAGGGGCTGTGCGGATTGATGATAACGATGTGCGGGATATTCAGCTGGTCTCCTTGGCGGGCCTGGTGGGCTACGTGACCCAGGAAAGCTACCTGTTTCACGCCAGCCTGCGCCGCAATCTGCTCTACGGCAATCCCGCCGCCACCCAGGAAGAGATGGAGGCCGCGGCCCGGGCGGCCTTTATCCATGAGCGCATCCTGCAATTTCCCGACGGCTACGATACCGTTGTGGGCGAACGCGGCTATCGCCTCTCCGGGGGCGAGCGGCAACGCCTCTCCATCGCCCGTGTGATCCTCCACAATCCGCGCATCCTGATTCTGGATGAGGCGACCTCGGCGCTGGACTCGGCCAGCGAGCGCTACATACAGGCGGCCCTTGAACCTCTCCGGCAGCGATGTACCACGATTGCCATCGCCCATCGTCTGTCCACCATCGTGTCCGCCGATGTGATATTTGCGGTGGATCAGGGGCGGATCGTCGAGCAGGGCACCCACGAGGAACTCCTGGCCCAGGACGGTCTGTATGCCAATCTCTATACCGAGCAATTCGACGCGGGTCGGATCGAGTGCCACTACAGTGATGGGATTGTCCTGGCCAATGGCAGGATCGTGGCGCAAGGCGCGTGAGTGCTGTGACTGGGGGATCCCCCGGTTGGATCAGGGGCGAACGCCCGTGTATGGATGTTGGGTGGGGATGGCCACACCCCTGCACCGGGCAGGCTGGTCCCCGCGGGCAGGACACACGCATCCATCCCGGGGAGAGCCACCTGGGGATGTTAGGCTGATGTGCTTGGAAGAGAGGCCATAGGGTGCTTGGCCCGGCCAGTTTCAGCGCAGGTACCACCCGGGGATCTGTGGGCGTATGTGGGGGCGGCAGATACCGTCTGGTTGCAGGCAGGATCGTCCGCGCGTACCGGAGTACGGTTGGTGTCTTCCGTTCGCTGGGTCTGCAGTCTCCAGGTCGGAGGCAGCCAAAACGGCATGCGTGGCCACTCGTTTCCTGTAGGCAGCACAAAACGTTCCCGCGCACGTTGGCTTGATGATCCCGGAAGATCAGGGTGATGGCATTATGACGGACCTCAGACCGTCTCCCCTGATCCCATCCGGGATCCCCGGGACGTTTCCCGCTTGGGACTCCAGCAGACGCCACGCAGGGTCGGCGATCCGTGGTGCCTACCCTGAGGGCACGATGGGGGAATGGGGCCAAATGCACTGAGGCCCGCAGGGAACAGACTCCCAGGACCGGGTGCGTGGGTCGGTGCCGTGTCCGCCCGGCACCGGCGCGGCTAATCGGGAGTGAAGTCGGCGGGTTCCAGTGGGTACCCAGTGCACCGTGCCGTCGTCGATCAGGTCCTGGATTTCATGGATGTTGCGCACACTGGCAATCGCCGGATGGGCCGGACATCCCAGGAACCGTGTCAGCAGGGCCGCGTTGCACTGGGCCCGTTGCGTATCGCGCTCATCCCCGGTATAGGCAGCCTCCACGGCCAGGTAATGGGTGGCCTCGGCCGGATCCGTGACCTCCAGCACCAGATCCGCCCGGTAGAAACTGCGGCGGTCACCGCGTGCGATGTCTTCCGGTCCCACCTGGGCGC
>CAXXOQ010000222.1:0-2273 GCA_963664185.2 Caldilineaceae bacterium | reverse complement strand
CAGGGGGCCGTCCAATGGGGGCCAAGACAGCGGCACACCCCGTCCTCACCGAGGCGGAAGTAGCTCTTGTCCCGCCGGCCGCGGCGGTGCGGACACCCCAGGCCCCCAGGTGCGCGGAACCCCGGCCCTTCCGGCAACCATAGATGCCGCCGCGGTTACGGCGTTGGCGGCATCCGTGGCCGTATGCATTTACATCTTTCTGGCGACCTCGATCCGGGAAGTGCCGGACCAGCGAATCGCTGACATAGGCGGCAGCCACCCCCAGGCCACAAGCACTCAGATTGCGCATGACCGTGCCCAAATCCTGGACTTCCGCATGCCAGCGGGTCTCCCGGCACCAGATCCAGTGCACCGGGAAATGCCAGGCGTTCCATCAGGCGTTGCGTGCCGATGCGACAGGGAAAGCACTTGCCGCAGGATTCGTGGGCAAAGAACTCCATCGCGTTGTGCGCCACATCCACCATGTCGCGGCTGTTGTCGAACACGATGATGCACCCGCACCCAGCATGGATCCCCGGCTGCGCAACGATGGCTCATCCAGGGTCACGTCAAGATCGTCAGCTCCGAGAAAGCCGCCTGACAGACCCGCCATGGTTACGGCCTGCACCTGACGGCCAGGCGGGGGGCCCCCCGCCCAGTCGTGGATAAGCTCGGACAGGGGGAAGCCAAAGGGAACTTCAAAATTGCCCGGGCGTTCCACATCCCCGGAGAGACTGATCACCTTGGTGCCGGACTGATCACCACAGCCCAGCGCCTGGTACCAGTCCGCGCCATGGACCAGAATATGGGGCACGGATGCCAGCGTCTCCACATTGTTCACCACGGTGGGTTTCTGCAGGTACCCGTGCGTCACGGGATAGGGCGGTCGGTTGCGTGGAAAGGGGTGCTGGCCTTCCAGACTGTTGAGCAGGGATCCCTCCTCGCCACATACATAGGCCCCGGCTCCCCGGCGGATATGGATGTCAAATTCCTGTTTCCCACCGATATAGCCCGCGGTACGGGCCTCGGCCAGGCAATGCTCCAGTATATCCCGGATTTCCGGGTACTCGTAGCGCAAATACAGGAAACCCAGTTGGGCCCCGGTAGCTTTGGCCGCCAGGATCATACCCTCAATGACCGCATAGGGATCGTGCTCCAGCAGGGCCCGGTCCTTGAAACATCCCGGTTCCCCTTCGTCCGCATTGCAGACTATGGTCTTGGGATGACCTTCAGCCTCGCGCACGGACCGCCACTTCAGGCCCGTCGGAAAACCGGCCCCGCCGCGGCCGGCCAGCCCTGATGCGGTCAGGGTCTGGATGATGTAATCGGGGCCTTGGGCCAACGCCAATTGCAGGGCCAGGAATCCGCCCTGTTGCCGGTAACCGGCGAGGGTGGCGTGACCCGGCTGGCGAATGTGCTCAAAAACGCATTCTGTCATCCCGCCCGGGTTGGGCACAGGCAACGGCGATGTGGGGGCCGGCCGGAGTCCGGCGGCATCTACCTGGCGGGTGTGATCCGCTTCCAGTACCGGAATGGGTACATCGCAGCGTCCCGCACAGGGCATGGCCCGGGCATCCGGCAGGGCCGCCAGGATGTCCTCCGCCCCGCGCAAGCGGCATACGGGGCCTGTGCACACCCGGGGATAGGATCGCCTGTCGTCATCCCGGGCCAGATGATGATAAAAGGTCACGGTCCCGAACAAATCGGCCAGCGGCATGCGCAAGCCCTCCGCGATAGCCTGGAGCACGGTGGGGGTAATGACGCCGTCGCGGCGATGAAACGTGTCCAGCAACAGCAACAGGGGAGCTGGCTGATCCTTAAGGCTTTCGATGATCGCGCGATCACTGGTCATGAGGCTTGCCTGCAGCGGAAAACCGCTTCCCGTATGCCTCCGGTACCTGGGAGACCGGGCAAGGGATCAGCCCTTCAGGGCCCCAAAGGTAAGGCCACTGGTGATGTATTTCTCCAGAGCCATGCCGGCTGCGATCACCGGAATGACGCTGACCAGGGAAATGGCGCTCATGTTCCACCATTCGGTATATCCCGTCTGGCTGACCTGCATCTGCATGAACAGGGGAATGGTGATGGATTTGCGGAAGGTCAGGGTCAGGGCCACGATATATTCGTTCCAGGCCCCGATCAGGGAAAGCACGAAGACAGCCACCAGCCCGGGTGCGGCCAGCGGCATGGCAATGCGAAATATGACGATCAGGCGATTGGCCCCGTCAATCAGGGCACTCTCTTCAATCTCCACCGGCAGGCCTTCAAAGAAATCCCGCATTACCCAGACAATG
>CAXXOQ010000221.1:0-33056 GCA_963664185.2 Caldilineaceae bacterium | reverse complement strand
GCGACCTGCAGGAAGCGACGACGGGATACATGACTCACGTTCATTGCAACAATTCTCCTATTTTGCATTGAGATGCACAGCTCCCGACACGCACACGTGAAACGTTGACAACTCGCTGTGGGCCGGAGCAACTGTATGATATTAGTGGTCTGACAATGTGTCAAGCCACAAGGCAGAATATCGCCGTCCCGGACCTGGTGGGAAGGGATCGTACTGTCCGTTGCCCGTGCTACTGCCTGTGACTACCGGCTAACGCACAAGTTTTGGCTTCGGTCAACGGCCGCTGCCAAGGGGCTACGGCGCCAGGGAGAAGGGCTGTCGCGCGCTTCGCCCTTGCTTCGGGCAGTGGTGGTGCCTGCACGTCATCTTTCTGTTTGTGAGGGAGAAGCGGGACAGGAACCTTCCAACACGGGAAGTCATGCCACTCTGCGCGAAGAAGGGGGAGAACTCAGGGATCGTACTCGGCGCTGCCGGCATTTGCCTCAAGTTACAGTTTCCTACGACCCGCCATCCGTGACGGTGGATTCGTACAGACTGGGGACACGTCCCATGCTTGTAGTCTTCCGCCAGGGTGCCCGGGGTAGCCCGCTGGGCAGGTGGGACAGAGGCCATGTCCTTCGCGTACTGTGCGGCAACTTCCGTCCCCCAACAATGTTCCACCAGTTGGATGCGGGCCTGGGCCAGACCCGTAATCTATCCCTTCAGCCAACCCTTGGGCCCATCCTTCGGCGCGTTCATCCGCCAACAGCACGTCCCATTCGTTCGCCACGCTCAGCCTGTTCACACGCACCTCATCAGGTACATTCAGGATTGCCAGACTATTATGGCACAGGTCACGACAGGCCGGGAAGACCTGGGCAAATTCCCGATGCAGAAACATATGCACCGATCTTTCCATCGGTATCAGGTCTACGCTACCAGCCCGTCACTCCCACTGCACTGACGGTATGCGTGTTCACCATTGGCTGCAGATCAACACATCGGCCAGGAGGTGCTGGCAGTAGAACAGGGTGTAGATTGGGGGGCGGTGTCGATTGGGCTTCCACCGACACCATAGACTGGACATGGTCATGCCGGTCAGCAATCATATACGCCAAATCCAGGCAGTTGTTCGCTCAGGGACCATTCGGTGCCTGCCATGTCCAAATAACCGGCAGGAGTCAGGAACAGCCAGACCGGCATTTCCTAATTTAACTCCGAATTCAGGATATTATACCAGATTGGTATTACAGCCAATCCCGAGGTGGCATGGCAGCACATTGTCATGGTGTCGTGCGCCTTCATCACAGCCTCAATGGCCCATCCCCCCGACTGGAAGTGAAGAAATGGATGCCCACAAGCCTACTGAATGAGATACGTGATGCCAGAACACTGGAACAAGCCTTGGGATATGCCTTGTATGCCCAGGAACGCGATGCCTATACGGACTTTTTCGAACTGGATTATGTGCGGGTCCACAAAACAGGCATTGTGGATGAACTGCAAGAGGAACTGGCAACGCCTGGAACCTACCAGCAACGGCCGGCCTATGCGTACTTCATGCCCAAGTCCAATCTGGGTGTACGACGCATGATCCACTTGAACTTCAAGGATCTTGTCCTGCGCTATGCGTTTGCCACCGTGTTTGGGAGAATACTGGACCCGACCCTGGACGAAACCTGCTTTGCCAATCGCCTGGCCTTTGGCCGCTCCCGCACGCGAATCCCTGCTGGTCAACTATGCCAAGGTAAGTTGGCCCAACTTCTGCCAGTGGCAGCGTGAAATGAGTGAGCAGCACTCCATTTTGCTCCAGACGGACATCTCCGCCTTTTACGATTGCATCTCACACGATTACCTGATCCAGTGCTTTGCCGAAGAACTGTCCGTGCCCATGAATTCCCCGCTGCTGCACCTGTTTCGTGCAGTCCTGACGATACCTGTTATCACCTGTTTCCAGCACAAGCATGACTCAACTTACGAACCCGTCATGTTGCGGCAGGGGCCTTCCCATGGGCAATGACTCGGAAGGCTTCTTCGCCAACATCTATCTCAAGTCCATTGACAGAGCCATAGTGTCGCATGAAATAGCTTTTGGTCGCTATTGTGATGACATGCGGATCTTTGGCAATGATCCGGACAGGGTACTCAAGGCTTTCCAGTGGTTGCAGGAGTTACTGTTGATCAAGGGTCTCAACCTGAATAGTGCCAAGACCCAATGGGCCCAGGATAGCCAAGAGGTGGAACCACCGACTGCAACCCTCTATCCGCACCTTGAGGATAGACCGCGCCCTGCGATTGAGCCCACTGTGAATGCAGATATCGCACAGTGGATTGACCGCGACTTCCACGAATTTGACAGAGAGTTCAAGCCAGGTCAGGCTCTGACCGATGAAAAAGATGCCAAGGACTATTGCAAGTTCATCCATCAGCAAGCAGAAGAAATGACAATGGAGTACAGAATGGAAGAGGTGGATACGAAAGCCTCGGCGACGGAGCAGTGGCAGAGCTTGCAGGACCAGCATGATCGATGGTTGGAAAACCTGGACCGCACCAGGGGTATGCCCTCCCGTTCCCCAGAGCAGGTGGATGTGCTGGGAGATATACTCAGAAAATGGTGGGGTAGCGCCAAGCATGCCACCTGGTTGCTGGTGCAGTCCTCCTTCTTCGCCCAAATTTCTCCCGAGACGCAAGAAGCGTCTCGGCAGCTACTCCTGGACGTCCTGTCCGATACCCATGTACATTCCTATGCCAAGGGTCGTATTCTGCGCCATCTGGTCAAGGAACGGAACAATTGGCGAGGGCGAAAGACCCCCCGTAGCACAATAGGGAGTGTAGAAGCGCTCAAAATCCTCTTGGCCAGCATGAAAGAGAGCAACGATGCCCGTCCAGAAGTGAAGGATTCAGCAGCAGAGACTGAAGAGAAGCAATTTGACTGTTTCCTTTTTGACCTGTGGGACGACATGGCCGAGGATCAGCGAAACCATCTAATCAAGATTCTGGCCAATCTCCTGGAAGTTCAAGCTTATGACGTAACGATTCTCGTTCTGTATACCTTTACTGTGCTTTTCAAACGGTATACCAACTTGAGCCATCAAGAAGTGATACAGTATTTGCAGGACAGTGTTAATGGTTCTGGCCCCGGTGTTGCCCCCTTTCAGGACTGTTTATACTATTATTCCCGCTGTCCGCATCGCACGTGACTTCCCAGGGCCCAGGGGTGATTTTCCCTGCCATCATCTTTCCCGTCCTGTAACGTTTGCCCGTCTCGCCCTGGACTATCCCTGATGCGGGATTGGCAACATCCATCTTGAGTCTGATCTGCCTTGCCTGATCACAGCTTTGGCTCTTGAAGCCTCCTGTTGCAGACAGGATAGAAGAAGGGGGAGAACGCAGGGATCGTGCCCGGAGCTACTGGGTCTCTGCCTTGAGCTGCAGTTTCCTACGCCCCGTCATCCGTGACGGTGGATTCGTACAGACTGGGGACACGTCCCTGCTTGTAGTCTTCCGCCAGGGTGCCCGGGGTAGCCCGCTGGGCAGGTGGGACAGAGGGCTATGTCCTTCGCATACTGTGCGGCAATTTCCGTCCCCCAACAATGTTCCACCAGCTGGATGCGGGACTGGTCTATCCCTTCGGCCAACCCTTCGGCGCGTTCATCCGCCAACAGCACGTCCCATTCGTTCGCCACGCTCAGCCTGTTCACACGCACCTCATCAGGTACCTTCAGGATTGCCAGACTATTATGTCACAGGTCATGATTGGCCGGGAAGACCTGGGCAAATTCCCGATGCAGAAACATCTGCACCGATCTTGCCATCGGTATCAGGTCTACGCTACCCGCCCGTTGCTCCCACTGCGGGGCCAGATCGGCAAACACACGCTCCATACGGGAGGCCACCTGGATATGCACCGCAGGGGGCAGGATACCGTCATGGCTTGCCTTCACTGTCTCCATCTCGTTCCGCACATGGTCCAATACAAAAAAGGCCAGATGAAAGGTGGGAGTGGCCAGCCCGGGATCGGCAAACCGTTCTTCCCAAATCGACACGATGGGCACCGTATGGCGCATAGTTCATGGTTGTCAGGGTCAGAGACGGCAGGTGTCGTCGGGCCTCCGTATAAATGACGACCGAGCAAATCGGGATTTCACGGACGGTTTGCGCGGTCGCCCATTGGCTGCGGTTCAACACATCGGCCAGGAGATGCGGGTACAGGACTGTTTATACTATTGTTCCCGCTGTCCGTAACGCACATGACTTCCCAGGGCCCAGGGGTGACCTTCCCTGCCATCATCTTTCCCGTCCTGTAACGTTTGCCCGTCTTGCCTTGGCTATCCCCGATGCGGGATTGGCAACATCCATCTTGAATCTGATCCGCCTTGCCCGGATCACAGCTTTGGCTCTTGAAACCTCCTGTTGCAGACAGGATAGAAGAAGGGGGGAACGCAGGGATCGTGTTCGGCGCTGCTGTCCTCTACCTCGTGCTACAGTTTCCTACGCCCCGCCATCAGCGGTGGTGGATTCGTACAGACTGGGGACACGTCCCTGCTTGTGGTCTTCCACCAGGGTGCCCAGGGTAGCCCGCTGGGCAGGTGGGGACAGAGGCCATGTCCTTCGCATACTGTGCGGCAGTTTCCATCCCCCAACAATGTTCCACCAGCTGGATGCGGGACTGGTCTATCCCTTCGGCCAACCCTTCGGCCAACCCTTCGGCCAACCCTTCGGCGCGTTCATCCGCCAACAGCACGTCCCATTCGTTCGCCACGCTCAACATGTTCACACGCACCTCATCCGGTACCTTCAGGATTGCCAAACTATTATGCCACACGTCACGATAGGCCGGGAAGACCTGGGCAAATTCCCGATGCAGAAACATATGCATCGATCTTGCCATCGGTATCAGGTCTACGCTACCCGC
This sequence comes from Caldilineaceae bacterium, assembly GCA_963664185.2. GTDB lineage: Bacteria > Chloroflexota > Anaerolineae > Caldilineales > Caldilineaceae > Bin34. The sequence goes on along the minus strand of CAXXOQ010000221.1, from coordinate 28,162 downwards.
CCGTTGCTCCCACTGCGGGGCCAGATCGGCAAACACACGCTCCATACGGGAGGCCACCTGGGCATGCACCGCAGGGGGCAGGATACCGTCATTGTCTTCCTTCACCGTCTCAATCTCGTTCCGCAAACGGTCCAATACAAAAAAGGCCAGATGAAAGGTGGGAGTGGCCAGCCCGGGATCGGCAAACCGTTCCTCCCAAATCGACACGATGGGCACCGTATGGCGGTGCGGCGCCAGAGGCTGTGCATAGTTCATGGTTGCCAGGGTCAGAGACGGCAGGTATCGCTGGGCCCCTGTATAAATGACGACCGAGCAAATCGGGATTTCACTGATGGTTTGCGCGGTCGTCCATTGACTGCGGATCAGCACATCGGCCAGGAGGTGCTGGTAGTAGAACAGGGTGTGGATCGGGGGCCGTGTCGATTGGGCTTCCACCGACACCACAAACCGGATATCGTCATGCTGGTCGGTAATCACATACGCCAAATCCAGGCGGTGTTCGCTCAGGGACCATTCGGTGCCGGCCGTGTCCAGATAGCCGGCAGGCGTCAGGAGTAACCAGACCTGCATTTGCCCCGCGAGTTCCGGCCAGACATCCTCCAGCAATTCCACAACCGGTCCGGCATGGCGGTAAAGGGCAAACACCCGTTTCTGGTGCAGTTGGTGCGAATCGGGCCCCGGGGATTCGGAAGGAGATGGTGCTGACATGGATTTTCTTCTGCCATGCAAAGACTGGCGCAAGCCAGACCTGTTCCGTCTGACCCCAGACAGAATACCCTGCAAACAAGAAAAGAACAAAAATTCCTCTATGCTATCGGGATTCCCTTGTCCTGTCCATACAGAACCGGAAATATCCAGTTTCCATCAGTATTATGGTAAGAGGTATATGGATACTCTGTTCGGCTGTTGCACCAGAGTTCATGCAACCTCCCGGATGGCTGACAGGTACCCATCTCCGACGGAGAGGTGGCCTACAGGCGTCGTCCAATGCCGTGCCTGAACATGCCCCTGGCCTGACCACCGGATCCTGTCACTCTATCCTGTGAAACCCGCCTTACGGCCCTTTCTGGATGGATTCCTGGATGCGCATGCTGTACACACCATGATGTCGGATCTGTCAATACAATCCACCCCAAAGCCGCTGGCTATCCATGCAAGTCTGCGCATCTGGCATTCGGGCTCTTCTCCCTCCGTGCTGCTGACAGGTTAGGATTATCCCCAAACGACTGGCTCCGGCGGCAGGCCTTACGACTGCCGGGAACCCAAATCATCGGCGGTCAGGGTGGGGCCATCACCGTGACGGGAACCGGTTCGTCATGTCTCTGCATCCAGGGAGGACTGCATGCCAGCCAAACCCAACCTGTTATTCCTGATGGATGACCAGCACCGCTTCGATTTTCTGGGGATGGAACAGTCCCTTGTGTCCACGCCCCATCTGGATGCCCTGGCCCGGGACGGAACCCGGTTTTCCCATTGCTGTGTCAATGCTCCGGTCTGTGCTCCCTCCCGCATTTCACTGGCTACGGGACTGCACCCCTGGCGGCTGGGCTGTCTGGACAACCATTGCTATCTCCCAAAGCATATTCCCACCTACTACCAGCGCCTGCGGGATCACGGATACCAGGTGGCCTCGGCCGGGAAACTCGATCTGGCCAAGCCTTCGCCCTTCAATGGACGCACAGGCAGAATGCCCCGGAACTTCCAGTGGGGATTCACAGACCCCATGGAAATCGAAGGCAAAATGCATGCCGGCCGCGCAGCAGAACCTGTCGGTCCCTACGGTTACTACCTTGAGGCAGAGGGGCTGTATGCCCCATTCCGGGACGACTATGCCCGGCGCCACCAGGCGGGCTGGATCAAGGGCGTGTCACATGATTCGGTCTTGCCGGAAGAGGCACATTCGGACAGCTGGATTGGTCAGCAGGCGCTGCGCTGGCTGGAGAATGTTTCTGCCGAAACACCCTGGCATCTCTTTGTTTCCTTCGTGGGTCCCCACGATCCCTTTGATCCCCCCACCAGCTGGGCCGAGCGCTGGCGCCATGCGCCCATGCCCGATCCCATTCAGAGTGCACCGAACAGCAAACCCGCCTGGGTCCAGCAACGCCAGCTGGACATGACCGCGTCCGAGATCACGCAGACACGACGCCAGTACACGGCCAACATCGGCTTGATCGACCATTGGGTCGGCCAGATGCGGGACATGCTGGCCGCCCGGGGCATGGCCGACAATACGTATATCGTGTTTGCGTCAGACCATGGGGAAATGCTGGGGGATCATCAGCTCTATACCAAGAGCGTGGCCTATGAAGGCGCCCTGCGCGTGCCCCTCATACTGGCGGGACCTGATATTCCGGCGGGAGGCCTGAATCATTCGCTGGTGGAACTGGCCGACATCAATCCCACCCTCTGCGAAATGGCCGGGGTTCCCTACTCCGGCAACGAACTCGAGTCCCTGGATGCCCGCTCGCTCTGGCCGAGTATCCGGGACACATCCTGTACCCATCGCCCCAATGCACTGGCCCAACTCCGCCATTTCGCGGCGGTCCGGACGGAAACCCACAAACTGATCGAGAACTACAACAGCCCCGCCGGAACTCTATGATCTGGTGCAGGACCCGGGAGAGTGCACCAACCTTGCGGCGGAACAGCTCGCACTTGTGTCCGCGTTGCGGGCGCAAATGCAGGCCCGCCGTGTGGAAGGTACCTGGCACCGCTGGTAGCTGGAACGGCCAACCGGACTCGCCGGCATCCGCCAGACCTCCCAGGAACGGGGAGCCCAAACCCAAAGAGACCCGCCACGGCCGACGGCCAGGCGGGTCTCTGAATCCTGCAGGGTCGGCAATCAGGCTGGTTGTACCCTAACCTGATGGGTGGCCGTACGTCCTTCCTCTATGATCAGCGCAATGCCGCCATGGTGCAGGCTGGCGTGATCGTTGGCTGCCTGCAGGATGGTTTCGCCATCCACCTGGCAACGGATGCCATCCTGGGCATTGACCACGGCCAGTTCATACTGCTGGCCCAACGTCAGTGGGAAATCGGCTGCGTCCAAAACCTCTTCCTCGCCATCAAAGGTACGGATCAACCGGGCCTGGCCATCCTGGCACAGCAGGAAGGCCACGTACCGGGTCATGCCCTGTACGTTCACCCCTACACCGGCCGCCTTGACCATGTGCGGTCTCACATCTGCCGTCACCTTGTAGTCTTGCCACTCACGGGTGCCTGTTATCAGCAGGCCCCGGCCCTCATTGTGGATGATGCGGAATGTTTCCGGATAGAAGCGCTCGTAGTGATCCACCCCGTTGACCCAGGCATATTTCCACATCGTGCCCGATTGCTGGAAACGGTTCTTGCGCGTGAACACGTCCGGTGTCCGCATCGTGAAGTCCGGACACCCATCCCAGGTCAGATAGTCCAGGAAGGCATAACCGCTCATATGCCGGTCCGAGCACAGTTCCAGACCGACCTTGGCAATGGGATTGCCCCCCGTATCCGGCAACTGCCACGCGAAGGTGTGCGCGGAACCCGGTGCCATGTGCTGTATGTCACTGCGCACGATTTCCAGTTCGTCGTCCTTGCCGTACACCTTGACAAACAGATTGGCAATCAGCTCATCCGGGTTGTGGGGACAGGCTTCCAGGCGGGCCCGTACAGTCTGGCCCGGATACAGGAGGGGCGCGGCCAGCAAACCGTAGCCCCGATTGGCGAAATATTCGTAGGTATCCTTGTCCGGCACGAAGGTGGCGGTTTCGATCCGGGAATATTTGCCGGATGCCATGCCGCGAAAACGCAGGGCCAGGCTGCGCGATCCGGATTCACTGTGGCCCTGGATGTTCCGCAGGGTGGTTACCCCACGCGTATCCCGATGGGGATCTTCCTGGAACCCCTGCAGCGAGCCCGGGAATGAGAAGTGGTACCGGGCACCGTCCTTGAAGACCGGTGGTTCGGCGTCTGCCAGGCGGGCGCCCACGGCCGCCAGCTTGACCGCCTCCGTCACGGCATCGGTGATGGAGCTGCCGCCATCGGCCGTCGGCAGGTACATGCGGTCCGCCACAGGTTCCCGCCAGTCGGGACCGCTGCTCTCAATGCCCGGCAGGCCATTCTTGATGCCCAGGAGGCAGCCGACATTGCCCGAGTTGCAGTCCGTATCCCAGCCGCAGGTGTTGACGATCATGAGACTTTTCTGAAAGTCGTCGTCCCCATAGAGCAGGGCATGGATGATCAGGGCATGATTGGGCACCATATGGCAGTTGCCGCCATAGTTGTCATAGCCGTACTTGGCCGCGATTTTCTCGCGGGTCTTGCGCCAGTCCGGCTCGCCGGCATGCCATTCCCGCAGTTCGGCAATCATGCGGTAAATGAGGGAATCCTGCGGAATGAAGCTCACCCCGGTGTCCAGCAGCCTGTTGATGTCGTTTTCCACAAAGGCCTGGGCTTCCATGGCCGCCACGACCACCGCGCCCCACACCGCTTCGCCCCCATGGGAGACCCGGGCCGCCTCTGCGGCCAGGCGGGCCGCCTGTTCCGGATCGCCCGGGGAGATGAGCGCCCAGCCGTCAATGAAAATCTGGGATCCAATCTGTTCTGCCACGACTTGGCCGTTTGTGGCAATGGAACCGCTGTCCGGCCCGTCGATGCCATGCTTGAGACGCAGGTAGGCCGTGTGTTCCGTGGAGTTGCCCAGGCCGCCCCACCACAGGACGGTGCGTTCCTCGATCAGGTAGTTCAGCCAGGTGCGACCAATTTCCCGGGCCGACAGATCCTTCCGGTAATGGTAATCCTCCATCGCCCGGACAAAGGTAAAGGTGCCGGAGATATCATCATCCGTCACCACCAGCGGCACGTTGAGCATGTCATGGACATAGTAGTGGATTTCCCCCAGATGCTCCATGATCATGTCATAGGGCCATCCTTCAAAGGGACGTCCCAGATAGACGCCGATGATCTTGCCCAGTACGCCCGCGTACACGCGTTCGGCATAATCGGCTGGCAAGGCAGTCATAGCTTTCTCCTCCTCTCCCGTCCGGGAGATCACTTACAGGTCGGTATGCAGAAAGTGGGGCAATTGATCCTGAAGACGTTGCGCCTGCGCCAGGGAGTTCTCCGTGACCTTCTGTATGACGGGCATGATCTCGTCCGCCAGCAGATCCAGATTCATGCGGTTCGCGGCATTCACCTGCTGGATCCAGCGGGCCGGCAGGGCATCCACCCCATGCAGGCTCCCCGCAATGGCGCCGGCCATGCCGGCAATCGAATCGCAGTCCCGCCCATAATTGGCCGAGGCGACCACGGCGGATTCGAAATCGCCCTGGCAAACCAGCAGAAGCGCCAGGGCGATGGGCAATTCCTCAATGCAGTGGGTACGGCTGGGAGTCCAGTCATCGGTGCGATTCCCGCGATCCCGGAAATCATCCGGGGCGGTATCAAAAGGCTGAATGGTCTCCCGCAGCAAGGGCAGGGCCGTCCGCCAGTCCGCGTGGGCCAGGGCCACCGGACGCAGGGCGGCCAGGGCATGCCGGGTGCCTTCATGGGCCTGGGCCAGCGTAGCATCGTACACCTGCAGGATGGTCTGGGGGCCGGAAATGGCCGCCGACACCGCGAAGGCCATCAGCCCCGCGGCTTCCAGACCGAAACTTACCTGATGCGCGCTGAAGATGTCAATGGCATCGCGGTAGGCCATATCCGCGGCAAAGGCATTCACCATGCCTACCGGCGCTGCATACATGCAGGCGCCGCAGTTGACCATGTTGCCCACACCGCCCGAACGGGGATCCACGTTGGCCAGGCCATGGCGGTGATAGAGCCATTTTTCGGGATGGAACAGACGGTCCACCAGCGGCGCCTCCCGTCCGTACTCGGAAATCCAGCGGTCCGCGGCCAGGCGTCCGGGGATCTCGCGGGCAAAGTCAAACACATCGATGCGATCCCCCGCATCCCGATAGATTTCGCAGAGGACCCGCACCATATGCGTGTCGTCGGTATGTCGGCCATCCCCCTTGCCCATGTCCGACGGGCCGTCCCAGGGTTCCACGAAATCTAGGACTTCGCCATACCGTTCCCGGATGGCCTCCGGGGTCTTGCCTTCGGTGGGGCCTCCCAGCGCGTCGCCGATGGCGCCGCCATACAGGCATCCCAGGACTTTCCGGTACAAAAGGGAATTCTTCCCGTACCCGGACATGGCATCCTCCTTCTATGCGTGGTGGAGCAGCCTTTCCGGCCACCCTGGCTCAGGTCGGCAATGAAGCGACGCTGCAAAGCCAGGACCGGGGCATTCATCATGACCGCCGCCGCGCTCGTCAGCGTCCAGTCCCGGCCAAACCACGAGTTGAATTGGTAATCGCTGAGAACAACCGGAAACAGTTTCGGCTCGCTGGTGAAAAACAGGAGCGTGTTCCGAGGATTCAGCTGGAACCACATATAGAACAGAGGCAGGGCAGAACCCACCCGCATGTCCAGCATGAACCCATTCTGTCCGGGCGGATTCAGCCGGGCCAGGCTGTTGGCGGTCAAACCCAGCCAGTCCCAGTTTCGCCATGACGGTGGTGACGCCCATGTTAGCACCAGTGCCCAAGGATACCAATTTTTTGCCTCCGTGCGGAAACCGTATGGTTTCGGGCACAGGATCACAGGACCGCAACACGCGGGGACAGCAAGTACAGGACAGGAATTCCTCCTTGCTCTCTATGCTCTGGCAGGGCATTGCAACCCGGCATCACGTCCTATGCCAACCTGGAGATTTTCCCTGTGCCTGTGACTTGCACAGAGATGATGCAACATGCCAAGGAGCGGATACCCCGGCAGACGCCGTTAGCCTCGGCGCAATGGAACGAAGGATGCAATCGGGTCCGGGCAGACGGGTGTGTCATCCAGTAGCGGGAGCAGCACCAGGGCCAAGCTGAGGACAGGACCGGAGACCCTACACCTGCACTCTCATCCAAAGCAAGGGCTGGATGCCCAGGACTGCATAACTGGCGACAGTCCTGACAGGCGGATCCCGGCCCAGCAGACTCTGGCGGTGTACTTCAGACACATGTGCCGCATCTTGCGCCGGCATTTCTCCATTACAATGCATACGGGCCCGAAAGCAGCGCAGGGCCAAGTTCCTTCCCTGCTTTCAGGCAACTTATCCGTCCCAGCGCGCAACGCCATGAAACCACTCCAGAAAACCCTGTCCCTGCTTCTGGCGGCCGTACTGATCCTGGTCAGCTTGCCCCCGCGTACCCAGGTAACCGCCGGCGGTTACCTGACTCCCTGCACAGGCAGTGATGACCTCAGGTACATTGTCACCATCACCAATGTGTCCAGCGCCAGTGCCACCCCCACGCCCTTCGCCCCGGGGGTTTGGGTTCTGCATTCGCAACCTGGTCCCCTGTTCCATGCAGGGATGGCCGCGGGCCAGCTGGGCCTGGAAAATCTGGCCGAAGATGGGGATCCCAGCGTGCTGGCGCAGTCCCTGGACACCATGGGCCTGTCTCATGGCGTTTTCTCTACGCCTGTGGGAGAGGATGGGCCGGGGCCCTTGCTGCCGGGCCACAGCTTTGCCTTTGCGGTGAATGCCACCGCCCCGGCGTCAACCCGGCTGTCGCTGGCCTTCATGTTCGTGCAGTCCAATGATTGGTTCATTGGCACGGGCCCTGACGGCATTGATTTGCAGAACCCCTATGGCGGGCCCCGCGCTACGGCTGATGTGACGGATCAGCTGTACTTGTGGGATGCCGGCACGGAAGCCGATGAACCGGTGGGCCAAGGTGTCCATCAGGCTCCCCGCCAGGCAGGCCCCAATACCGGTCCGGTCGATCCAGACAATCAGGTCAGCAGGGTAGGGGATCCGAAGGTTTCGGATCTGGTGAAAGTCACCATCGCCCGGGATCTGCCTACCGTCTTTGATGTCACCCTCCGCAACATTTCCGGGGATTCGCGCTATCCCACATCCTTTGCACCAGGAGTTTTCGCTGCCCATACGGATCCGGACATTTTCTACATGGAAGGCCATCCCCGCCTGTTTGTGGAGGGACAGCGCCACCTGGCCAATGGCCTGGAAGCGCTGGCGGAAGATGGCGATCCCAGCCAGGTGTATGCCTATATCGGTACCAGCGGGTTCATGGCAGACACCATACGGGAAGCTTCCGGCAGGCTTGGCCTTTTCCATACCCCTGCCGGAGCGGAGAGCCCGCGGCCCTTGCAGCCAGGTGAAACATATACCTTTACGGTCACGGCTGGCAGGAACACCCCCCATCTGTCATTTGCCCTCATGTTTGTCCAGTCCAATGATTGGTTTATTGCACCCCAGTCGCAGGGCATCAACCTGTTCCCGGCGGTCGGGTCTCCGCTGTCCGGCACCATTCCGGTCTTTCTGTATGATGCCGGTACGGAAGAAGACGAGCCCCTGGGGCAAGGCATGCATCAGGCCCCACGCCAAGTGGGTCCCAATACGGGACCGGCGGACGATGATCACACGGTGCGCAGGGTGGCAGGGATGGATGCCAGCGAACTGCTGGAAGTTACGATTACCCCACGTGCGGTGCAAACCTTCAAGGTATCCCTGACCAATGTATCTGTCAGCGCTGCCCTTGCGCCGGGCATCGTGGTCGGTCACGGCGTCTGTGATGGGGTGTTCACAGAGGGGGCTCCGGATCGGGGCATGGGCATGGAAGCCCTGGCCGAAGACGGCAATCCGGCGGTCCTGGCGCAGGCCATCCATGATCAGGGCCTGCCCGTACAGGTTGCAAGGCAGACGACCGCAGCCGATGGTCCGGGTCCCCTGCTGCCTGGCTCCACCTACGAGACCACCATTACGGTACATCCGGCCGAGCCCAATCTGTCTCTGGCCTTCATGTACGTCCCGTCCAACGACCTGTTTGTGGGTTCCCCGGCAGGCGGTATCCCTCTCTGGCACGCCAACGGCCAGCCGCGGTCCGGTGACATCACCGCCTACCTGCACCTGTGGGATGCAGGTACCGAGGAAAATCAGATGCCGGGCCTGGGCTCCCATCAGCCCCTCAGCCAGGGTGCACCCAACACCGGACCTGCGGATCCGGACCCATTCGTTCGCCTCGCCGCCGACGGCTACGCCTATCCCCTGATCCAGGATCTGGTGAAGGTAACCGTCACCCCGATAGATCGCGGCATGTCCGAATGAATCCTGCATCCAGGAGGTGCAGTGTGAGGTACACCTCGCGGTGGTTCCTGTAAACCAGACTGTCCGGAGACCGGAGCGGACAGTTTACAGAAGATCCAAAAGTACAGGAACGAAGCGCCTCAGACCCAACCTGCATCCATTCCTTCCTCATCCGCGTGCCAGCCGGGATCTCCGATCTGGCGCGGCATGCCCAAGTCCAGCCCGGCGCGCAAGACCCAATCAGGCAATGGGCGATCTGCAGGAATCCGAATTTCCGCCAGGGGTATGGCAAAGGGTTCCTGTTCCCAACACTGGCTCTTCGGATCAAACTGGCCCAGGTTCCAAACAGCACAAGCCGCGGCCAGACGATGTTGCGCATTGATTTGTATGCCTATTGCGGTAACCGGAACACCCGCCCCCCTATACCGATCCGTGTACCCCCGTAACAGGGCCTGGCGCACGGCTTCGGTGGCGGATTCCCGCATTTTGATTGCCACCACCCAGATACGCTGCGCATTTTCCGCTATCAGATCGGCGCGGCCATGGTGAGTGGTAACTTCGGCCAACGGGCGCAAACCCAAAACGGTGGTCCAGCCATACAACAGGGCCTGATGGAAGTATTCCTGGGCCAGAACGGTAACCCTGTCGCGACGGGGCAACAGGGGATAGGGTATTTGGTGCAGATACTGGTTGCAGGCCTGGTACAGATCTTGGGCTTGACCCGCATGCCAGACTTCCCGCCAGTGTTTTGGGCCTGGACGGGTGCCCACTTGCCATCCTGAGTCAGCAGCGAGCGTAACCAGGTACGCAGCGGTCCATGAAAGGTCTGGGCAATTTCCTGATTGGGAAAATCCAGGAAAGTCTCTTGCTGTCCTTGCGCCGTTCTTCGCCAGACATGCGTCAAATATCCGGTCTGGTACAGCAAGGCCGTCAGATCCGGATTCTGCATGTCATAGGAGGTGCGCACGATCGACCTCACTTCTTCCCGCGGTTCCGGTATCAGATCACCTTCCCGGATATCGGTAACCTTCTGTCTTTGCGAAGCCGCCAGGAACACACGTTCCAGCAACGCCGTATTGCCGCTCTCGGCCCAAAAATTGGGCAAATGATCCAGGCGGGTTTCACGGGCATTGCCCGAGTCTTGCAGAAAGTGCAAACATTGGAGCAATGACCATGGGTTATATACCGCTGGGCCGCCAGGGGCAAAACGGTAGCCATTGTAGTGTTGGGCAATAGCTTCCCCCAATTGGTGCGGTTCCATGCACATGTGGGCAGCGGCCTGATCCAGCCATGGGCGCAATTCTCCACAAGTCAGATCGGTGTGGGAAATACCCAGCAACGCTGCTCCCGAGGGCCAGTCTGAGATGTCGGTCAACTGATTGGCACCCGCAAACAGGCCCGTACGGGCAAAACGGGCAACGCCGGTCATGAACACAAACCGCAAAGGATTGGCACAATCCTTGATCGCGCCATAAAACGCCCGCATGACATCGGTAATTGTCCTGGCTGAGTCCCGATCCAGATTCTCATTGACGGGAACATCGTACTCGTCCACCAAAACAGCCAGTCCGCGCGGAGACCTTGTTTTCTGCCGGTAGAGCCAGTTCAGGTATGCCGTCAGCATTTCGTCGGGACTTTGCCGGAATATATGCTGTTCCGGTATTACCGGCTGATTCCGGCTGAAAATGGCAGGTGCCGCCTCTCCCGCATGCCACCACAGGTAGCGGTATAGCCTTTGTTGCAACTCAACCGGATCATGTACGTTGCGGATGCCCAAAGAAAGGTGCAGGACAGGCCGTGTTTCCTGTTCCCAATTCCAGTGATCCCGGATCCAGGTCTGCTGAAATGCCTCGGTCTCACCCCGAAACAGCGCCGCCAAGGTGGACACCAGCAAGGATTTGCCGAAGCGGCGCGGCCGGATCAGGAATTGGCAACGGGGACCATCCAGCATCTCCCGGATATAGGGAGTCTTGTCCACATAGACATGTCCTTCCGGGACATCGACCGAGGACTGCAGATCACGGAAATCGGTGACAGCCAGAGGCAGGCGAGGCAACATGAGCCGAATCCCCATCGCAAGATATCATCCGGTACAGCAGGCAAGCAGATCCAGAAACCCCAACGGGTGATCAGGCAGGGCCATGGGAATCCGTTCCCCGTTTTGCCTTGATTTGTTCACCGATACCAGCCCCCCTTGAATACCGGCAGACGGGCCACTTCATATCCACCACCTGGGCCAGCTCGGTGTCATCTTTTTCGGGGTACAGACAGGATAGCAAGGATATTTCCATACGCGCCAATCTGCTTCGCATGCGAACTTCCCGCCTTGTCTGATGCCAGGATGCCCAGTGGTTGTACAATTGGGAGGATAACCGTGACTGTCTCCTGGTCCAGGGTGGGATAGCCCGACCTGCGGCACTTGGCCTTGGCACCTGGGGTGGACATGCAGTACGTTCTGAAGGCACATTCGTAATCTTGTCAGGATCAAGGGGAAATTTCTTGGATTTCCATTCGATTTATCGCCATGGGTTTTTGCGCGTGGCCGTTTGCGTCCCCCGCGTGCGCATTGCCGATCCTGCGTTCAATGCCGCCCAGACCATTGAAGCCTTGCAAGCCTGCCAGGCGCAGGGAACTGCGCTTGCCCTGTTCCCGGAACTGAATCTGTCCGGGTACAGCATTGACGACCTGTTACACCAGAAGGCGCTCCTGACCGGAGTCCTGCAGGCCCTGGAATCTGTGCTGGAGGCCACCAAAACGTTAGCCATGGTCAGCATTGTCGGGGCGCCCCTGCTCTTCCAGGGCCAGCTCTTCAACTGTGCTGTGGTCTTGCAGGGAGGACGCATCCTGGGTGTCCTGCCCAAGACCTATCTGCCCAACTACCGGGAGTTTTACGAGAAACGGCATTTCGTATCCGCCGCCGATACGGTGCTGAAGGATGTGGTTCTGTGCAATCAGCATGTGCCCTTTGGCTCCAATCTGCTGTTTCAGGCGGCCAACATGCCGCACTTCCGGTTCCATGCGGAGATTTGCGAGGACTTGTGGACACCGATACCTCCCAGCACGTACGCCGCGCTGGCCGGTGCCACCCTGCTGACCAATCTTTCCGCCAGCAACGTCACCGTAGGCAAGGAGGAATACCGGAATCTGCTTTGCTCCGCCCACTCGGGCAAATGTGTGGCAGCCTACCTGTACTCGGCCGCCGGCTTTGGGGAGTCGACCACGGATCTTGCCTGGGATGGTCATGCCCTCATCTACGAAAATGGCCGATTGCTGGCGGAATCCGAGCGCTTTCAGCTGGATGGTCATATCACCTACGCCGATGTGGATTGCCAGCAACTGGAACAGGATCGGATGCGTCTTACCAGTTTTGGTGACAGCATTGGTGTGCATGCCGAGCAGGTGGGGACCATGCGCCCCGTTGCCTTTGCCTGGTCGCCCCCAACTGGGATAGCCCATCTGTTGCGTCGTGTCGAGCGCTTTCCCTATGTTCCCAGCAGCCGTACGCAACGGGACAAGCGAGCGGCCGAAGTCTACGAGATTCAGGTATCGGGATTGGCCCAGCGCCTGCAGGCTTCCGGCATTCAGAAAATCGTCATAGGCATTTCGGGCGGGCTGGATTCGACCCAGTCCCTGATCGTGGCGGCGCACACCATGGATCTGCTGTCCCTGCCCCGATCCTCGATTCTGGCGTATACCCTGCCAGGCTTTGCCACCAGCGCGCACACCCATCGCAACGCCCATGACCTGATGGAAGCCCTGCAGGTTACGTGCCGGGAAATTGATATCCGGCCGGCCGCCATGCAGATGTTCCGGGATATTGAACACCCTTTTGCCGATGAGGAAGCCACCTACGACATCGCCTTTGAAAACGTGCAGGCCGGCCAGCGCACCTCACTCCTTTTCCGGCTGGCCAACCATCACAACGCCCTGGTGCTGGGTACGGGCGATCTGAGCGAACTGGCGCTGGGCTGGACCACCTATGGCGTCGGGGACCAGATGAGTCACTACAATGTGAATGCCTCGGTACCCAAGACCCTGATACAGCACCTGATTCGATGGTCCATCCATACAGACCAGTTTGATGGCGGCACGCGGGAGGTGTTGCAGCGTATCCTGGACACCGAGATTTCGCCGGAACTGATTCCCGCGGATCAGGATTCCGGCGGGCAGCCGGCCCAGCGGACCGAGGACAGCATCGGGCCCTATGAACTGCAGGATTTTCATCTGTACTATCTCTCGCGCTTTGGCCACGCCCCGTCCAAGGTAGCGTTTCTGGCCTACCATGCCTGGGGGGATCGGACCCGGGGCGACTGGCCGGATTTCATGGCCCCGGACAAGCGCAACCAGTATTCCCTGGCCGAAATCAAGCGCTGGCTCCGCATCTTTCTGCGCCGCTTTTTCCAGACTTCCCAGTTCAAGCGTACAGCCGTGCCCAACAGCCCCAAGGTAGGGTCCGGGGGGTCTCTGTCACCCCGGGGTGACTGGCGGGCGCCCAGCGATACGGCCGCTCACGCATGGCTTGCGGAACTGGAACAACACGTACCGGATTGAGTTAGGTCGGCATTGCGGGAAGGTACACCACGGCCACCACTCTTCAGGCGTGGGCCCTGGCCCGTTGCAGGCAACGCGCACCTGGAAGTGATGAAACAAGGATGTCCATCCGCCATACCGCGCATCCAGGCATTGCCGGCCCAGGACGGGTTCAATGCCACCCAAAAGAAACAGGGTCCCTGTTGGGACCCTGATTTTTGGCGGAGACGACGGGATTTGAACCCGCGACCTTCGGCTTGACAGGCCGATATGCTAACCGCTACACCACGCCTCCTGACGCACTGCGGCATAGTAGTACAGAACACAGCAAAGAGTCAAGATCCTGCGGCCCATTGCTATGGTGTGGAAATGGGTACGCTGGTGCGCAGAGAGGCAATGGCAGATGCATCCAGGCGGGACAGGGAAGCAGGCGATTGCGGATAATGCCGCCGGCGCACCGGACCCTGGAGGTAGGGGGCCTGAAACACGGCGGGCACGGAGTCGCTGGGGCAGAGGTGAGCGCAGGCCACGACGATCAGGGGGTGGGCACTCCGTTCGCTGTGCACCGAACCGACAACCCGGCCAGGGTTCCCTTGACGGTACACATATATCTGGCTGCACGTGCAGAGCGCAGGTTACCCCTGTGCCCCAGCAGGGGAATGCCGGTGACGCCGGAGAGAAGGAGCCGTTGCCTGCTCCAATGCAAGCGTAGCCATGGGGATCCCCGCACCGCCACGGTACTTGCGGCAGGCGCCCCCGCTGCCAGCCTATCTTGGCCTGGGTCTGTTCAGAGGCTTCCTTCGTCCTGTCCTGGTCGGAACCGCCAGTACACATCCTGAACGTCGGGCCAGTCTTGCGGGTCAGTTTCATCCAGCTCCTGCTGAAAGGCCACAAACTGGTCCGTGTTGCAGAGAATTCGGGCTATATCGAGCAGAGATGCCCGTCTTTCCATTGCGCGCCCCCGGGCCTCCCCCCGGGCTTCCCCCCGGACTGAGCTTCCCCCTCGGCATAGGCAGCCTGCACCTGGTTGACCACCTGAAATGGTGCCCGGTCAGCATCTTCAATTCCCCCCAGGGGACGTTCCGGATTCCCTGTGCCAATTGCCCGTGTTGCGTAGTGGACATCGCCAGGTGTTTTATGGCACAGGGACAAGGCACGGGACGCTACCCGACTGCACAGGTCCTGCGCCATGGGAATCGCCTCCGCCGAGGGAAAGGGCAGGGGATATTTCACAAGATAGAGAAAAATCTTGCGGAAGTTTGACAGGTCCAATAACCAGTCCTCACCCGGGAAAGTGACTGCCGTCTCACCGGATGGGATTTGGGCCACCAGGGCGCCGAGCACGTGGGTCCTGTCGTAGCGTACGCCCAGAGCACTGAGATAGGCCTTCAGTACATTCTCG
The DNA here is from genome assembly GCA_963664185.2 of Caldilineaceae bacterium. Classification (GTDB taxonomy): domain Bacteria; phylum Chloroflexota; class Anaerolineae; order Caldilineales; family Caldilineaceae; genus Bin34. The sequence continues at coordinate 13,115 of CAXXOQ010000221.1, read as the reverse complement.
ATGGCATGGTGTGCCAGGGACAAGGCAATATGCTCCTGGCCTGCTCCGTCACTCTGCAGAGCATCGTACAGACTCTTTTGTGTTACCTGGAGATGTTGCTGCACCGCAGGCCAGGGGTTGTTCTGTTTGACAGGTGGCATGTGCTCCCCGTCAGGGGTCAGGCCATCACGCTGGACTCCGCCTGCGACATGGTTGGGAGAGGTCTTGGCCCAGTCAAATTCAGCTTGGGTGAAATTGAAAATCTGGACACTGACGGGCTTCCCAAACAATTGCAAGACGACCGGCTGCATCCCGTTAGCCAGTCTTGCGGTAGTGCCCGGCGGCATGTGAGAGGTTGACACCACCATCAGATCAATGTCCGACTCGTCTATCCAATCCCCTCGCGCCCGGGAACCAAACAGGTAGACAGGGTGCGGGCGCACCCGTTCCTGCAGCTGGCCAGCCAGCACCAGCGCCCGCACATCCGGGGTATCTGTAACCTGTTCCCTGCGCTTGGGCGCACCTACGGGGAAAACCATGAACGCTGTTACCTGGAGGTCACCTTTCACCCATGCCCGACATATTACCGCAAGGCGTTTCCCTGTCCTAAACGACTGCGACAAAGCTTGGGTCAGCAAGTGCAGGCATGCGCGATATGGCGCATAACCGGGCAAGTCCATGGCATTCCCATAGGCCCAAATCCCATCCCCGCGATCCCATGAGCCAGGTTTCCCTGCCCCTTGACCTTGCTTGCATTACGGAAATCCGGAACACGGCACAGAATGTTGGTACCTGCGCTCACCATTGCCTGCATTACGCTTCTGTGCTCTTGGCCTGGATAGGCCTGTGCCAGCCAACGTTGTTCAGCGCCCCAGACGCTTGTCCTCAGCGGCCAACCACTCCAGATAGGGCCGGGGCCCGTAATCCGGTTCCGCCTTGAGACCCTGATCCAGGCGAAATTGGGTCAGGGGATGATTCCGGGGCATGTCTGCCAGCGAGACTCGGGTACCTTCGATAGCGGACCAGTAAATCGCGTTGATGACTTCCAGCACGTGTCGCCCTTCTTCGCCGCTGCAGGGATGGGAACGCCCTTCATCCAGGGCCTGCACATATTCGTCCACATACTTGAACTCGTTCAGTTCGCAGGCCATGTCGGAACGCCACAACTCCGGCATGAGGGGCGGCAGCGGTTCCCAGTGCGCATTGTCTTGCGGGAGAATGTCTCTGTACGGTCCGGGAGGAATATCCGGTGTCGAGAGCCAGAATGATTCGTGCGGTCGCCACAAGAGCCGTCCGGCGGACCCATAGACCTCAACCACATGTGCTCCCAGATCAATGCTGTCGAAACGATGCTGCAGCAGAGTCGCACAGGTACCGTTGGCAAATTCCAGCAGTGCGGTGATGTTCTCCCCGGCCATGATGCCCATGCCCATGGGCGCCTGCAGCACATCCTCCGGTGTTATGTCCCTGCCATCGGTCAGCACATGACCACTGACGATCCGTACATGGCCCGCCAGGGCGAAGAGATGGTTCAGGAGATGCGTACCGATGTTGGGCAGGCCATAACCGCCGTAGTAGCCTTTGCCACTGGCGTAAAGGAACCGCAGATCGCCAATGCGTCCTTCCTGGAGGGCGGCTACGATGGCAGAAGTGTAGGGACTGGTACGCCACTGATGGTGCACTGCGATTTCCAGGTTCTTGCTGGCCGCGAACGCCAGCAGCTCATCGGCCTGATGCAAGTGTTCACACACCGGTTTTTCCACATCTACGTGACAGCCATGTTCCAAAACGCGCATCGCCAGGGGAAAATGAAACTCGGTGGCTGTGGGAATCGCGACAATATCCGGCTGCTCCCGCTCCAGCATGGCATCCAGATCGGCATATCGGGCTTCCTGGCCTACCCCCAGTTCATCACTCACCGCATGCAACCGGGATTCCAGGAGGTCGCAGGCAGCTACCAGTTCGGTACGGGGATGAGCACGGTAAGCCCGGCCATGAGACCGGCCCCGCCCTCCACACCCAAGAAGGGCAACTCGATACGTCTTCATACTTTGGCCTCAGATTCAGAAGAGGGAGTCAGGTTCCTATATTGTGGGTGATGTGCGCCCTGGGAAGCAACAACCACAGATCATTTCCACCCCGTGGTGTGAGCGGCTGACAGAAATCCCGGCCTTTGTCTGTGGAAGCCGCTGGACCTACAATCATGGAGGATGCCTGTGCATCCCGCTACACGCCGCACTTTGGGCCGTAGGCACACTTCATGGTCCCCCACACGTTTCCTGCACCGGAAATCCCTCCCGAACTGACCAGCGCCCAGTTTCGGTTATCCCCCGTCACCGGCTTTGGCCGGGGACCATCAGTCTTCCGCTTCGATCCCAGCGGCATCCTCCAGATCGACGGCACCTACCATGTCTACTACACGCGTTTCACCCGGGCAGATGACTGGTTCGCCATGCTGGAAACACCCAATCACACCCAGATCTGGCTGGCAACCTCAAGCGATGGCTGGAACTGGCAGGAATACGGTCAGGTATTGGCCGACAGCCCGGACAACAGTTGGCACCGGGCAGGCAAGCACGCACCGCATGTCATTGAGGCACACGGTATGTTCTACATGTTCTATACCGCGCATGTAGGTCCTGACTATTTCAACAAGCGCATTGGAATGGCCCAAGCCGACAGTCCGGCAGGCCCCTTTCGCCATTGTGGTCAAGGTCCCTTACTGGACGCTGACACAAGTACGGCAGTTTTTGACACCTTGGGACAGGACGACAGTTGTGTGCTGCAGCGCGGCAGCGAATTCTGGTGGTACTTCAAAGGGTACGGCATCCATCCCGATACAGGGAAGGTGATCAATGATCGGCTCTGCCTGGCCATCGCGGAAGCGCCCGAGGGTCCCTACACTCGATACGAACACAATCCCGTAACCCTGTCCCACACGGGCTGCCTGTGGCCGCACGGCCAGGGGATAGCCATGATTGCGGATGTCGTGGACACTTCAGACATCCATCCCTACCCCACTTGCATTCAGTACAGCCCGGATGGCATTCACTTTGCCCGGGGATCCATCATCCATGCTTTGGCAACCGATCCTGGCATTGCCCAGGGCCTGGAACTTTCCCTGCAGCACTGGGGAGTACCAACCCCTGATGCAGGGGTTTACTGTCCTGTCATTTCCGATGCACGCGAACCCGCAACAGGCGTGGGGTGGGGACTCTGTCAACTTCCTGACGGAGAACACGCGACCGATCCAGCCCATCCTCATCAGACACCGTTCATCGTGCGGTTCGACTGCAATCTGGGAGTGAACTGATATCAGGGAAGGACCATAGACCCGCATTGAAATAGATACTGGTACAAGTCTCTGCATGATGAAGATTAGCCCCATTCAATGGTTGTGGGCTACGGTGCAGATAGCCGATTGAGTTTCTAAACTTACGGAATGCCAGATACTGCAGAGGGTTTGATACCTTTCAGGTACTTGCGATCAATAACATGCTTCTCGTCGGTCATTGTCTGTTCGACAGCATTGACAACAAGCTGACGGCATTGTTCAGCATTTAGTGCATCAATGAGCAGAGCGCCTGCCTGACAATTGATCTGGCGAATCCAGTGCATCAGACCCCGATTGTTTATGCCTTGGGCTTCTGCCAACAATGCTTTGATGTACTCACTGGTCAAATGCGGGTTGCGAAGGAAGCTGAACAGCATGCACTGGTGATATCGTTCAGCAGACTCGGTGAACAGTTCAAGGGCTTGTTGCGCATTAAAGCTGCCATCTGAGACTCTTGCGGCTCGAAGACAGGTTTCTGCAATCCACCATGTACGACCAGATATACTGGATTCCCAGATGTCTTGAGTGGCTTCCGTAAGCCAGTGCCGTTTGACATGGTTGGTCGCGTTGCTATTTTCCCGACGTGGCCATCGTGCAATACCGTACGGGTGAAGCACAAAATGGTTTATCCATGCAAGCAGATTGGGGTCCGAAGCTCGCGCGGGTGTCATTCCCTTTAGATTCTTGTGAAAGCGTAGGGCTTGACGATCAGCTAACGGACGCTGCCTATCAGCAGGTAACTCTAAACGAATGGAACCTTGCGCCACTACATCAGTGTGTTCCCGATACTCAGTAATTCCATTCGTTTCCAGAACTTTGGTGAAGTCCGCCTCTGGATCCAGCCACAGATTGGGATTGTTGTTGGCTTCATTCAACAGTGCTCGAAAGGCGGTTTCGGTCAATCGAAACACAGGTGTGAAGTCACTCATCAGCATCATCCTTCTGAAGTGTATGTATCATACGTTCAAGGGGCTTTTGAAAGATGACTTGGGCGTAGCGTTCTGAATTCTCAGCGTAATCTTCTTCATCAGCCAGAATTCCCTGACCTTCCAGTGCCTTCTCAATGACCGAAGCCCAGCGCTTGTCGGAATGGTCGAATAGATTTCTTACAGCCTTGTCCAAAGCATGAAGATATAGTGCTTGATGTAACAGCGGTCCCCTCTGTGTTTGGCCGCGTATGGTATTGATGTAACCAACATAGTCAGGATGCAGGTTTATGGCAATGCGTTGTCCTGTCAGATCTGTGTCAAACATACCGGGCTCCAGGGAACTATTAGGAACGAGTTGCAAGATCGACTCAACTTTCTCGTCTTCAATGGTGATTTCTGTTACTTCCCCAATTGCCAGTATCGCGCCTGCCGGCAAATCCACTCCCCGGGGTGCAAGAGTCTGAACCAAGCTGCTATGTTCAGTTGCCTTGAATCCGAGAATCTTCTCCTTGGCAGTTATGTAAGGTGTAAGGTATATGCTATCCTGCCAATCTTGGCGATCCAACACCAGCACTTCCTCATCTTCCCAAACGTCATAACTCTCTCGGAGATAGGTGCGGTAGCATTCAATCAGAATGCAAAAGCAGGCCTGCCTTTCGTCAATAAGTCGTTGTAACATAGGACTGCGAAGTTGGAATTTGATTGTGATAATTATGTCTTTTCCCCCATTGCCCAACTGGCAATGGGGCATAAGAATGCCAAAGTGGCAGTCCGGGGCGTAGTCAGTCCGTTGTGAACTGAGCACCGGGTGGGGCACCGTGAGGTGATTGCGGTGACTCATTCGTTCCCTCCATCTGATTTTGGAGATTCCGAAGCCAAGGGTAATTGCCGTTGTTCCTTGATCGTGTAACCTACATAGGTGTCACTTGGTTGAACGTGTAAAGTAAACGTTATTGGATCTTGGTTGCCTATCTCATTCTCAACCGTTATTGTGTCTCCTTCATGCGTTATCTTCACGCCCACAGGTTTTACTTCGCCAACTTCAATGATTGAAATCTTGCCCTCCCGCAAGGCTTCTTCTCCTCGTGGATGAACCGTAAACCGGCAACAGTTTCCGGCTTTAGGGTTTGGGGTTAGAGCAATGGCCAGCTCACCCTGTTGCTTTCTGATGATGAACGTTTCATGGATGGTCTTTCTTCGGGGTTTGGGCTTTGGTCGGATCTTTCTTGGCTTTCGGGGGTTTTTTCCACCTCCTTGCCCGCCTCCAGGGATATCACCAACATTGGCCTCATCCTCTTCACTGCTGTCGTCATCAAGCTGATCACTATTGTCATCCAGGGTTGTTATAGGATTTCGGGGATGATAATTGATGACACGTGTGTCCAGGACACGGTTTCCTTCTTGGCTGAGATCCATGTCCGGGAAAATTGCTGCGAGTTCAGTCAAGTTGGTGGTATCAGCTTCATCCAAATCCCGGATTACTTGCTCAATAATTTCCCTGATCTGTCCATTCACATCATCCAGAGCTCTACCAAATTCCTTTTGTTCCTCCTCGGGCAGACGCCCAAGAGAAATCTCGTTATGTGCTGGATTTTCCATGCGACGCACCTGCTGATCAGTCTTATCATCCATGGCAATCACAACTGCTGCATAGTCTGGCCAGCTGCCATGTCCTCGGCCAGGATGAAACGGATTGCTGCGTCTGCGTTCCTTGGTATCCGTGATCAGCATACCGCGACGGTTGACGTAGGCAACTCGCTTGGGAGCATCTGGTGCGCGATTGAGGTATACAGCAAAAACCCCAAAACTGCCTACTGGCTTCGTCCGGCCAATCGGTTCATTGGAGACCGCATGATAATAGTATTGGGATTTTGGAGCAGCTCGCTGTGTAATCAAAAGATCATTTAGGGATTCGTGATCAATGCGGAAAACTTCTGTCCTCTCTCGAGGATGAATGTTTACCACCAGCCTGCGTGTATGGATAGCATGGAAGAAATTGTCAATGGTAGCACGTATGGCATTCCTGTACCATGGACCCCGTTTAGGCATGAAGCCAACAATCCAGATTCCTGTCCCGGTGGTTTCAAGTCGGAAGTCTGCAGGGATTTCAGTTCCTGCTAGAGGTTCATCGTCCTTGTCTTCAAGGAATCCGATGTTTTGGAGCATTTCGCCGCTGTCAGGACAGTAATGACTGACGAGTTGAGCTCGCCCTGTCATTTTCTCAATGTGTTTCATCCCGTCTGGGTAACGGGTGCTATAAATCACTGTATGCAATGCAGCGACATTGTAGGAAGCATTCTTGCCGATGCCAAACGAGCCGCCATGGGCACCATTCGTATCCTTGGCAGGTGTTCCTTCTTCATAAATGAGACTGTCCCATTTATCGTTCTGCAATCCTGTAGTGTTTCGATCGATTATAGAAAGACAAGACAATGTCGGCTCGTCTAGAAGTCGCAACGCTGAGCGATAAGACTTCTGGCCTGCAACCTGCTTTCTCTCCCTGGTCTGCGCAAAGGATGCTTGCAAATGCCGTCTCAAGGACTCAGCACCGATGATTTCAGGTGCTATCTTGCATTCACGAATATCGATTTCTACGTGGGATGTATCGGGCTGGTGGGCATCCAAGGAATTCTGGATTGTTTCCCGGATCAGGGTAACTATTGGATCATGCTTGAAGTGCTCCATGCTGGCATTGTTAAAGCCATACCTTATGCCACGATCAGTACGGGCGAATCGCCAAGTCACTTTTGATGTTACTGTCATTGCATATTCCCTTTCCAAATGAAATTGCCCACCCTGAAGTGCGTTCTGTCTGTCCCTTACTTATGGCATGCCAAGCAGGTCTTGCTGACACCATAAACTTCATCCAAATCCATAATCTCAGCCTCAGGCTGCAACGGATTCTCCCTGATTCGTTGTTTAGTTCTCGCCATTCGCTTTCTGTGTTCCTCCTGGATCTGGGCAATACGTTCCGGCTGCATCAGTTCATCCAGGGATTCACCCTGGGACCATGTAAACGGCGATTCGTTTTCCAGGGCGATTTTTTCGTAGCGACGCGCTTCCGCGAAGGCTTCGGGATGCTCTTCCCGCAAGTGGACCCATTCGATCTTGCGCTGATAAAAGCAGAAGGTGCATCCACTGCGCGAACGCCAACGGTAATAGGCCGGCAGTCCCAGCCCACTTGCATCAAGCAGTTCCAGGACACCCGCTTTGTCAATGCCATGTTCCACGAAGGGCAAATGGATTTTGAGATTCGGATGCTTTGAAACCATGGCACCGCGGCTCGATTCATCCGCCCGTATCGCCACATAGCTGTGGATCTCAACACCTTCACGCAGGTCTTGCTTGATCCACTGCTCAAAGGGCCGGATCTTGAGCTGCCTTGTACACCACCGCGTCTGTGGTGAAGGCAGGAAGTTGTTGTATTGCTGCAGCCAGAAGTCGAAGTTCCGGTCCGGATTGAGTCGCACGATGGGGCGTCCCAGGAAACCTTCCAGGCGCACCAGATATTCGTACACTTCCGGCAATTCCTTGCCTGTGTCAGTGAAGAAGTATTCGATGTCAAGATCCGGGTAATGCTGGCGCATGTAGACGGCCAGGCCGGCACTGTCCCGGCCTCCTGACAGGCCCAATACATGGCGGTGCTTCGGTACGCTCATTCCTGTCCTTCCTTGATGCCGGTGGCAACGGGCTGCAGGGCATGGGATTCTGCGTCGGCATGCAGCAGGCTCGTACCGACCTGGGCCAGTGCGGCAAGGGCCACGTTGCCTTTTGCCGAAGAGCCTTCCAGCACCAGAGAAATCTGCCGTGCCAGGTGCCCGGCCAAAGAGGCCTCTTCCAAATCAATGTCAAACTCTTTCATCATCGTGTGCGGGCTGCCGCCAAAACCGGCCACGAACGCGATGGCATGGCGGGTATCGGCCCGTCCCTTGACGCGGGCGAAGGCTTCACTGCGATTGAATTGCTGGGCCAGATTGGCAATTTCCACCTGGGCGGCATCCAAATCACGGTCCACCCAGGTGCGGGGCGGCTTGTTGACAGCCAGGCTTGCGATGCCCTCCATATCCTCTTCCGTCCCTCCGTAATTGGCAAGCCGGGCGGCAAAGGCATCCAGCCGGAAGTCACCGGTCAGATCCAGGACATTCCGCGCCCGTTCTGCCAGTCGGATACCGGTTGTATCTGCACCGAGTTCCGCGAGAAGCAACGTTCGCAAGCGTTCCAGCATGGCGGGATAGGCCTGCACCAGTTCCGTAAGCCCCTGGCGGACCGATGACACCACAATCTGAATATCGAGTTCGGTTACATGGGCAATGCCCACTTCGGCCCAGGCTGGCAGGTCATCAAAGAGAAGCCGATTGGGATCAGAGGCCGACCGGATCAGAGTCCGCAATTTGCGGGCATCTTCACTCAAGGTTTGTGTGCGCATCGTCCATGGCGGCAAGGCCATGACGATCGCTACCAGACGCCGGGCGATGCCCAGGGCATCACGGTGTCCGGTGGCGGGTTCTCCGTATGCGGATACCAGATCGTCCACGCCTGCCAGGATTTGGCGACTGAAGTCTCCCAGATCCACTTGCCGGATCTGGACGGAATCAGGTTCCTGCTGCAACCGATCCACCAGGAAATCGTCCATGTCCGGCTGAAACATGCCATCCAGGTACACCGCGATCCGATCCCTGCGGGACAGCACATAGGCAAGTATCAGCACTGGCAGCAGACCTTCTTTCAATCCGAAGGGCGGATCCTGCCAGAGCTGATAGATGGCCTTTACCCCCAAAGGCTTGTCGGTTGCTGTCTCCAGCATGGCGTCAGCCGCTTCCCATATCGGTCCCAGGCGACAGGGGTCCTCATCCAGAGGAGCCATAAATGCCGGCGTGGGTCGGATGTCCCCGTCACCTCGATATAGCCCTGTGGTTACCAAAAGGCTTTGGTACAACCCACCCTCTGCCGGATAACCCTCAATACCGAGGCGGGGTTGCCCGGTGGCGTTGACCATGGCGTACATCAGATGCCGGCGCGCTGCCATGGCATTGCTGGAAGGTTTGGCACGATTCAGCAGCTCGTTCCGGATCCAGGGCGCTTGCGGAAATGCTTCATCCGCCAGGCGTGAGGTGTAGCGGTGTATAGCCGCCAAACCCACCAGTTCGTACTCTTTGCCCTGGCTGAACCACACCATGGAGACGAAGGCCCTGTACAGGGCATTGCCCAGTTGCAGCTGCAGCGTTTCGAAGCGGGCATTGATCTCCCGCCGGGCAACGGCATCCCCACTCAGTTCAACGCGATGGGTGCGGACCAGATCCAAGGCGACCAACTCTTCGGCCCAATCCACCAGCATTTCGCTGTTGGGTACCAGACCGGCGGTGATGGTCGCACCGGGCATACAGTGCTGGGACGCCTGCTGCAGCATGTCCCTGGCGGCGGTTCCCGCTACATCGTCATCCGGCAGTGCGAGCAGGAAAGTCCCCAGCGATCCTGGTGCGGGCTGGTAAGCTTGCACGCGTGCGGGTACTTCGCTGACCGGAATGACTTCCACATCAAGCCAGCGCAGCGTACCGGTTTGGTGATAGTGGCGCTTGGCTACGACAGGTTGCAGATTGGCCAGGCGCTGCAGGGAAGAATAATCAAGGACAATCCGTTGGCGGCGTTCTTCCTCGATGGCGGCCTCAATGTCAAAGTCACTTCCCGCAAAGATGGCATAGGCCCCAAGATGCCGGCGGTAAACAATGATCGACCAGGCGACCAGGTCGTCCAAGGCCTGGTCCAGATCTTCGGATGAGATATGGGGTGTGGCTATTCGGAGAACGTCACGGGACGGATAAAAGCCTGCCTGTTCCCGAAACTGATCGATGACGGCGATCGTCTGGGCGATCCATAAATGAATTCTGCCCCCCCCCCCCCCGATTTTCGCAACACAGCGTTCCAGGGCATCCTCGGCGGTTGACCAGCGGTGACCATCAGGCGACGCCAGAATGGAAGGTGCCAGATTGGCCTGCAAATAGTTCCAGAACATGGCGGGGGTATAGGTTTGCGTCTGATTGGCGCCAGCCAGAAATTCCTGGAAGCCCCATGGTTCTGCCGAGTTCAGGAAACTGAAGAGACTGCGTTGATTCTGGCCGAACCGGCGCCGGGAAAAGGGACCCAGCAAACTGGCGGTGACCGGATTCAGGGGCCAGCAGCCGATCAGATGCTGTTCCAGATCCCTGTCCACAACGGGGCGGTGGCGATTGATTACAGAGGCCAGCTCCGCGGCGGCGCATTCCCCCTGGGGCGGCTTGGCCTCAATGGCCTCTGCCAGCAATGCCAGCTGTTCGTTGGCGGCCGCGGCCAGGGGAATGTCAATGAAACGGCCCTGCACCTTCATCCATTCATCGCGCGTTCGCTGCGCCAGACGTCCGGTATACTCCGCGAACGACTGGTGCAGAATCCCGATGATGATCAGGCGCCCCTGACTCCGGGAAGCGCATTCCGCCAGTTGCTGCAGAAAATGCAGGTCACCGTGCCCCTGGGCCGCGGCTTCCAGGATCTTGCCCATTTCGTCAACCAGGATCACCAGTCCCGCCCGCTTGGGGCGTTGCGATACCCTTTGTATGGCCTCTACGAGCGCTGCACCGCCATCCTGCAGGGGATCAATGGGCCGCCGAATCAACCGTTCCCGCCGGAGGGCTTCGGCAAGCAGCTGGGCACAGTCCTGTTTGCGACCGACTATACCCAGGGTATGGTAGCCCCATTTTCCCGGCTCAAGCATTGTGGCAATGCGTGCTCCGGTATCGCCCAACAGGGTGGATGCGCGCTGGCGATGATGCGGGGACCGCCCTATCAACGCTGCCAGGACCACCGCCAGACTGGATTTGCCACTGCCAAAAGGGCCGGTCCAGGTGAAGGCACCATGCCCTGTTTCCCGGATCTGCTGGGCCATGCCCGTAAGGGCCTGGGCAAAGGATGCCGGACACACAAAGCCCTGCAGGGCGCTGGCATCATCAAGGTCCGTGTCCAGCCGAATCGCCCGCTGGAAACGGCGTCGCACCTTGACTTCCGCCTGGAGTCCCCTGGGACTCGTGCCATCAGGATGCGACTGCATATTGGCGCGCCAGGAGTGACAGGAGGTTGATCGCACCGGGATCCACCAGGCAAATGAGCTGGCGCAGCCCTGCGGTTTCGGACCAGGTGACAGATCCCTCACTGACCACCTCAAGATCCATGACGAGATCCATCAGGGCATCTTCATCCAGTTGGAATACCCGCCCCGGTGAGCCGGGTTCATGCATCAGGGTCTCAAACGCCATGGTGCGCGTCTGCCGGTAATGGCGTTGCCAGAATTGGATTGCCGCATACGCAAACATGCTGCGGGACAGCGTTGGTTTGGGCCCGCGGGCGAGCTGAAATCTCTCACGACTGTGTGCAACCAGCAGGGTCAGTTCCGACAGCGGACACTCCAGCGATTCTTCCCGGGAGACGGCACCGAATCTCGCGGCATAGGTACGTATGAAACACTCTACGTCCCGCTTGAGTGTGGAGTTCGCCACCCTTTTCATGCCTTGGGTGTGACAAAGCTGCATGAGATGTTCCAGGATCAGGGGGCGGTCAAAATGGGTATGGGGACAATGATTGAACACCCAATACCAGGTAGATGTCCTGGCGGGCGTGGAAGCAAACTGCCAATGCAGGAGCCACAGGGAAGCCGGATCCTCCAGCCAGGGATCCCAACCGGAATCGTCCAGCCAATGCCGGCCGAGTGCTGTCGTCTGCCAGTGACCGGAACGTGCGCAGACCGGTTCCAGCACCCCGGACGCCAAAGCCCAATGCCGCATGGCCGCTACCATGTTTTTGCCTACACCGAAGATTCCGATAGCATCATCTGCATGGAAGACGCTTTGGGTACCAAGGCCATTCTGCTCCATGTCACGTACGGCATCGTAAACTTTCTTGAGCCATCCATAGCGCAACGGGAATGTTTCGTGACCCGAAAACTGCAACTTGGCATTGAGCGTCATGGCTCCCGCGGACATCAGCAACTGCTTGGAGGATTGTCTGTAACTCAGTACGTGCTGGGGGATTATATGCCCCCGCTATATCCATAATCAAAAACGGTTGACTGCCCCAGTAGGCCAAGGCTATCGTGCATGGTTCCCCCATTTACCTTGACTGCCACGCCACTACACCGGTAGATCCCGGTGTTCTCGAGGCCATGCTTCCCTGGTGGCAGGAAGGTTTCGGCAATCCACACTCCTCCGAGCATTGGTTCGGTTGGCAGGCCCATCAGGCCGTGGAAAAGGCCCGGGCGGCGGTCTCTTCCCTGATTGGCGCTGCGGTGGAGGAAGTCGTTTTCACGTCCGGTGCCACGGAAGCCAACAATCTGGCACTCATTGGCGGGGGGGGGGGGGGCACAGGCACGGTATCCCCATCGCTCGCACCTTATTGTCAGTGCCATTGAACACAAGTGTGTGCTGGAGTCTGTTGCCTTCTTGCAAAGACGGGGCTGGGAGGTGGATATCCTGCCCGTGGATCACGAGGGCGTGGTGCAACTGGACGTTCTCACCAATCTCCTGACCGAGGATACGGCCCTGGTGTCGGTCATGGCCGTCAACAATGAAATTGGCACAATCCAGCCCCTTGAGGCCATAGGGGAATTGTGTTCCGCATACGATGCCTGGTTTCATTGTGACGCGGCGCAGGCCCTGGCAGCCATGCCCATCGACATGTTGGCCTTGCGCATTGATCTGTTATCCCTTTCCGGCCACAAAATCTATGGCCCCAAAGGCATTGGTGCTCTCTGCGCCCGCATCGATATACGGGAGCAACTCCAACCCATGAGCTATGGCGGAGGCCAGGAACAGGGGATCCGGTCGGGTACTCTGCCCACCCCGTTATGTGCA
>CAXXOQ010000220.1:0-7663 GCA_963664185.2 Caldilineaceae bacterium | reverse complement strand
GGGGCAATACGTTATTGCTACTGAGAATAGTAAATTGCGGGGCAGTAATCAAGTGCCAACCGTGCGCGATCCCAGACAAAGGCAAGAGAAAGACGATGCCGTGCCACGCGCGCACGGCTCTGCCGTTCCCTATGCATGCGCGGCGTTTGCGGTCACAGCCGCCTTGGTCAGCTGCTTGCGCCAGAAAGGGTCCAATACAGGAATCGCGTTGGCCCGGGCGGCCAGTTCGGGATCAAATTGCTGATGTACACAGCGGTTGAGAGCCCGGAGCGAAATGTCGGGATAGGGCCGCTCCTGCAGGTGCCAAACGTCTCCGGCCCGTACCGTGCCGGGACGCAGGACCTGAAGGTAAAACCCGGTGCGCAGTTCCTGCAGGACCAGTCGGACCCAGTCCGGGCGTCCCACCCGTTTGGCTTGCTTGTGGCAGGGCGTACGGGGTTTTGAGACCTGAACCTGCGCTGTACCCACAGCATAGACATCCAGCAGGCAGATGGTATCTTCCCGGGCATGCACCAAGGTCCAGTTTTCGCCTACACCGCCCCGGTGCCAGATCCAGATCCAGCTTTTCCTGCCAGAAGCGATAGTCATCCAGCGTGTGGCAGCAAAGTGCCATGTTGGGCCAGCCGTGATGTTTCTTGTCCGCGACCTCGTCTCCGGCCAGGCCAGAAAGTTCCAGCCGCACAGGACCCGACACCCGCTGCCGGTAGATGGCCGACTGCCATGTCCCATGTTCATCGTGGTACGTCTGGGGTTGGCCAACATGGATCGAATCAATCTGGATCGCCTGCGGTTCCATACCTGTTGCCTTTCTGCTTCTGCGTAGCCTGATACCTGAGGTTCTCCCCTTGACGGAAACCCGTCAGGCATCCGGGTTGTCCCGCAACATGGGGATGATGATCTGCCGTGCCTCCTCCATATCTCGGGTGAAATTCTCCTTGGGTACACGGGACAGAAGATCCAGAGAGTGAAGTGTAGCTGCCACCTTGTCGGATAACCCTACAATGACAAAAGCCTTGGCTTTGCGGGCGATGGCCGCATTGACCAGTTGCCCCATTATAGTAGCGGCTGTGATGTCCAGGTAGATGGTCCGGGACATGTCAAATACGATGATGCGGTGCGTCCGAATGTCGGCGGAGACAATACGGGCAAGCTCCCGGGCCGAAGCGACCGAAACCCGATCAGGGAAAATGATCAATCCGGTTTGGGTGGCAAAGGGATCCGACAGCTGGTCACTGTCCTCCAGTATAGTCTGGTCCAGCAAGGGCACGGAAATAAGTTGCCGCAGTTCTTCCTCCGCCATGCGTCGGGCACCCAGCAGCCCGGACAATACAAACCCGATCACAATGGCACTCATGAAGTCAACGAACACGGCCAGGACGAAGGTGGCCAGAAAGACAAAGGCATCATTGGGGGTTACCCGATGGATGCGCCGGAGGAATTTCCATTCCACGGCGGCCATACTGGTTACCATCACTATCGCACCGAGAACGGCAAAGGGAATTCTGCCGATCAGGGTGGCAGAGCCAGGAATGACCACAATGGCCAACAGAAACAGGGCCGCGGTAATCCCGGAGACAGGCGTGCGTCCTCCGCTGTAAATGTTGGTAAGAACCCCTGTGCTTACGCCGCCCGGGATGCCACCAAATAGACCCGCAACGATATTGCCTACGCCCAGCCCCATGAGTTCCCGGTCAGGACGATGCTGGTGTCCCGTCATGGAATCCACCAGAAAGGCAATCACCAGGGTGCTTACGGAACTAAGCAGGGCCAGGATGAAAGCCGTCTGCACGTTGCGCAGCAGGAATTCGAGAGACAGGACGGGCAGGCTGGGATGCGGTATGCCCAGGGTGATATGACCAATGGCAGGCGCGTCCCTGAACCCCAGGGCTCCTGCGAGCCAGCCGACCACAAGCATGACGACGGGAACGGGTATGAATCTCGCCAGACGCCCGCGCCAGAAGAGGATGGCCGCAAAGGCAAGACCGGCAATGGCCAGAGCGTGAAGATTCGCCTGGGCAATGGCATTGGGCCAAGCCTGAAATGTGGCGATCACACTGCCGCTGCGGGTGGATGACCCCAACACCAGAAGGGTCTGGGAGGTGAACAACACGAATCCCAATGCCGAAAACAGTCCCGCGAGCAGCGGGTAGGGCGTATAGGCCGCATAACGACCAAGCTTCAACAGTCCAAACCCAATCTGAAAAATCCCGGCCAGCATGGCGATGGTGAGAGCTTCCGCGAGACTGGTAGCGCGCTCTGCCACCATGGCGGCCAAAACCGTGACCAGGAATATGTTGGGGCCCCGAATCATGGCATACACGCCACCAAAAAGTGAAGCGAAGAGGGACACGGCAATAGCCCCGTACAAACCCGCTATAGGGCCCAAGCCGGATATTACCCCATAGCTCAGCGAGATGGGGAACAGCACAATCCCCGCCATAATGCCCCCAAAGAGATCGCCCTTCAGGGTATCCAGTGTGTAGGGTCTTGGCCATGGCAAGAGGCCGGAAAGTCGTGGCAGAAGTGTCATGGGCCGGCAGAGGTGGGTCTTGGACCCATCCCCGGTAACTGTTCAGGTACTTGTGGCAGGCAGTGGCTCTCAGTGTCTGCATTGTAACAATTCGGCACTGACAGATGTAATCCTGATCCTGTAGACATGAAGCGGAGTCTGGTGAGACACAAGTAGCTCTCTGGCCTGACGGGTTTGCTATATCTGCCGTCGGCCTATATGCCATTGCCATGATAGTCATACCCCACCACGGGTCCGGATGCTGGGCCAGCGCCGCGGTAGCCTCAGCGTGCCCGGAACAGCCTCTTCTACTGTGTCAACAGGCAGAGGATCGCGGGCAACATACACCGCGGCAGGAATTGCCCAGAAGGTTTCCCTGGGTAGAACCAGGCGAGGCATGGGCCTGGGGATGGCTGCAGTTCAACGATGGGCCAGGGAATCGAAGTAGTCGGCTACACGCGCATCCAGAGGGGGAATGTCTACAGGCACACCGTGGCTACGGAGCGATTCGGTGGCACAGCAACCGGCCGCAACGCTGTAACGAGCGGCCACCGGAGAAGTGCTGGCTTTGACTTCATTGCGGACAAACTGGAGGAATTCATTGACGATGCGGGGATCGGCCCCACCGTGGTCACCCTGCCCTGATGCAGCCGGGATGGAAAGATCGGCATCCCCGTCATAGCCCAAGCGCCGCTGATTCCAGACCTGAACCCGCGTGCCGGGCTCCCCGTTGCCGAAGTTCTCTAGCCGTCCTTCGGTACCGATAAGGGTGTAATTGCGCCAATAGTCCGGCGTAAAGTGGCATTGCTGATAACAGGCCAGCACACCATTGTCCAAATGCATGTGCATCATACTGACATCCTCAATGTCCACGACCGGGTGGAGACCCTGCTGGGTTAACGGCGGCCAATGGGCCAGATTGTGTTTGGGACGGGACTGCGGCTCGTCGTTGCGGTCCTGGATCTGGCCATAGAGCGTGAGCGCTCCCATGGCGTTGACCGTGTGGGTATAGCCCCCGCAAAGCCAATGCAGAATGTCAATGTCATGCGTGGCTTTCTGCAGCAACATGCCTGTGGACAGCCGGCGATCTGCATGCCAGTCCTTGAAATAGAAATCCCCGCCATGGCCCACGAAATGTCGGCACCAGGCCGTCTTGACCTCACCGATAACCCCTTGGTCAATGAGATCCTTCATGGCCAATATGAAATCCATGTGCCGCATGTTGTGTCCCAGGTACAACCTGGTCTGGGCCTGGGCCGCCTGGGACAGGATGTCGTCACAGTCCGCTATGGTAATGGCCAACGGCTTTTCCAGATAGATGGCGACACCAGCCTGAATGGCTGCCAGCGCGTGTGCATGATGCAGGTAGTCCGGCGTACAGATGAATACAGCATCCAAATCCTGCTCCAGCAACGCCTGGTAGTCTTGCGTCGTGAAGACGCCCGGACCATAGCGATCCTGGCATTGCGCCAGGGCGTCTTCCTTTATGTCGCAGCAGGCTGTGATCCGGGAACCCCGGTCGGGACGGTGTGCATGGGCCGCCAGCGTGCCCCGTCCACTGGCCCCGATTACACCAATTTTCAAGTCTTGCATCTTCACATCCGCTGGGATTGTATCTGTTCTGCCCCACCAGGTGCAACCCGGGATAAGACAGGAACATGGAGACAAAAACCGGACTATGCCCAGGGCAGGTACCGAATCTTGACGGCTTCCTTGTGTCCAAGCAAATTCACTCCGTGCGCATACGCTGACAGCGGGAGGTCCTGCGTGGCCAGAATGCGCAAATTCAGGTATCCCCTGAGCACCAGCTGCAAGGCGTGCCGGGCCGCTTCCCGGTTATGGCGGGCATAACCAATCAGGGATAACCCTTTCCGCCACGCGGCAAAACCCCAAGGTACGGAATCCCGGAACACGCCAAACACGTGTACATGGGCCTGACACAGTTCCATCAGTGTGCCCACAGATGGCGCCAACCCGGTAAAGTCCATCCCGGTGTCCCAGTTACGGGCTGCGTGCCCTGGGAGTTCCAGGCAGGAGGCATGCGGAGCCACGGCCAGTGCAGCGCCCAACTCGGTAGCCAGACGCCGACGGGCGGGCACAGGATCGATGGCCAGCACTTCGTGGGCACCGTACAGGTGCGCCATCTGCACGGCAATCAGGCCCGCCGGACCCAAACCACTGATCACGACACGTTTCCCCTTGATGGCATGCAGGGGATTCAGCTGATCAAAGGACACCTGAACGCACATGGCCAGTTCCAGGGAGGTCACCTGGGCGAGGTCGGCATCCTGGGGCAAGGCCAGCAGGTTGTCCGTAGCAAAAGGCACATACTGGGCATAGGAACCAATGCGCGACTTGCCAGGGTCGCGCCATGCCACCACCTTGTCCCCCAAGCGGAAATCGGTGACGGCGGTGCCGACCTGGACCACCTCCCCCGCCATTTCATGGCCTGGCTGTCCCACCGGGTAAGGATAATCCAGGGTGTCGCCCGGAAACATGGGATCCCCCGCCAGAATGTGCAGATCCCAATGGGGGCACGTCGTAACGGATTCTACCCTGACCATCACTTCGTCCGGCGGCAACTCAGGCACCGGCGTCTCAATCCATGCCGCCTGTCCCGGTTGCTGAATCTGGATCGCCTTCATGGTTTCTGGCATGTATGCACTTCCCTGGTGTCCTATGACCAGTCCAGAATGACACCCAGAACCGGCTCTGACCTGGTGGCGATCAGGTTCCACGCATCGGCTGCCTGCTGGACCGGAAAGCGATGGGTGATGAGAGGGAGGGTCTGCAGCTGACCCGTCACGATCAGCCGCAGGGTCTGATCCATCCGCGCCCGTGTCCAGCCGGAGACGGAATGGACCGACAGTTCCCGCTGGCGCAAGTCCTGCAGGGAAATGCGATCGTCGGTGCCGTGAAATCCGGCAGACACGATTTGGCCATGCTTGACCATGAATGGCAGCACTGCCTGCAGGTGGGTGACGGAACCTACCGTATCCACCAGGATATGCAATCCCTCGGGAAAGCAGGCAGCCAAGACGGTGGGCCAATCTTCCTCTTTCTCATGCACTTTGAAATGGGTAGGTGCTGGCGGAAACTTGGCCAGCCTGTCGGCATGCCGTCCCAGCATCATGACCCGTACGCCAAGCAGAGACAGCGTCTGGGCTGCCCAGTGGCCTACCATGCCATCACCCAGTACCAGGGCACCGTCACCGGGCCGGGACACAGCCCGCGTCCCGCAGTTGTATCCCACCTGGGTTAACACCATGCCCGCGAAAGCCAGGGGTTCCTGACCGTCAGGCAGTTTCCAAATGGACTCGCGGTTACTGATACTGGGGGAAACCTGTCCGCCGGCTCCATGAAACATGCCCTCAATACGGCCCGTGGCGGCAAAGACGATCTCCCCTGGCGTGACATCACGGATATTGGCTCCGACCCAGCTGACGCGGCCTACTTTCTGATAACCGGCCACCACGGGAAAAGGCACGGGATCGCCCGGGCGATAGGCCGTGTCCCCGGCAATGCGTTCCCCCCGCAGATAGGAGCCTTCCGTGCCATTGCTGATCCAGGATTGCATCACTTCCACGACAATGTCATCGTCGTTCGGATCCGGCACCGTTACCGAGGCAAATTCCACTTGATGGGCTTGGGGGAAAACAACCGCTTGGGCCTGCATGTAACTTCTGGCGGTGACAGGACAGGGATGAAAGTCAGGTTCTGTGTCCGGGACAGGCGGCAATCGCCGCGATACCGTCACAGGACGGGTTTGCCCGGCAACTCCCATCCCCGGATTCTCTCCGGATCCAGGCACGAGAGCAAATCGGTGGAATCCTGTGTACCGGTTTCTGGCCAGAATATTGACCCTGTGGCGGGATTACCGGGCTTGTGACAAGAGCCGGGCGGAGCGCATGGCGGGACCTTGCAGCAGCACGACCAGGGTCAGGGCCTCAACCACAAAGCCGCAGAGCAAGGCGGCTACCCCCAGTAGCGCGCCGGAAATATTCAGCACTGGCAAGAAAAGCAAGGCGCCAATGATCGCCAGGAGACGTGTGGGTGCACTGGGCATCATGACCGAGGTGCGCCGTTCGACGAGCCCTATCCCCTGCAGGTAGGATCGTACCGCAACTACCGGGGAATAGGCGGCAAACAACATGAGTGGCGCAATGCAGAGCAGGGCAAAGTCAGTCTCCAGGTCCAGCAGCGATTCCAGAATGACCTTGCGTACAGGAGTCCAGTAGAGCAGCATGGAGAGGGCCAATGAGGTGAGGCCCGTGGCAATATTGAAACGCCGTGTGAACCGGCCTTCAGGATCTTCATGCTGAAACGAGGGCGCAATGGTCCGGGTTTCATTGAGCCATCGATAGGGCCACTGACCCAGGGCATAGACCACGGCCAGCACCGCCAGCGACAGTTCCCCGTCCGGTTGGCGGGCGATGAACAGATTGATGAGGGGACGACTGAATTCCTGCATGAGGACAATGCCGGCCAGAGGCCAGTAGAAGCGCAAGATGCGCCTGAACGTCAGGGGCTGCCGATCCGAGTTGGGATGCAGGGGCGTGTTCCAGATGACACGTCGATGTTTCAGGATGCCCAGGGTTACGGCGCAGAGTTCACTGGCTTTCCCGGCATACAGGGCAATTACCGGCAGCAAAATGGGTTGGTCCTGCATGCGTTCACTGGACAGCATCAGGGCAATGCTGACAACCACCGCAACAAAGCCACTCCCTGAGGAAAGGCTGATGTACCGGGTCAGGTGATTGCGAATCAGAGGCCCTGACAAAAAGGAGGAACACCCTGTCAGCAAAGGCAGCAACAGCAACCATTGCAACATCGTCTGCACATCCTGTGTCGTGCTGGAACTTACCTTGTGGACATTCCTGAGCAGAATGACCCCCAAATCCGTAAAGGCCAGCAGGACCTGCATCCCCGTGATGAGCGCCACGACCAGCAGGGCGAATTGCAGGGCTTTGCCAAAGGACTGGCGTCGTTCTGCCAGCACCAACCCCATTTGCTTGGTGTTGATCAGGGGGCCGGTGAGGAATGAACTCCAGGCCCAGGCAAGGCCAAAGGCGGCCAGCGTCTCCACCGACATGGGCAGACGTGACAAGCCGCCTGTGATCCACTGGACGGTGATCTCATGGACAAAGATCGTGA
>CAXXOQ010000219.1:0-47678 GCA_963664185.2 Caldilineaceae bacterium | reverse complement strand
GCGGCCTGGATGTGCCCGCGCTTCTAACCGTCGGGCGGCAGGCCGGAGACGATCCCACTTTCGAGGCGGTGAGAGATGCAAGCGGCGAACTACCGGCAGGAGATGGAAGCTTTGCGGGGCCGGCTGTCGCGGCTGACGGACGCGACGCTGCGCATAAACGAGAGCCTGGACTTCGAGACGGTGCTGCAAGAAGCGCTGGAAAGCGCGAGATCGCTCATCGGAGCACGCTACGGTGTGATCACCCTGGTGGACGATTCGGGGGAAGTCGAGGACTTCGTTACTTCCGGGCTGACTCCGGAAGAGCAGGACTCGATGAAGCAGATGCCCGGCGGGCTGCAGTTCTTCGCGTACCTGAGCAGAATCCGGGAGCCGCTGCGCGTGCGGGACTTCAACAGCCACCTCAAGGCGATGGGCCTGCCTGAGTTCCACGCCCCGATGCCGGTTAGCCCGGTTCTGCCCTTCCTGGCCGCGCCCCTGCGCCACAGGGGGGAACGCGTGGGGGCCATCTACGCGGCGGAGAAGGACAGGGAGTTCACGGCGGAGGACGAGGAGACGCTGGCGATGTTCGCGGCGCAGGCGGCGCTGGTCATCGCCAACGCCCGCAGGCACCGGGACGAGCAGCGGGCGAAGAAGGGGCTGGAGGCGCTGGTGGACACCTCGCCGGTGGGAGTGATGGTATTCGACGCCAAGACCGGGGGCGATGGTGATGGCCAACGGCGAGGTGAAGCGGATTGGGGGAATCCCGCGCCAGTCCCTGGAACAGGCCCGCGAGTTCATGCTTCAGATGACGGCACGGCGGGCCGACGGGCAGGAACTCCGATTGGCCGACATTCCGATGTCGCAGATAATGCGGAACGCGCAGACGGTGCGGGCCGAGGAGATCGTGCTGCAAACGCGGGACGGGCGCACGGTCTCCACGCTGGTGAACGCCACGCCCATCCGCTCCGAGGAAGGGAAGGTCGAGTCGGTCATCGTCACGATGCAGGACATGACGCCGCTGGAGCAGGCGGAGAGGCTGCGGGCCGAGTTCCTGGGGATGGTAAGCCACGAGCTGAGGATGCCGCTCACCTCTATCAAGGGGTCTGCGGACACGCTGCTGGAGTCGCTGAGTTCGCTGGACGCTGCCGAGGTGGTCCAGTTCGTGGGCATCATCAAGTCGCAGTCGGCCGAGCGAATGCGCGACCTGATCAGCGAGTTGCTGGACGTGGCGCGCATCGAGACGGGCGCGCTGTCGGTGTCGCAGAATGCGGTTGACGTGGCCGGGCTGGTGGACGAGGCGAGGAACACGTTCTTGAGCGGCATGGGCGGGGATGGCGCGAACATCGTCTTGATGGACCTGGAGCCGGACTTGCCGCGGGTGATGGCGGACAGCCGCCGCATAGTGCAGGTGCTGGGCAACCTGCTGTCGAACGCGGCGCGGTACTCGCCCGCGTCGGCGCCGATCCGGGTGAGCGCGGGCCGGCGCGACAGGTACGTGGCGATCGAGGTGGCGGACGAAGGCCAGGGCGTGCCGCCGGAGGAGCCTGCCGTACCTGTTCCGCAAGTTCTCGCGGGCGAACGGCGAAGACGTGGGAGGGCATGCCGAGGGTTCGGGCCTGGGCCTGGCGATCTGCAAGGGAATCGTGGAGGCCCACGGCGGGCGCATCTGGGCGGAGAGCGACGGGCCGGGCAAGGGAACGCGGTTCACGTTCACGATTCCGGCGGCGTGGGATACGGTCGCGGCGGCGCCGGCGGAGCGCCCGGCGCAGGCGGCCGACGCGCCGCGGGCCGAGAGGAGCGGGGCGCGCATCCTGGCGGTGGACGACGACCCGCACGTTCTGCGGTACGTGCGGAGCACACTCTCCAAGGCGGGCTACGCGCCGACGGTGACGGGAGACCCGGAGGAGGCGCTTCGGCTGGTGAAGTCGGAGCGGCCCATGCTCGTGATACTGGACCTGGTGCTGCCGGGCGCGGACGGCATCGAACTGATGCAGAACATCATGCGGGTCGCGAGGACGCCGGTGATCTTTCTTTCGGCGTACGGGCGGGACGAGGTGATCGCGCGGGCGTTCGAGGCGGGGGCGGTGGACTACATCGTCAAGCCGTTCTCCCCTACCGAGTTGGTGACGAGGGTGCGGGCCGCGCTGCGGGGCCGGCTGGCGGTGATGGCGGAGCCGTCGGAGCCGTTCCGGTTGGGCGACCTCGCGGTCGATTACGCGGGGCGCCGGGGTGAGCGTCGGAGGCCAGGCGGTGCACCTGACGCCGAGGGAGTACGACCTGCTGTGCGAGCTTTCGATCAACGCGGGGCGCGTGCTGACGTACGACGTTCTGCTGGAGCGGGTGTGGGGGTTCGGACATTCGGGGGGCCGGGGCAGCGTCCGCACGTACGTGAAGCGGCTCCGCAGCAAGCTGGGCGAGGACGCGCGCAACCCCAGGTACGTGATCGCCGAGCCGCGAGTGGGCTACCGCATGGGGACGGCGGACACGGACTGAGCGCGGATTGCGCCCTTCGACAGGCTCAGGGCGAACGGGGGCCGGAGGCGGGGCTGACCGCAATACATGAGCGGAACACCTTCGGTACAGGAATGGGGAGGTTTCGATACACAGTCGGGGCGGTTTGAAACGATAACGGGGCGGCGGTCGATGCCCCCTGTTGGGAGCTGGTCAGCTATGCTGTACGCGGTCGTTATCATGATTTCGCCTGTTTCTGCGTGCCTGAAAGGGGGATTCCCGGGTTTCCTGTTCCATTCTGTTCCGTTTGTTCCATTTCGGTCGGGCGCAGGGGGCGGGCTGGCCGCGCGGGTGCGCTCATTCGTTCACGTGAGGGTATAGTAGCACGAGCGTTCGCTGGGTGCAAGGGGCGGGGTTATGCTTGGCTATCCTCTGTAAGGAGGCCAGCCAAGACTTGGCCGTGTAAATACGTGAAGTAAGTGGGGAACGCTTCGCCGACCAAGTTGCGAATGAGGTAGAGCGTTCGATTCTCCTCCGCTCTCGTCCAGTCATAAAATCGTGGGACGGTTTGGAGGTCGGCGCACTCCAGGATGCTCAGCACCCTGTTCTCCCAAGGGTGAATCTTGAAGTCGCTGCCGACGTGGCTTGAATTGGTAGTGACCGTGTAGGCCGGTCGGTTGGAGGCCATGCGCCGGTAACTCGAATGGAAGCCCTTGATCAAGGCGGTCTGCCCTTCGTTTTCGACGTACGGCCTATTACGCATGACTGCGCCGCAAGAAGGGCACCTGATCAGGCCGGTCTCCACGGGCTGTTGAAGGCACGACAGGCATTGGTCGTTCTCATAGGCGCTGCGGCCAGAATTCTTGGGTATCTGGCTGACCTGCAAGTAACGGTCCCCTTGGTACGTGGGCACGAAGTGGAGCCAGTCCTTGCCATGCGCCGCATCCTTTGAATTGGCGTCGAGAGATTCGTACTTCATGAACTTGAGCCATTCCCGAATGTTCACCCATGGCAGCGTGCCGTTGGTGGGCTGTTCGGCGTGAGTCGGGCTTGGCAAGAGGTCCATGTTATCCCTATCCAACCACGGTTCGTCCTTGTGCACGGCTATCACCAGGGCACGTTTTCTGACCTGGGGAATGCCATAGTCCGCAACGTTCACCACGCCCGGGAACACTTCATAGTCTGAAAGGTGGTGGCTAAGATGATCGATCACAGTGCGATTGACGTCCTCGTACATGACATTCAACGTCAACACGGGGCGAACGTTCTCGGCGACAATGATTCTAGGCTTCAGTTTCCGGGCAACAGGAATCACTTCCAGCATGAGACGGTTCTTTGCTTCCAACTCCTGCGCTCTGGGACTCTGACGCTTGCCCCTGCTGGGATTCGAACTACTCATGCCCTGGCAGGGCGGGGTGGCGACCAGCAGGTCTAGACGCCTAGGAGTGGCACTTTCGTAGGTAGCGGCGATCTTATCCATGCTGCCGCAGACGTCACGGGCAAGCCACGTGGAATTGGGGAAGTTGTCCCTGCCGATAGCGGCTCGTCTCCGGTCTGCCTCGACTTGGACGACGAAGCGGAATCCGGCCATCTCGTAGCCCAGATCGCTCAGACCGGCTCCCGAGAACAGGGATACTGCGGTGAGGGACGCCTCAGCAGTCGGTCTCTCCCGCAGTATGAAATCACTTATCGACTTGACGGACACCATTGTCTCCTGTGTCGAGGGCTGCCCTACCCGATGACTCTGCACGTATAGCCGCAACCAAGCGGTTAACCGTGCCTGCTAGCGCCGTTTTGGTTCTAACGTCGTGCTCTGGAATACGGAACACAGTCCAGCCTGCGTCTGTGAGCTTTCCGGTAACTCGCAAGTCACGATCTCTATTCGCCTCTATCTTGCTTACCCAAAACTCACCGTTCAGCCCTTCGTGCTTGCGGCATTGTGAGCAGCCGTGCCAGAAGCACCCATCAACGAAGATGACGATACGGCGTCGGGAAAGTATGATGTCGGGATTGCCCGGGAGCGACTTGCCGCACCTGCTCTTGTACCCGGCGGCCGTCAGGTAGCGAAAGCCCATTTTCCACAACGACGAGGCAAGGGTGCGTTCTGGGCGAGTGCGCCCCCGGTTGCTGACCATTGCCTTGTAACGCTGGGAAGGCTTCATCACGTCTGTAGGCAATGGCTACTATGCCTCCGCCGGCAATTCTGGCAGTTCACCTTGCATTTCTCTAACTACTTTCAGGAAGTCTTCATGGCTTTGTGACGTAGACGCAAGAACGTCATGCCAGATCCTGTGAGTAATAGCCGAATCGGTTCTTATCGTGTTCCGCTCCATAGCACCAAGGCTAAGGGAATCACATACGATTGTCAGTTTGGTTTCTGGAAACAAGTCTTTGACCGCCGGTGATTCACTGATGAATGTCCTCACTGCCTCAAGATAGGTAAATGCTCTACTGAACTCAGCGTCGGTTAATGAGTGATGAGGGCGTTTGATCTCAATTACCTCCAAAGAGCCTCTGTGGTTGAGCATGACAAAGTCTGGTTCCTTGCGAGGATTAGTTATTGCAGAGGTACTGATCTCTTGTCCGTGATTGGAAGCATACCAACTTTCAAAGCTTGATCGCGTCGATGCAAGAGATCGATTGAAGCTCAAGGGCGTCCAATCAGCATACAAGACCCATGGGCTCTTCTCGATGAGTTCTTGTAGCTGACTCTCCACAGTGGATGGATTTGAGATCAGCCTCCTCAGTTGCTCTATTGCACTTACCCGTTCTTGAGCTACTTGGCCGAGAGAATACATCTCCACTAATCTAGCCTTTTCAAAGAGGTCAAGGATCAGATCAATGGGTCCGTCGGCCAGAGAAGCCACTTTTTCCAAGGTATCAAGCAAAGTGTTGTGAGGGCCAAGGGTGAATGCGTGACGAACTACGCGGTTTATGTAGTTCAGATTCTCAAGGGCGTCTCTATCCGCACGTGCGATCAGCATCCTCGCCGCCCTTAAAACAGAGTCTCGAAGGACTTTGTCATTAGGCAATGCTTTTTGTACCTGGTCTTGCAAATTCGAACGTTCAAGGAAGATGTCCCAGGTTCGCCGCCCTGCACTTGCTTCGGCTCTGCCTGCCAGTTCACGAAGCAGCGTTTGTCCCCATTCTTTGAGAGCGTTTCCGTGTTCCGAGTTCCAGATTATATCCTGCCTGTCGGTTCGAACGAGGTCTTCAGTGTCGTCAATCCATTCGGCATGGATTATTCCGGTGAGATAGCTCCTCATCTTGAACTCACCGGTAAAGCCTGTCTTGATGTCGAAATCCCTAGTCTGGGCGACAATTTTTCCTCTGGCATACAGGCGCACACCTGCCATGACTTCGTCTTTGTATGGGTCTTTGGCGTAAGCAACCCATCCGGATACGGGCAGATATTGCTCTTCGACTTTCACTGGCCGATCGTCTACTACAATGCGAGTATTCGCCATGACATCCACATTCAAGGCGCCGAGGTTGATTGGGTCTTCTGTAGCAGTGCTGTCTTTCAGGTGAACATTCCAATTGTTTTGGCTCAGCCCGAATCTGGCAGCTAGTTGACGATCCAATTCTTCTCCCGTAGGAACGCGCCTGCGGTCAAAGCGTCTCAGGACCAGCTTGGTTCCGGTGGTGTCCGAATAGCTTCCGTCTCGCGAGCCAGGGGTTGGGTGATAAGGCAATACATTACCGTGTTCGTCGGTTTTCTCGTCTAGGATGTCCTCAAGCTTGAGAATCAGATTAGAGATTGTAAATCCATGATCCGTCCACTCTCCCCCAGCACTTATGACTTCCACTTCGTGACAGATTCCAAAGGGGGCTAGCTTGCCAATGCCCTTTCTGCCCATGACCCGGCGATTGTGCTTGGGCGTTCGTTCGCTCCGTGTACTTCTTCGGTTGTAACCAACGTTCAAGTAGTATTCGTTGACTTCCTGGGCTGTCATGCCTCCACCGTCATCTTCAATGACAATCTTAAACCCTTGATCTTCGATACGTCCCTGAACCTTCCTAGCCAGGTACTGACCGAAGGGCAACGTGATTTTGACACGTTGAGCGTCCGCATCGTAGGCGTTTGCTATCAACTCTGCCAGGACGGCCGAAACTCTGTCGTACATCTGGATACCCAGCTTATCGATCGTAAGCCGGGATATCCGCATGGTGTACTTCTCAGAGCTTGGTTGCACTGAAGTATCTCCGATCTCTACTAGGCCCATCGTCGCAAGCGCACACTTTCAGTTCTCTGTCCAGCAGTCCGACATGCCTTCCTAGTACTCAAGATATGCCACCCTCAACCCTAGGCTAGCATACGATCACTCTCAAAGGAAGTCCTGACCGCCGGGGGGCGCCATGGTTGGCTCGTTTTGGATGGCGCTTCGTCGGTGGTGGTTGCTTTCACTCCCCTACCCGCTTCGGCCCATGCGTTACTCGATGTCGGCAGGGTTCATGTCATGCAACGGGGTGTGAGCGCGGGGAGTGCCCTTCGACAGGCTCAGGGCGAACGGGTGCGCCCTGCTCTACCGCCGGCGGGGCCGGCGGCGGCGGACGCCGAAGAACCAGAGGGCGCCGCAGACGGCGGCGGCGGCCGCGCCGACGGCCAGGATGATCAGCAGGATCAGGCCGATGCGCGCGCCCTCTTCGGCGGGCGGCGCGGGGGTGGGCTCGGCGGTCGGGGCCGGCGACGGCTCGGCGGCGGCGGTGGGCGTGGCGGTGGGAGTCGCCTCCGGCGCAGGCTCGACCGGCGCATCCTCGCGGACGGGCTCCACGACGAGGGTGTACGTGCTGAAGTGCGTGAGTATGGAGACGGTCCAGGCCTGTCCCAACTCATCGGTCTCGCAGCGGTGCTCGACGAGGGTCCACTCGTCGGCGTCCACCAGGTACACCCACGCCCGCCCTTCCACGCAGGCGGACTCTTCGCCCTCGGGGAGTTTGAGCCAGAGTTCGACGCCTTCCTCGTAAGTCGTCGGCACGGGGACGTCGCCGCCGACCTTGTAGGTGTTCACGTCTATAGCAAAGACCACGCCGACGTCTTCGCTGGGCGGCTGGCCGCTAAGCGAGTCCAGGTCACGCTTCTCGAAGCGGATCTCCAGGACTTCGGGAGCCGCGCCCGCCGGCACCACCAGCCGCGCCGTGCCGTCCGCGGTCTCGATCACGGTTTGCCTGTCCGGGTACACGAGCGTCCTTCCGGGGGAAGGTTCGAGCTCCGGCGTGGGCGTCGGCGTGGGTTCGAGCGTAGGCGTCGGGCTGGGCGTCGGCGACGGCGTGGGCGTGGCCGTCGGTTCCGGCGTGGGCGTCGGTGTCGGCGCGGGCGCGGGCGTGGGCGTTGCCGTGGGTGACGGCGTGGGCGTGGGTGACGGCGTGGGCGTCGGGCTAGGCGCCGGTGTGGGCGTTGCCGTGGGCGAAGGCTCCGCCGGCAGCGGCGGCGCGGGCGTGAATCCAGTCGCGGGCGCGGCTGCCGGCGTCGGCGTCGGCGTGGGGCTAGGCGCTGGGATGCCTCCGGGCGGTAGCGTGGGCGGTACTCCCGGCGGTATGGGTATGGGAGTCGAAACTGGGCTAACTTCGACAGTGACGGTCTTCTCGTCGTAGTGGCCCCTGGCGTCCGTGACTCTCAGGACGAAGGTGAGCGTCCTGGTCTGCGCGACGTCCGGCGCCTGGAAGGTCAGCGCCTTCGAAGTGGAGTACAGGTATCCGCTCCAGGTGTACTTGAGCGGCAGGTTCAGGTCATCGTCGGCGCAGTTCTGGGGCGTGTTCTTCAAGCAAAGCGCCCACGGGTCGGGCACAGCAGTGCCGAAGCCCTCGATCGTGGTGGTCGCGCCCTCTTCCACCTGTATGGTGGGGCTGCTGACCGCGGCGATGGGCCGGCTGTAAACGCGGACTTCGTCCACGGCGATGTCGTCGTAGCCGCCGTCGGCGCTGGTGACGCGGTGGGTTATGACCGCGCCGCCCTCGCTGTCCGTATTGGAAGTCACGGTGACGGTGCGGGCCGCGCTCCAGTTCGTGGCCGTGAACGTGAGCGACGACGGGGAGACGGTGATTTGCGAGTTGGACGAAGCGATGCTCACTATCACAGGGGCCGACGGCTTGGCCGCCAACTCAAGCCTGTAGGTGGCGGTCCCGCCCTCCAGCAGAGCTAGCGGGGCCTGCTCGGAGACGTAAAGGCCGCGGGTCTGGTAGATGAGCTGCGCCGTATGCCTGCCCGCACCGGTGTTGTTGGCGGCGCGCATCTGGAACGCGTACGCGGCCTCCGTGTTCAGGCCGGCAAGGGTGTATCTGTAGATCGAGCCGCTCTTGTCGATCGCGCTGTCCTGCATGTCCGTCCAAGCGTCCCAATCCGGGTGGCTCAGGAGGTTGACCGGGATCGCGCTGCCATAGGACGGCGGGTCGTCCACTCCCACTCCCGAATCCCGCGCGTTGAACCGCACGGTGTGCGTCGTGGTGGCGAACGAGAGCGTGCCATCGACGACCGCGACCCACCCGCCTATCTCCACACGCCCGCCGCTCTTGAGGTACTTCTCTATCACGTCGAACGTGGAGGTAGCCGTGTCGATGATCACCTGGCACGTGGAGGTAGCGTAGCACTGGCCCCCGCCCAGCGCGCTAAGGTGTATCTGGCCGGTGACGGTGGATGTGGCAGCGTTCCACTCGTAGGTTCCCACGGCGATGGGCGCGAGGCGGCGCTGGCGGTACTGCCACACGGTAACAGTCTCGGTGGCGGGAGGCTTGCTCCAGTTGAGGCCCACGGTCCCCCTGGTAGCGCCGAGGCCAACGCCGAAGCCGCGGGGCGCGGCAGGCAGGGTGCTGGTAGCCCCGAGGGTGGACGCGGGGCCGGGGCCGGTAACGTTCACGGCCCTCAGTTCGAACGCGTACGTCCGGCCCAGCCTGAGTCTCACGGCGTGGCTTGCGAGGTTGGCGCAGTTGTCGTCGGGGCAGCGGATGGTGCGCCAGCGAGCGGCGCCCGACCAACTGCCCGCGGCGTTCTCCCGGTACTGGTAGCGCAGTACGGACGGGTCCGTGGTGGCCGTCCACGCGAGGGTGGACGTGCCGGCGGACGCGGGGCCGTCCTGGGCGTCTATGCGCGGCGCGGCGTAGGCAACGCTGAAGCCTGCCGGCGCGTCCGGGGCCAGCGTGACGTACTTCGCGTCCGAAGACGGGCCTGGGCCGGCGACGTTCACCGCCCGAACCTGGAACGCGTACCTGGGATCGCCGACGTCTTCGACGTCGATGTCCGTGGTGTCGAGGCCGGCGCCGGACGCGGTCTTCCACGAGGCCGTGTTCAGCGCATCGGCCAGCTCGGAGTCGGTGACGCCCAACCCTCCGTACACGCCGCGGTACTGCCACTCCGCGACGCTGGGATCGTCCGCGCCGTTCCGTTGCAGCTTGGACCAAGCGAGCTTGACGGTAAAGCCGTTCGAGACGAAGGTATCGGAAACGGACAGGCTCGGCTTGCCGGGAATGAGGGTCACGTACGCGGTGTTGGAGGCCGTGCCGTACCCCGCTTCGTTGACGGCGCGCACCTGCACGGCCAACCGGTCTGCGGTCTTGAACGCCGTGGGCAGCGTGTGCGAGGTGGTGCTGGCGTTGCTGCCTATCATGTCCGTCCAGCCGGCCGAGGCCGAGGGGGTCGCCGACGGGTCGCCGAGGACGCCGCCCACCCGGCCGCCGGAAGTGTTCACCGCCCGCACCTGGAAGCTGTAGCTCGTATCGTTGGTCAGGCCGTCCACGGTGTAGAACGTGGTGGCCGAGTCGCTGCCCGGTACGTCGGTCCACGTGGCCGGGTAGCTCGCGCCGCTCTTGTAGCGGTACTGCCACTTGTCGATGCCGCTCGTATCGCCCGGGGCGCTCCACGATAGCTCGGCCTCGCGGTCTCCGCCGAACGCCGTAAGCCCGCCGGCCGGCTCCGTTCCGCGGTACTGGTAGCTGTCGATCGTGGTGTCGGTGGGCTGCGTCCAACTCACCTCGATGGTGAAGGATCCGAGGAGGCCTGGGGCGTTGAACGTCTCCGCCAGGTTGATCGTGGTCGGCTCGGTGGGCTTGGGCGGCGGCAGCGCGGTCGCGGCGTCGGACGCCAAGCCGTTGCCCGCCACGCTGACGGCGCGCACCTGGAAGGCGTAGTTGGTGCCGCTCACGAGGCCGGTCACGGTGTAGGAAGTCGTGTTCGCGCCGCTGCCCGGCACGTTCGCCCAGCTTTGCCATCCGGTGGAGGTGGCAACCTTGCGGCGGTACTGCCAACCGGTGATGTAGGTGTAGCCCGGGTTGTCCCACGCGAGGGCGACCTGGCGGAAGCCGGGCGACGCCGTGAGGCCGGTGGGCTTGGCGGGCGCGGTACCGGTCTTGGCCTGCGCGGCGGGGCCGTTGCCCTGGCTGCTCACGCCGCGCACCTCGAAGGTGTAGATCGTGCCCCTGGCCAGGCTCGTGGTGGTGGAGTAGGTCCGCAGCGTCTTGGCGACGTCCATCCACCCGCCCCAGGCGTTGTTGTCTGCCCTCAAGCGAACCTGGAACTTGTTGATGAGGCTCTCGTTCGCCTGCGGCCAGACCCACGTCACGGTGGTGGTGGCGGCGTCCACCGCCGACGCGCTGGCAACCCGTGGGCATGGCCGGCAGCGGCTGCGGCGTGGCCGTGACCTCGGCGGAGAACGCTCCGCTGCCCGCGCTAACCGCCCTGATCCTGAAGGTGTACGCCGTGCCGTTGTTGAGCGACATCACCACGTGCTGCGTGGTCGATGCGTTGCTCCCGCTCATGGCCGTCCACGTGCCGCCCCATGCGCCGCCGGTCTTCTGCTGGTACTCGTAGCGGGTGATGCTGGAGTTGTGCGGGTCGTCCCACGTGAGCGACACGAGCTTGTCGCCCGGCGTAGCCGCCAAGTTCGCGGGCACGGCCGGGAAGGGCCGTGCGTACACTTCGTTCGACGGCGTCCCGTCGCCCGACGCGTTCTTCGCGCGCACCTGGAACGTGTATAGGACGCCGTTCGCCAGCCCGGTGACTTCGTGGGAGGTCTTCGCGCCGCCGGATATGTTCGTCCAGCTTGTGTAGCCGCTGTTGTTGCTGCTGGCGGGCTTGTAGCGGTAGGCGTTGCCGGTCACCGACGCGCCGCCCGCGGGGTTGGTCCACCGCAGCGTCATCTTCTCGTAGCCGGGCGTGAGCGCGAGGCCGGTCGGCGCGGCTGGGACGGTGGAGGCGGCGGCCTGCTTCGACGGGCCGCTGCCGGCGTCGTTCTTCGCCCGCAGTTCGAAGGTGTACGTCGTGCTGTTGTCCAGGCCGGTCACGGTGTAGGAGACGGTGGTCGCGGGGCCGGGTACGTCGTTCCAAGCGCCGGCGGAGCCGATGCGGTACTCCCAGCCAGTGACGGTGGCGTCGCTCGACGACTTGGTCCAGGTGAGCGCCGCCTGCCTGTCCCCGCCCGCCACGCTGAAGGTGGCCGGAGCGAGCGGCAGCGTCGGCTCCGAGACGGCGGCGGAGGCCGTGCCGGCGCCCCGTTCGTTAACGGCGCGCACCTTGAACGTGTAGCTGACGCCGTTGGCGAGGCCCGTTACCGTCCCCGACCGGGTGTCGTTGTCGGATCCGGTGAAGTCCAGCCAGCCGGCGCTCGTGCTGGTGCTGTACTGCCACTTATCGACCCAGACGCCGCTAGAGTAGCTCCACGACGAGCGTGGCCTGCGCGTCGCCGCCGGCCGCGCCGTCCAGCGTGGGCGTGGCCGGCACGCTTGCCACCGGGCGCCCGGTCGTCGTCGAGGGCAGGCCCCAGCCGATGTTGTTCCGCGCCCGCACCTGGAACGTGTAGAGCGTGCCGTTGGTCAGCCCGCTCACGATCGTAGTCGTCGCGGTTCCGGGCGTGCAGGTTGCGCCGCCCCAGCATCCCTACACGGAAGCCCTGCTGGGGGCCGTCCCGCAGCCGGATCCCGATTACCGCGGGCATCGAGCCCTGCTGGCAGGCGAAATTGCGAATCCGGCCGCCCCGCCATCCGGGTGCTACTTCCATCCCCGCTGTCCGTACGCCGTGGACCTGTGCCAGGTAGAGGAACCGGCATTGCGCGAAGTGACACCCGGTCACTTTGTCAAGTGTCATCTGGCGACGGAACTGCAACTGCAGGGGGTTGCCGTGTAAGTATGCGGGAAGCTCTCGGCCCTCACCGGCGGACCGTGATGCAGTCCAGCCATGCCTGCAAATATGTTCGATTTGTGAACCTAAAGTGTTTGGGTGTGACATTTATGCGTCTTGGCCTCGCCATCGGACAGGCGTATCACCCGGCAAATCCTGCCTGCAGACAGGCAGGACTGTTTTCTGTGTGGTAAAATTAATGTATTATCCTCATATATTGCTATCTTCGGGCGCTTACATTGCAGCTGGTGATAAAGGAGACACACACATGAAAAAACACCTTGCTCGTATTTCCCTGGTATTGCTGGCGATCTTGCTCGCCACAGGGTGTGAGGTAGCCCCCGCACCCTCAGAATCCTTGATGGAATGTACCGACGCCATCGGTTGCATTGACGTGGCTGCGGACGAACCCGTCACGATCGCTTCCATGATCGTCATTTCTGGCCCTGTTGCCTTCCTCGGCGAGGATCAGGTCGGTGCCATTGAAATCGGCGTTGCCGATTATGGTGACGTGCACGGCCATGCCATCGCCCTGAAGAAGGAAGACGCCCTGTGCAGTGCGGAAGGCGGCCAGACAGCGGCGCAGAAAGTGGCCGCGGATCCCACGATTGCCGGGGTGCTGGGCACCGCCTGTTCCAGTGCGGCCACGGCAGCCCTGCCCATTATTCACAATGCCGGCCTGAGTATGATATCCGCCTCCAACACCTCTCCCACCCTGACGGATGACAATCAGGATGCGGGTGGCGTCTGGCAGCCCGGCTACTACCGGACTGCCCACAATGATTTGTTCCAGGGCAAATTGGCCGCGGAATATGCCTACAACGAGCTGGGAGCGCGCAAGGTAGCGACCATCCATGATGGCAGTCCCTATGCTGACAAACTGCAGGAAGTCATGGCCCAGGTCTTCACGGAACTGGGGGGCGAAATCACCTATCAGGGGGCAGTCAATGTCGGGGACACGGATATGCGCTCCCTGCTGACCGAGATTGCTTCCGGCAGCCCGGATATCCTGTTCTATCCCATCTTCCAGCCGGAAGGCAATTACATCACGGAGCAGTCCAGCGAGATTGATGGACTGCAGGACATCATCCTGATGGGTGCGGATGCCCTGTACGCCGCGGACTTCCCCCCCAACACGGGAGAAACCGCACTGGGTATGTACCTGACGGCACCGCTGGTCAGCAATGACCGGTATAGTGAATTTCTCCAGAAGTGGGAGGACATGCACGGGGGCACTCCGCCTTCGGCCTTCCATGCGCATGCCTATGACGCTACGATCATATTGCTGGATGCCATCTCCGCCTCGGCCCAGGTGGATGACGAGGGCAATTTGCTGATTGGCCTGCAGGCCATTCGGGATTACCTTAACAGTGTAGAAAATTTCGATGGCATCACGGGTGCACTGTCCTGCGGTCCCACCGGGGACTGTGCCACCGGCGAAGCCTTGGGCGTTTTCCTGATTAGCGATCTGGAAACCTGGCCTCCGGAAGTGGTGTACCAGCCGTAACGCGGCGGTGATCCTGCACTCCCGCACAGGACAGGGTGCACCGAGGCAAAAGCCTTTGCATTGAACAGTGTCCAGACAGGGGATAGTAGCCTCCATTCCCTGTCTGGACATGCAGAGCCCCATGGCCCGTCATTGCCAGGTGATGGGTATTTCCACGGGCAGAAGTCGCTTCCTCCACGCCTGCAGGGGGGAGCTGGTCGGTTGGCCAGAAAGCTCCCATCTTCGCCCGCAGGCCCCTGCGGTCTGACCCTTGATCCCGCCTCCGGGCCAACACACCGAACGGTTCCCGGGTAGCACAGGCAGCACCGTCAATGTCCGCAGCTGACAACACAAGAAGACGAGAGATTCTCATGCCTACGCCTCGCTATCTCACCCTTATTGCCCGCAGCATGGTCCTGTCCGTGTGGGTGATATGGGTGACCGCCTGCACTATGGCCCCAGCCACCCCGGCCCCGGAAGTGTCCCTGACATGCAGTGATGCGCTGGGCTGCGTGGAACTGGCCAGCGACGAACCTGTCGTAATTGCCGCCATGCTGGTGCTGTCGGGTCCCAATACGGCCCTGGGCAAGGATCAGCTCAATGCCATCGAGATTGCGGTGGCGGATTATGGCCTGCTGCATGGCCACGATCTCGTGGTCAAGCAGGAAGATTCGGAGTGCAGTGCCGAGGGTGGCCAAACCGCGGCCCGGAAGGTCGTGGCGGATCCCACCATTGTGGGGGTCCTGGGCACTTCCTGTTCCAGTGCGGCGACGGCCGCCCTGCCGGTGATTACCGACGCCGGCATGAGCATGATCTCCGCTTCCACCACATCGCCCACGCTGACGAACGCAGACCGGGATACCGGCGGTATTTGGCAGCCAGGCTTTTATCGCACTTCCCATAACGACCGGATTCTCGGCGAAATGGTGGCCTTCTTCGCCTTTGACAGGCTGGGCGCCCGTACCATGGCCACCATTCATGACGGCAGTGCCTATGCCGAAAAGAATCAGGCCATGACCGCAGAGGCCTTTGCCGCGTTGGAGGGCAGCGTGGTGCATCAGGGCGCGGTCAATGTCGGGGATCAGGACATGCGGCCCCTGCTGATCCAGGTCGCGGCCAGCCAGCCGGATGTCCTGGTCCTGCCCGTCTTTCAGCCGGAAGGCAACCTGATCGTGGTGCAGGCCCGGGAAATCGCCGGCCTGGAGAATACGGCCCTGATAGGGGGCAATGCCCTGTATTCCGAGGATTTCCTGCCCAACACCGGCCAGGCGGCCTTGGGCATGTACATGACCGGACCCCGGATCACCAATACCCAATACGACGCATTCCTTCAGAAATACCGGGACCGGCATGGCGGGGAGCCCATCTCCGGCTATCACGCCCACATGTATGATGCCACCATCATGCTGCTGGAAGCGATCACGGCCGCCGCGCAAGTGGATGCCTCCGGCTATATGCTGATTGGGCGGCAGGCCATACGGGACTATCTCAATGGCATTCAGGATTTCCCCGGCATCACCGGTTCCCTGGCCTGCGGTCCTACCGGGGACTGTGCCACCGGTGAAGCCCTGGCCGTCCACCAAATCAATGATTTGGACGTTTGGCCCCCTGAAGTGGTGTACCAGCCATGATCCTGTAAGTCCGGGACAGCCTTGGCTGCCCCGGCGGCTTGCATGGCACCGGCAAGGCATTCCCGGTATGCTGGCCTCAGGGGCTTCCGGGACGAGATTGCCTATGCCCATGGTACGCCGGGGATACGCAGACAACGGTCTGTTGGCAACGGAGGCGGTACCAGGGCAACATCCATGCCCATCCACCGATCGTTTGGGTTCATCCCGCGTACACGGCAGGGGACCCGAATGCAGATTTGCGGACTCTTTCTGCCCTCCCTCCGTCCTGTGCTGGCCATAGCCGGGCAGAGGCGGCATGGCCCTGTATTCTACCCACAGACAAATCACCTCACGTCCCATGTTCCATTGCGTACTTCGCCGTCCGTCCATGCCTTGCCGGACAGCCACAGGCATGGCTTTCCCTCTGCAGTCCCTGGCGGTTCGTCTTATCCAGGCAGCCCTGACAGGTATAGGCCTCATCGTGCTGGCCGCCTGCTCGTCGCACATCCTTTTGCCTCCCGCCTGCATGGAAGATCAGCGGGATCTCAACGTAGCTTTCTATGCCTTCTTCCCACCCGTCAGCTACAGTGCCTCCACGGACCCCGCGTCCGCCGCCTTTCACCGCCATCAGGGATATGAAGCCGACCTGCTGACGGCCCTGGAAGCCATGCAGGGCACGGGCCTGTCCTTTGACCGCACCCCGATTGCTTCCTGGGAAGGCATTTGGCTTTTGCCTGCTACGCCCCAGTACGATCTCGCGGGTGGTGGTATCACCATCCTGGACACGCGCACCCGCAACGCCGCCGGGACCCCGGTCATTGCCTTTACCACCGGCCATCTCACCTTTCGCCAATCCCTGCTTGTGCGCGCCCAGGATGCCCGGAAGTTCGCGGCCTATGATCAACTGACCTCCGATGTGCGCGTAGGCGTCATCGCCGGTACGACCGGCGAAGCCCGCCTGCTGCAACTCACGGGACTGGCCGATGCCCAGGGCATTCTGGTGGCCGGCGTGCGCATCGCAACGCCCCAGGGCATGGCCGTGACCGATGGCAGCACCGACTACTATATTGCGGCGGCAGGCGCCTCACCCCTGCTGGAAGGCCGACGGCATCTCTACCCGCCGGCCGACACCATGCCCCAGATCCTGTACCTGGGCTATGAAACCGGTGATCATGAGATACAGGAGGCACTCCGGACGGGCCATATAGATGCCATCGCCCGCGGTGAGATCGGGAACCAGGACCTTGCCTCCGTGTCGGATCACACCCTGGCCATCTCCGTTCTGGACGATGAAGCCGAATATGGAGGATTTGCGCTGTCCCGCGCCGACGCCGCCCTGGCGGCCTGTCTCAGTGATCGGATTGACTGGCTCACGGCCCAGCGGCGCATCGGATACGGGGCATGGCGGGACGACCCTGCGATCTTCCTGCGTCGTGCCCAGATGTGGAACGCCATGCACGCCATTCTGCAGCCGCCAGGATGATCAGGCGGACACCCTGGCCATACACGTTGGGTTCACCCTGGCCGGGAGGGACTGTCAGCCACACCGGTCCCGGCGCTCATGATGCGCATAGGTGCGTGTCGGCCATAGGTCAGGGAACGCCACAGCCACTCCAGGGGACCGTAGCGAAATCGTGACAGCCACCAGGGGGAAAACCAAAGCTGGAATATCCAGATGGCCAGGATGATACCGGCCTGTCCCACCCGGTTCACCTGGGCGTACAAGCCCAGTCCGAAACCATAAAAGACAAAGGTACAGATCAGCGTGTGCAGGATGTAGTTGGTAAACGCCATGCGTCCGACAGCGGCCAGGCGCCGGCGGGCCGCGGGCCACCACCCTCTGCGTTCCACCCACATCACCAGACCCACATATCCTGCACTCACCAGCAGGCTGCCCCAGTAGTTATAGAGATAGCCCCCTCCCAGCACGGCGTGGAGGAAATCCCAGCCATGATGCATCTTGTCCCATAGACCTGCCACCACCACGGGCCAACCCAGACCCAGGCCAATGATCATGAGCCACTGGTAAAATCGGGTGGAGCGTTCCGCCGTCAATACCCCCCATTTCCAGGCCGCCATGCCGATCAGGATCAGGCCGCCGGCCCGCCACGTGCCCCAGACCACCAGATTGAACAGGAGAGTGGTGCCACTCTCCTGCCAGCGATACTGCAACTGATCGCCATAGGGGCCCTGGAAAATCGCGATATCGGCCGCCAAGTCAGCGGGGCCAGGCTGGAAAAAACCCGCCGCCACTTTGTTCAGCACTTCCGCCGGGGCCTGGGGCAGGAGCCAGCCAAGGAACAGCATCAGGACCATGTGCACGCTGAGGAAAAGCAGACCCAGAACCACCAGCGTCGTGGGTGCACGCCGCCGCAACCCGTAGAGCACCATGCCGGTCAGGGCATATACGACCAGAATGTCGCCATCCCACAACAGGAAGAGATGCAGCAACCCAAACAGCAACAGCCAGAGGGAACGCCGAAAGAACAGGGCCCGGGCCGGTTGGCCCCGGGCCTCCAGGCGGGTGGTGAACAACAGGATGCCAGCCCCGAACAGGGGCGAAAAAATCGTCATGAATTTCTGATCGGCCAGGACATGGGACAGCATCCAGATCAGGCGCTCGACGCCTACAAAGGACCCCCATGCCGTCGGGTTGAAATACACCGCAAAGGGCGTGGCGAACGACATCATGTTGATGATCAGGATGCCCAGCAGTGCGGCGCCCCGCAAGACATCAATCACCTGGATACGCTGTCCGGGTTCCTGGGGCCGGGGTGCCGCTGGCACCGCGGTACCAGCACTCTCTACGGCAGGGCTGTCCATAGCGTCTCCTGGATGCTTGGGGCACAGCAAGGCGAGCGTAACCGCCCGGGGGCACGGAACCGCCAGCCTGCGGTACCGCAGGTTGGCATGCCACCAGGGTCTGTCCGGTTACGGGAACGGAAATCTCCCCACAACCGGCCAGGTAATCTCACGCAGTCAAATTAGCAGATGTGGCCGATCTTCCCATCGGGGCCATGCTTGATGGGATTTTCGCCAATCCACCTTTCATCCACGGGATCAGAGGCGGGCTGGTAGCGGGTATCCGTGGACAGGCGGAAGCGCTCCGTGTGGTTGTCCATGCTGGCATGCATGGTGAACATGCCAAAGACCAGCAGGTCACCGGCAGCATAGTCCGTCGTCAGCCAGCGGCCACCCAGTTCCTGCCGGGTCTCAAAGGCATTGATGTTATAGGACCCATTGTTGACCCAGTCCTGCCAAATCTTGCTCCCGGCTTCAATCTCGGTGGCGTCCTCGTAATTGGTGCAGTAATGATCCACGTCCAGGGTGCCGTAGGTGGACTTGACGTGTTCCAGATGGCAGGACCCTTCCAGGACCATCAGTCCCCCCATTTCGGTGGGAATGTCGCCGAGCGGTGTCCAGCTGGTACAGAGACGGTGGGAACCCCGCCCCATAAACACAATGTCGCAATGGGGTTGGGCTGCCGAATCCTGGCTGTCGGTCTTGGCCCGATGCCAGGTAAAGTCAAAGGGTCGCACATCCTCGGCAAAAAGCTGGCGGTAAAAGTCCATCATGGCTCCGCCGTACAGGACTTTCTGCAGCGGCAAATTGTGCCGGGCCGAATTCTGGAGTTCCGGTTCCCCATAGGGGTTGGCCGGTTCACCCCGATATCGGGCATGGACCACGCCATCCATCAGGGGACTGTCCGGGTCCAGATAGCCCAATTCAAGGAACACCTGCAGTTCGCGCCGGCGGGCCGCCAACACCATCTCCCGATCCAGATAGCCTGGCAGGTACAGATAGCCATCCTCGGCCAAGCGTCGCCGCAACGCCGCTCCATCCTCGGCAATGTCCGCCGATTCCCGGAGGGGTCCGAAGGTTTCTTCCGACATTTCCAGGAGTACTCCCCGGTGATATCTGGATTCCGTCAACATTGGGTTTCTCCTTGCTTGCGTTGCATTCGCACCAGACACATGCTGTGCTGCCAGGACTGACGGCAACCACACTGATCACCTGCCCACAGGCTGGCATGCAGGGCGGCAGTGCGTTATCGTCTCCCTGTCTTCAGGATTCTATCATCTCAATCCCCTCTGCGCGCAGAGGGACAGACATGCCGGCGGGCATGGGGTGCCCGCGACGGCGTCCCGCCCGGGGTCATATCCGTGCTGCGCCAACAGCATGCCAGGCGTCGCGGCGAGTCCCATCGGCAACGACGGTTCCGGGCGCGGATATCGGCCATGTGGCGGTCGATGCCCGCAGAGGTTCCAAGGTGGCGGGCGTCATGACTGCGCCCGGGTAGTATCGGGACTTCGTCAGCCTGGCCCGCGCATGGGCGCCAAACCGACGCGGGCCACCGCCAGCGGTAGAGGGGCAACCCTCAATCCGGGTGGCGGAAAATCACGGGATTGAGGTGGGAGGCCGCCCGTGCGCCTGGCGCACAACCGGGCATGAAACGATTGCGTTCGTGGTCGTCCCCGGGTCGCCTGGACTCGATCACCCGAATCCCGTCTTCCATCATGATGACGGTCATGACGCCCCGCATGCGGTCCGTGCGGTTGGGTCCGGCCCGGTGGAATACCCAGCCCCGGTGGAAACTGACATCTCCCAGACGGTAGGGCGATTCATCCACAGGGAAATCCTTCAGGGTCCGGCCAATGCGCCGTTCACTTTCGTCGCTGATGGACAGGTCCCGATGCTGCAGGAGCCGGTGACTGCCCTGGCAGAAGGACAGCGGCCCCATCTCCATGGGTACGTCCTGCAGGGGGATCCAGGCCGTGACCGTGTTGTCATTGCTCAGGGGCCAGTAGTGCTGGTCGGCATGCCAGGGGGTAAAGCCCCCGCCGGGTTCCTTGCACAGGGTCTGATCATGGTACATGCGTACACCCTGGACCTGCATCAGATCCGCCGCGATCTGGCCCAGCCGCGGGGCCAGACACAACCCGTGGAGCCGGTCGTCCCGCTCCCACAGGTTGGTGACCTGGAGGAATGCCTTGCCATACGTTTCCCGGTCCGCCAGCACCGGTTGCTGCCTCTGATGCTCCAGGGCGAAGTTTTCGATCAGCGGCTTGAAATGGCCAATCACCGCGGCCGACAACACGGCAGGCAATTTGATGTAACCGTTCTCCCGAAACGATGCCACATGGTCCCGGGTAATGGGATAGGACGATGCCAGTTCCTGTTTCAGTGCTTCATTCATGGTCCAAGAATCTGCTGCTGACGGGTAATCCGCAGGGGACATGCCCAACGCCAGGCGGTGGCAGACCATCTGCCGGCATGCGAACGGACGCGACATGCACCCGACTGGCCTTGACCGCCCCTGGCCATGGGTATCACGGCCAAACCCATTCTACACAAGACAGGCAGGGAGCGGACAACCTGACGCCAGATCCGGAGGGATGGATCGCATCTGGCAACAGCCGGCACCGAATCCTCCGCACGGGTCAGCATACCCCGGAGGCAACGCGGTCCGGCCTTCTCGTCCGTCTAGCCCTTGACACCATAGGTCACGATGCCCTGAATGAAATACTTTTGCGAAAAGAAGAAGAGCAGCAGCACCGGCATCATCACAAACAGGGAAGCCGCCATCAGCAGATTCCAGCGCTGGATGCCATAGCCGCCATATCCCTGCAGAATGCGCAGTCCCAGCGACACGGTATAGTTGGATACGCTGTTGAGGTAAATCAGCGGGCCGATGAAGTCGTTCCAGTGGGCCAGGAACGAGAATATGGCCGCCGTCGCCAGGGCCGGACCCGACAAAGGCAGAATGATGCGGGCGTACAGCCGCAAGGTGCCGCAGCCATCGATTTTGGCCGCGTCATCCAGTTCCAGGGGAATGGTCATCATGAACTGGCGAAACAGAAAGACATAGAAGGCACCCCCGCCCAGATAGAAGGGCACGATCAGGGGCAGGAGCGTGTCAATCCAGCCCAGCACCTTCATCAGCACAAACACTGGCACCAGCGTCACCTGGTAGGGCAGCATCATGGTGGCCAGAACCACCAGAAACAGGTAGTCCCGGCCCCACCAGCGGAGCCGGGCGAAACTGAATCCCACCAGGCTGGCCGACAGCAGCTGGCCGAACACGGCCGTGCCGGTTATGACAATCGTGTTCTTGAAGAAAATGCCGAAGGGAGCGTAGTCCTGGGTGAACGCCTCGACAAAGTTGCCCCACAGCACCGGTTGCGGGATCCATTCCGGGGGAAACTTCATGACGTCCCCGGCCTCCTTCAGCGCCGTGGAAATCATCCAGACAAACGGGACCAGAAACAGGAACGCGCCCAGCGCCAGGATCCCGTACAACCCGGTTTGGACAGCGGCCTGTTCTGTCCTGTGCCTGAAACTGTCCCGGTTCCGGACGGGCGTTCTGATCCCTGTGGTCATGCCGGTCTACCTGCCCTTGATCTCA
The DNA here is from genome assembly GCA_963664185.2 of Caldilineaceae bacterium. Lineage (GTDB taxonomy): Bacteria > Chloroflexota > Anaerolineae > Caldilineales > Caldilineaceae > Bin34. Next base: position 25,640 of record CAXXOQ010000219.1, on the reverse strand, counting down.
CCCTCGTAAAAGACCCACAGGGAAGACGAACGGATCACGAACAGGGTAGCGATCAGAATATAGGCAAAGAGCACCCAGGCCAGGGCGGAGGCATAGCCCATTTTCAGCCATTGGAACGCATTGTTGTACAGGTGCAGCATGAAGAAATGGGTCGCCTGCTTGGGTCCGCCTGCGGTCATGATGAAGGCCTGGGTGAAGGTCTGCAACGCCGCGATCAACCCGATGATCAGGTTGAACAGGATCACGGGTGAGACCATGGGCACCGTGACATGCCAGAAACGCCGCACGGCATGGGCGCCATCCATCTCGGCCGCCTCGTACAAGGCCTGGGGCACGCCCTGCAGGCCCGCGATGAAGATGACCATGCTGCCCCCCACGCCCCACAGGCTCATGATGATCAGGGCCGGCAGGGCCCAGGTGGGGCTGAGGAGCCAGCTGGGGCCGTCAATGCCCACCAGCCCCAGCAGCCAATTGGCCAGGCCAAAGTCGGAATTGAAGATCCATTGCCACAGCAGGGCCACGGCCACCCCGGACACCACCGAGGGCAGAAAGTAGATCGTGCGCCACAGGGCAATATACCGGATTTTCTGGTTGAGCAGCAGGGCCGTCAGAAACCCCATCACCAGATGCAGCGGGACCGCCACCATGGCGTAGACCGTCGTGACGCGCAGCGAATTGTAGAAAAACTTGTCTTCCTGCAACATGACCCGGTAGTTGTCCAGGCCCACCCAGACCGGCTCCCGGATCAGCGGATATTCCGTCAGGCTGTAGTATACCGACCAGATCATGGGTCCCAGGGTGAAGATGAGGAAGCCCAGGATCCACGGTGAGGCACAGAGCCAGCCGGCCAGATGCGGCCGCATCTGTCGCCATAAAGTGCCAGTGCGCATGCTCATGTCAGATTGGGGCAGGGCGCAGTCTCTCCTGCGCGGTATATTGGGTCGTCCCGTTCCTGATCGGTGCCTGCCTTGTGCGGAGTCTGTCCCCGGGGGCTGGACAAACCCCACCGGATCAGGCCGGAAACGTCCGCCAGACTATGGTGCCTCCCGGCAACGGCGGGGGGGCGTGGCAGGACAGCCCCCACGCCCCCCCGCGGTCTCACGTTATGGGACAGGCTATGAGAACCAGACGTCAGAACAGGGCATTGACGCTGTCCGCCATGTTCGCAAGTCCTTCCTCCACGCTGACGCGTCCCTCGAATATTTCGGTCTGCCACTCGGTGGTGGGCTGCATCATTTCACCCCAGGTGACAATCTCATGGGTAGGCAGTGCCGTGGTCCAGTCCTGCATCTTGAAAGCGGCCCGCCGGTTGGAGGGCCCCAGTTCCGGGTTGTAGTACAGTTCGGCCGAGTCGTGCCGCACCGGCGCCAGGATGTTGGCGCGTGCCAGCTTGTCCTGGGAATCCTTGGACAGCAGGTGCGTCATCAGGTTCCAGGCGGGACCCTCGGCCGGGGTATTGTTGTTGATGACCACGCCCACAATGTTGGTGGTGCCGCCCCGTTCGCCGGTCCGTGGCGAAAACGGCAGCAGGGTAATGTTGTAGCTGAAATCCTTCAGCTGCTCGTTCAGGAAGGACATTTCCCAGTTGCCGGAAGGATACATGGCGATTTTGCCGGTCTGGAACAGGCTGGTGGCCCGCTCGGCCTGCAAGGCTTCCGGACTGGGGGAAATGCCATCCTCGCGCCGCAGGTTCACCAGATAGTTCCAGGCCTCAATGGATTCGGGGGCATCAATGATGCAGGCCGAATTGTCCTGATTCAGGAAATCCCCGCCATTCGCGCGCACAAAGTTCAGCCAGCCGGTTTCAATGCCCCCCGTGGAGTAAAGGCCCCACATGGCGACGTCACCATCGGCTTCCTCGTGCAGCGCCAGCCCATATTCGCGGAAGCGGTCCCAGTCCATTTCGTCTTCCATATCCGCCGGCAGGGTCAGGCCCTTGCTGTCAATGTAGTCCTCGTTGTAATAGAGCACAATGGAAGTGTACATGTAGGGCATGCCAAACTGCTTGCCCTTGTAGTGATAGAAGTCGACAGCCCCTTTCCAGGAGTTGGCAATGTTGTCCTGCATGGCGTCATCAAAGGCCGCCAGCTCGGTCATGTCATACAGCACGCCCCGATGCGCCCAGGCCCAGTAATTGACGTTGTTCATAAAGAACAGATCGGGCCCGGCCCCGCCGGCAATCGCTGTCTGGACCTTGGTCCAGTAGTCCGAAGGAGCTTCCACGGAAACCGTGACGCTGGGATGCGCCTCCGTGAAGGTGTCACCCATCTCGATCAGGGAAGGCACAGGACTGGGCCACCAGACCCAAACACTCAGGTCAGCGGATTCCACGGTGCTATCCGCCACCCCCGCTACCGGTGCCCCACAGGCGGCCAGGACGCCTGCCAGGCTCAAACCGGCCGTGGCCTTCAAAAAATTGCGACGTGAGAATGTATCTGCCATGGCGCTCGTCTCCTGTTTGCGTTGCCCTGTTGGCCAGACAAGGCCATGATACAAGCTTTGGCCCGTATTGTCTATCGGCCAACTGGCAGCGGACGGGCCCAAACCCCGCCCTTGTGGGGACATGTCTCCGCCGTGGCAACAGGGAAAGGGTAAGCCATTGCCCCCCGGATTTGCCTGCCAATGCTAGAATAGAAAAGCAAGGAATTGAACCCCCCTCCTTGTTCTGTTTCCCGCCTCTCGCCAGCCACCATGAGGGACTGTGCATGGATGACAAGGATCAAGCACGCAGGCGATCCTCCCCGGAAAACCACCAGACGGGAGACATGCGGAATCATGCGTCCCGTCGCACCGCCGGTCCGGGTGGCGGGCGCCCCGCCAGGTTCCGGGGGCCGGGGCCGTCCGGGGAAACCCGATGGCCGGGGGTGGTCCCGGCAGGCGCAGGAGACGTGGTGGTCCCGGGGGCCAGGGTGGCCCCGGGGGGCGCCCCTCCATGGACCTGGGCAGCCTGCGCAAGGCTCTGGGGTATTCCCTGACCTACCGCCGTTTTTTCCTGATGGCCACGTTCAGCATGCTGATTGGCACGGCCGCGCAACTGGCGGTACCGCAGTTCATTCAGAATGTGCTGGATGCGGTGACCAATAGCCTGGCCGCACGCGACATCGCCCAGTTGCCGGAAGCCCAGCGCGCGGCCGCGGCGGCGGAAATCGGCTTTGATCTGGCCCAGCTGCAGATGTCCCTCGCGTCCCCGATGCAACTGCTGGTCAACGCGGCCATCCTCATTCTGCTCTTTTCCATTGCCCGCGGCTTCTTTGCGTTCGGCCAGGCCTTCATGTCGGAAAAGCTCGGCCAGTTCGGCGCCTTTGACCTGCGCAACGATCTGTTTGAGAAGATCAGCAAGCTCAGCTTTTCCTACCATGACCGGCAACGCACAGGGGAATTGATGGTCCGGGCCACCGACGATGTGGAAAAGGTACGGCTGTACATCTCCCAAAGTCTCCTTGTCACCGGACAGGCCTTTATCCTCCTGGGGAGTACCCTGGTCATTCTGTTCATCACCAATTGGAAACTCGCCCTGGTGATGATCCCCATGCTGCCGATTGTGCTGGCGGTCTTCATGTTTTTCGGCACGGTCGCCCAGAGCATGTTCATGAACATGCAGCGGATGCTTTCGTCGCTCAACTCCATTCTGCAGGAAAACGTGGCCGGCATCCAGGTGGTGAAGACCTATGTCAAGGAACGGGCCGAACAGCAGCGTTTCCGTGTGGAAGCGGATCAGCACATGCACTTCTCGCTGCGGGTCAACCGTTTCATGAGCTTCATGTTTCCGTTCATATTTCTGGTCGCCAATCTGGCCCTGGTGGCCGTTACCTATTTTGGCGGCCGCATGATCATTGCCAACGAACTGTCCCTGGGGCAATGGTCCAAGTTCTCCCTGTATGTCACCTATATCATCTTTCCCCTGGGCCAGTTCGGTTTCATCCTGACCCAGGCCGCCCAGGCCAGTGCCTCGGCCGGCCGCATCTTCGAGATCCTGGACACCGATATTGAAGTCAAGAATCGCCCCCACGCCCAAGCCCTGACCGCCCTGCAGGGCAAAGTGGAGTTCCAGGATGTGACCTTCCGGTATTTTGCCGGTGGCGATCCCGTTTTGCACCATGTTTCGTTTACGGCCGCCCCCGGTGACACCATTGCTATTCTGGGGGCCACGGGCAGTGGCAAATCCACTATCATCAACCTGTTGCCCCGCTTTTACGACGTGACCCAGGGCCAGATCCTGGTGGATGACCAGGACATACGGGAGGTAACCCTGGATTCCCTGCGCAGCCAGATTGGCATCGTGTTGCAGGAAACGGTGCTCTTCAGCGGCACCATACGCGAGAATATCGCCTTCGGACGGCCGGATGCGGCGCAGGCGCAAATTGAAGCCGCCGCCCGGGCCGCGGCGGCCCACGACTTCATTCAGGAATTGCCCGCGGGCTATGACACCGACGTCGCGGAGCGGGGCACGTCCCTCAGTGGCGGCCAGAAACAGCGCATCGCCATCGCCCGGGCCCTGCTGCTTGATCCGGCGATCCTGATCCTGGACGATTCCACCAGCAGCGTGGATCTGGCTACCGAAAAGCGCATTCAGCAGGCCCTGGACACCCTGATGGAAGGCCGTACCTCCTTTGTCATCGCCCAGCGCATCAGTACCGTCCGCAACGCGACCCGGATCCTGGTTCTCGACAAGGGCGAACTCGTGGGCCAGGGCACGCACACGGAACTGATGGGCAGCCATGAACTGTATGCCGAGATCTTCTCCAGCCAATTGGACGACGATACGGAATCCGTTGCGGTGCCCGCCCTGAATGGCGTCACAGCCCCCATCTGAGCGGCCTCCACGGTGCCACAAGAACAAGAGCAGGTCCACCGATGTTCAATTCACGCTTCATGCTGGATCGGGAAACCACGAAAGCCCGGTCCGTCAGGCAGACACTGGCGCGGCTGGGCTCCTATTTCACCTCCTATTGGCCTTTCCTCATTCTGACCTTGCTTCTGGTCTTCGTGGTCGCGGGCGCCCAGGTCTATACGGCGACCCTGATCGGGCAAGCGGTGGACTGTTACATCACGCCTGCGCTCGCCACCCGCGGGAGCGAGGTGCAGGCGGCCTCGGACGCGAACTGCTGGTTTGTCCGTACGGACACCGCGGACTGGTCCCGGGCCCAGCTCCTGCAGGGACTGGGTGGCCTGATGCTCCTTACGGCCTTCATCTTCATCTCATCTTCCGGGGCCCGTTCCTTCTCCTTCTATATTCTGGCCGCGGTGGGCAATCGCATCATCCGGCTCCTGCGGGTTTCGCTCTTCGCCCGCATCCATTCCCTGTCCCTGGGCTATTTCACCACCCATGATGCCGGTGACGTCATGAGTCGGCTCACCAATGATCTGGACACCATGCAGCAGAACCTGAACTTCATGCTGGTCAGTGTCCTGCTGGCCTTTGTGACGGTGTTCTGGATCATATTGGAGATGCTGCGGCTCAATTGGCTTTTCGGCCTGATTTCACTGGCGATCATGCCCCTCAGCTACATCATGACGGTCTGGCTTTCCACCCAGGCCCGCCGCGAGTTCCGCAAGGTCCGCAAGGAAATCGGCAATATCAATGCCGACCTGCAGGAAAACATTACGGGGGTCCGCGAGATGCAGGCCTTTGTCCGTGAGGGGGCTTCCTCGGAAGCCTTTCGGGAAATCAACGCCGCCAACCGGGATGCCAACATTACGGCGGTAGGCTACACGGCGGCCCTGAGTCCCACCCTGGAGGCCCTGGGGTATCTGGGTCTGGCCATTGTCACGATCTTCGGGGGCTACGTCATTCTCAACGAAGCCAGCCTGGGCAGTTCGGCCATTACGCTGGGCGTGCTGGTCACCTACATCAACCTGCTGCAGCGCCTGAATCAGCCCATTGCGCAAATTGCCGTGATGTGGAGCAATGTCCAAAGCGCCATTGCCGGGGCCGAACGTGTCTTTGACCTGCTGGACGAAGCCCCCGAGATTGTGGAAACCCCGGACGCACCCGACCTGCCGCCCATTGAGGGCCGGGTCGAATTTGAGGCGGTGTGCCACAGTTATGTGGAAGGGGAACCTGTCCTGAATGCGGTGACCCTCAGTGCCGAACCCGGCACCACCGTGGCCATTGTGGGTCCCACCGGTGCGGGCAAGACCACCATTCTCAATCTGATCCCCCGCTTTTACGATCCGAACGAGGGCACGGTGCGCATTGACGGTCACAACGTGCGTGAGGTCACCAAGGATTCCCTGCGCCGCCAGATTGGCATCGTGCTGCAGGATACCTTCCTGTTCAATGACACCATCATGAACAATATCCGTTTCAGCCGGGCCGAGGCCACGGATGAAGAGGTCATCGCCGTGGCCAAGCTGGCCCGGGCCCATGACTTCATCACGGCGCAGGCCGAACAGTATGACACGGTACTGGGGGAACGGGGCAGTGGCCTGAGTCAGGGCCAGCGCCAGCTGCTGTCCATCGCCCGGGCCATTCTGGCCAATCCCCGCATCCTGATTCTGGATGAAGCCACTTCCAGCGTAGACACCCGAACCGAACGCCAGATCCAGGCCGCGCTGGAGGAACTGATGCGGGGCCGCACCAGTTTCGTCGTGGCGCATCGCCTGTCCACCATTCGCAATGCGGATCAGGTACTGATGCTGGAAGCCGGCCGGATCATCGAACGCGGCACCCACGACTCTCTGCTCGCCCAGCAAGGGGCGTACTACACGCTCTACATGAGTCAGTTCCAGCCCCTGGAAGCGGTCACACCGGCCTGAGGGTCTCCTGGGACGGTTGCCAGCCATCGGGCTTTGATCCTGTCCTCTCCGGTACGATACCGGGGGGAAGATACCACGCAAGCGTTCTCTGCCATGTTCCCGGCAGCAATCGTGACGCAAGCTCCGGCCAGACGGGGAACGGTGCATTTGCGGGCAGGTCATGGCCGCATGCCATAACCTGCCTTGCCCTGGACACAGCCGCCGGAACCGAACCCGGAAAGGACGGGGGGGGGCCCATCACTTCGGAGCGGGCCCAAGGGCCAGGCTCTGACCTTGGCCTGACCTGTCCCTGTGTGGGCCAGCCCCGTCAGGGATGCGCTGCCAGTACGGCGTCCCAGGCGAGTTCGGATGCCGCCATGCCCAAAGCCATCGGAGACCATTGTTCCTGCTGGATCTGGCCGGTGGCCACCGTCCACAGCACGTCACCGTCCGATGCTGTATGAAACGGCTGGATGGCCCTGGCCATGGAACTGTGGACCTGGCGGCCCAGCTGTGTCAGTTCGTGGCCCCGGATGGTCTGATTGGTCACGAGAACGGTAAGCGTTGTATTGACTCCGGCGGCTTCCTGTCCTGGGTCTGGTCCCCTGGTTCCTGTCAGATCTGCCACGAGACGGGAGCGTTGCCCCGTGACCGGATCCAGGTTGCCCTGAATCACTTGTCCCTGGCGATCAAATACCACCCCCACGGCGTTGACTACCGTGCAGACAAAGATTTTGAGCCCATCAAAATCACGGAATGCGGCCCCCTGTCCAGACGTTTCGGCGGTGAGTCCGGTGCCGACGGTAACCGAGGCCCCGGCACCGCGAGCCCCAAGCGGAAATTGGCCCGCCCGCGCGTTCTGCAATGCCACACGGCCCAGACGGACATCGGGGTAGATACTGTTTTCCCGTGGACCAAAGTCGTATACGATGCCTCCGCTAACCAGAGGGATGGCACTCCAATGGACATTGTAGCCTCCCTGTGCCAGGAGTTCGGCGGTCACGCCGCTTGCCGCTTCCAGCCCGAAAAGGGACCCCCCGGCCAGGGCGATGGCATGCACGAAACCGTAATCGCCGATCACGCCTGTGGCACCGCCCCGGATATCCATGTCCGCTACTGCCCCCCGGGGGGAAATGCAGGACTGTCACGCCCGTTGGTCCGTCCGGATATTCGGCGATCCCAACGTTAAAATCCGGGAAATCAAATTCCAGAATCCGCCGGCCAAATTCGGTGCGTATGGGCAGGCAGGAATTCGTATTGGTTTTCATGGGCCAGATGGGTGTATGGGGCCAGGGCATCGCTGTATCCGCAGCCCTGCCGCTTCCGGTCAGGTCGCCAATATAGCACAGGCCCTTGTCTGCGCCCGAGAGGTTGCGCCTGGATGCATCCAGGTACAACCAGCGACCACGGCGCTGTTCATCCCCAAAGGTGCCCAGGGGTTTACCACAGTCCGGCTTCCCTTGCCCCCACCGGTTGCAGCGCCTCACGCTTGCTGCATAGGCCTGTTTTGCGCTCCCGTGACGCGAGGCTTGCGGTACAGGAGTGGTGAATCCTGTACCGCAAGCCGACCGTTCCGGGATGAGCGGACAACCGCGGGTCATGGTCCCGGATCCTCGGCCTGCGCCCCTTCCTGTAATCATCATGCGGCCCGGATGCCCACAGGGTGTGTCCACGGCCCCACGTGCCGGTGGTCACAGCCGGTGGAATAGGATGTCGTTGTAACCGGGATGCGGAATCCACGCAACTGATGGCCCTGTCGTTCGTCTTATATGGTTAGGAAAGAATCTTCCTCCCCCTTCTCTGCCTTTAGGGGCCGATACCTCGGTGGGATCGGCATGGATGCTATGTAATATGAACATCTCGCATGTCCAGAGCGTGTTTCATCTGCTGATGGCGAATGTCATCGTGATCCTGGTGTTTACGGGCTTCATGTCCTGGTTTTGGTACCTGTGGCGCAACCGTCGGTTCTATCGGCTCTTTGTCCTGAGTATCAGCCTGATTGCTTTTCTCTGGTTTGGATTGCGGTAAAACGCCAGCTGCCGGCAGGGTGGACCCAATGGTCCTGGCCTCTGCTATGGGGCAACGCCTGTAGCGTCGTGCCACCGGCATGGCGGTACGCCGTCCCGACCGGGTGCCCATGGCACCCGAGCCCAGCGTCTAACAGGCATACACAGGAAACACGCCCAGCGTTTCCACACTTACCTGCTGGCCGGGAATGAACGGCTGCATAGCGTCACGGCGTGCCAATATATTTTCCCCTGTGTCCAGACGGATATTCAGGATCTGATCATGGCCGTAATACTCGATATCCTCCACCCGGCCTGCATTGGGGCCTTCGGCCCCCAGACTGACAGCAATCGACTCGGGCCGCAGCATGATCTGGACCGCTCCCCGTGTCTCCTGCTGGATGGGCAGAACACCCAGCACACATTCCACTTCCTGTCCCCGGGCCATGCCCGGCAGGAAATTGGCATCCCCAATGAAACGGGCAACAGCCTTGTCCCGGGGCGACCAGTACAGTTCGCGGGGGGTACCCACCTGGCGTACCGTACCATCCATCATGACCGCCAGCCGGTCGCTCATGCTGAGGGCTTCTTCCTGATCATGGGTCACCAGAATGGTCGTCACCTCGGTCTCGCGCAGAATGCGCTTGACCTCCGTGCGCAAGTCCTTGCGCAACGTGGCATCCAGGCTGCTGAAGGGCTCATCCAGCAGGAGAATGTGCGGATTGGGGGCCAGCGAGCGCGCCAGGGCAGTCCGCTGCTGTTCGCCGCCTGACAGTTCATGCGGATAGTGATCCTGCAGCGATTCCAGGCGGGTCAGCTCCAGCAGGTCGCGCGTGCGGGCCTTGCCATCTCCCTCATGCCGGTGCAGGCCAAACTGGATGTTCTGGGCCACCGTCAGGTGCGGGAACAGGGCATAGTCCTGAAACACCAGGCCGACCTTCCGCCGTTCTGCGGGGAATCAGGATGTCATCACCATACACTTCTTCGCCGGCCACATAAATGCATCCGGCATCCGGTGTCTCCAGCCCGGCCACCATGCGCAGGGTCGTGGTCTTGCCGCAGCCGGAAGGACCCAGCAGCGTCAGCACTTCGCCCTCATGCACTTGCAGGGCCTCAATCTCGATGCAGAAGCGGGCATCAAAACGCTTGCGGATATCCCGCATGGCGAGATAGTCCGGGCGCAGCCTATGGGAACCCACCAGGGGCGAAACTGCCAGGGTCACAGGTCTTCCGCCGAAAATATGAGGGCAATACCCAGGGCAGATACCACCACCAGAATCAGTGTGGGCGCGGCCGCCCGGGCAAAGAACGCCTCCTCTGTGGCAGACCAGATGCGGGTAGCCAACGTGGGAAACCCCGTGGGGGCCAGGATCAGGGTGACGGGCAATTCCTTCATCACGTTCAGGTACACCATCGCGGCGCCGGCCAGCATGCCCTTGCGCAACACCGGTGCCGTGATGCGTGTGAGCACAGCGGCCGTGTCAAGCCCCAGCAGGCGTCCGGCTTCCTCAATGCGCGGTGTAGTCTGCCGCAACTGCGTGCGCAGGGGGCCAATGGCCATCGCCACATACCGTACGATATAGCCCAGCGTGAGCAGGAACATGGTCTGGTAAATCCAGGGGGCATGGCGGGCCCCAAAGAACACCAGACTCAGGGCAATGGCGATGCCAGGCATCCCGAAACCGCTGTAGGCCGCCAGGGCGGCGAGACGCGATGTCTTGCCCGCGTAACGTTCTGCCACATAACTGACCGGCAAGGCAAGCAGGATGGCCGTTGCCGCCGCTACCAGGGCCGCGAAGACACTGTTGCCAATCGCCTCCATCACGGGATGAAAGGATTCCCCCGCCAGGATGCCTCGGTACAGCCAGAGAGAGGAAACGACAACCGGATTGATCAACCCCATGAACACCACCCCGCCCAACAGGAGGAACGTGAGGTAACGCCACCTGCCCAGAGGCACCTGGGTAGGGACGCGCGGGCTGCCGGCATGGGTACGCCGGGTCAGGCTCTTGCCGCGCAGGACCAGTTCCAGCCACAGCAACAGCAGAATCAGGCACACCAGAATCAGGGTTAGCAGGGCGGCCTGATGGCGATCAAAACTGGATTCATAGAGCACGTAAATGGCACGGGTGAACGTGGAGTAGCGGAGCAGGGACACCGCCCCGAAGTCGCTCAGCACATACAGGCTGACCAGCACGGTTCCGGCCGCCAGGGCCGGCCGCATGAGCGGCAGGTGCACATGCCAGAAGGTTTTGCGCACGCCATAGCCCAGCGTGCGGGCGGCATCGACCCAGGACTGGTCAACCTGCAGGAGTGCGGCACGCAGGCCCAGGAAAAGATAGGGATAGGTATGCAGGATCAGGGCGATCAGCGTACCGGGAAAACCGTACAGGGACGGCAGGCGCTCCACGCCCAGCGGGTCCAGCCACTGTTGCAGCAATCCGCGGGGACCGTACATGGCAATCAGCACGTATGCGCCGATGTAGCTGGGCACCACCAGGGGCAGGGCCACCAGTACGGTCCAGATCCGGCGTCCTGGAATCGCCGCATATACGGTAATCCAGGCCAGGGGCAGCGCGATGAGCCACGCGCCGACATTGACGGCCAGGACCATGACGAGACTCCGCCCCACCACCAGCATGGTGCGCCTGGTCAGCAGTCCCTGGACCGCTTCCAGATCCACGGCGCTGGCACGGATGAACAGATAGGCCAAGGGCCACAGCAGCAACACCGCGATAACCGTACAGGCCACCCACAAACCCAACGGCACATGGGTCCAGCGCCTTGGAGTCGACCGGATGCGCATCTGGGGAGCGCGTGACAATATTGACATGTATCCCGCAGTCAAGTGAATCACTTGACACTATAACCCCGATTATGTGAATTTCTTGCAAAAACCCGCAGGGAACCCTCAAGGTGTGGTGGGCGCGGCCAAGGGCACAAAGCCCGATGCACAGGCAGTTCCCGGACCGTGATCGACCACATGCCTGCCCCCGATTCCCACGGGGCAGGGAAAAACTGTGACCGTCTCCCGTTCGCGTTAATCCGCCACGCACCGCGGGCGGTCGCCGGTACCGGTGTGAGGCGGTATGCCGAGGCGCACCGGGCGATCATCCAGCGGGAAAGCGTGCCTGTGTCCACGCACCGGAACGCCAACAACACCGCCAACGCAACATAATGCTACCAGGCATCTAAGGTATTTCCGGCTACCATCTATCGTCGCCTGCACGATAGATGCCCCGGATTGCCCGTGACGAGAACGCAGCGCGAACTGCGGCCGCCAAAGAGCCCGTTTGTCCATAACGGGCGCAAGGCATCCGCCACGGCAAGCCCATCCCCCGGGACGTTGCGTCGGGGCTGACATCGGGTGTGTCCGGTGCGGTGGGCGCAGGTCTGGATGGGGCCGATAGCGAACCCACAGGAATTTTCCATGCCCCTGGGTGTCTGCCCTGCTCATCGGCGCACCCTGGCTATGCTTGACCGAAGCCATATTCACGGGAAAAGCTCTGCATGCTGCGGACCGCAACCATGCTGGTCAGGGCAGAGACCCACAGCACGGCGGGAGGGAAAGCTTCTGTTCGCAGATCAACCTGCACGGGGTTCCTGCCGGGAAGCCGACTGCCAGCGCCGTGGGTAATCTGGCAGGGATGGCACGAAGAAGCGCCTCGCACCCTTGGGCAAGGGCGAGGCGCTTCCCCACATATATGGCTCCTATTCGAGCGCACCCACTTCGCGCAGCAGGTTCAGGGTTCCTTCCAGATCATCCAGATCATTCAGATCCAGATCGGGAAGGTTGACTTCCTCAAGCGGTACAGCAGCGCTCTGGTATTCGAATTCGCCGCTCACCACAGGATACTCATGCGTGCTTTCCAGGAAGTAGGTCTGCGCCGCATCGGACAGGAGGTAGCGCACAAATTCCTCGGCTTCGCTGCAGTTGGCACAACTGTCCACAATCCCTACGCCAGCGACGTTCACCATAGAACCGGGACCCGCAGCGCGGAAGTGGAAATTGGCGGCGGCAAAGGCAGGATCTTCCGCCTTGAAACGCAGCAGGTAGTAATGATTCACCAAACCCACCTTAATCTCGCCAGCCCCGGTCGCCGCGACAATCGGCGTGTTCTTGGGATAGACCTGGACATCATTCGCAATCATGGCCTCCAGCCACGCCTTGGCCTGGTCCTCACCCTCCATGACCCGCAATGCGGTCACAAAGGCCTGAAAACTGCCATTGGGGGGTGCCCAGCCTACCTGGCCGCGCCATGGCTCTTCGGTCAGGGCCCAAATATCACCGGGCAGATCATCTTCCGTCAGCATGTCGGAGTTGTACACCAGGACCCGAGCGCGCAGACTGGTACCAATCCAGAGACCATCCTGACTGACAAAGGCCGGGTCAACGGCTGCCTGCACATCGTCGGGCAGGACCTGGAAGCGACCCGCCTTGGCCAGAGCGCCCAGCGCCCCGGCATCTTGGCCGTAGTACACATCTGCCGGGGAATTCGCCCCCTCTTCCATGATAGTGGCCGCCATGGCAGCCGTATTGCCATACCGCACTTTCACCTCAATGCCTGTGTCCGCGGCGAACTGTTCCAGCAGCGGACCCACCAGATTTTCGTTGCGTCCCGAGTAGACCACCAGCGTCCGCGTTGCGTCCGCGTCGGCCTCCATGGTTCCCTCCGCGGGAACTGTTACTACACAGGCAGAGACCAGAAAGGCCATGGCCAGAACCAGAATCACCCCCAGCCAGCGATACACGTTCGTATGCGCAGGTTTGTGCCGATACATGTGATGCCTCCTATACAGGTTCACAAGGATTGATATGAATTTTTCATATCAATTATCCTAGCACAGGAATCGGGTTCGTTCAAAACGGAAGCGGAATGTCATCAGGGAGAGGGGACAAGCCCAGGGAGGAATCCATCAGGATCCGTCACGGCTGCAGGGGCCAGCCGCTTTCTGTGCCGGGTATCCGCCTGTTGGCCTGCCACAGTGGCAACGGGCAGGACGGCCAGGCACGTGCGGGTTGTGTGCTGATGCAGGCATGACCCATGCAAGTCCAGGATCCCGGGGGGCAGCCCGCCGGCTAGGTCCTGGCTGCGCCCACCAAGGGACATTACAGGTTGTACGCCGCCTTGGCCAGTTCGTAACCCGCGGCCCGGATCATGGCCTGCGCATCTTCCTCGTCAATGACATGGCGCACGAGCAGATCGGCAATCCAGTTGGCGTCCACCCGCCGCGCCAGATCATGGCGGATGGGAATGGAGGGATAGGCCCGGGTGTCGTCGTTGAAACCGACGGTGTTGTAGAGGCCGCAGGTCTCATTGACCAGTTCCCGGAAGCGCATCATGCCATGCCAGCTGTCAAAGAACCACCAGGGAGGCCCCAGCCGCATAGCCGGATAATGGCCGGCCAGGGGCGCCAGTTCCCGGGATAGGGTGGATTCGTCCAGCATGAACACGATCAGGCGCAGGCCCGGCTCGTTGCCATAGGCATTGAGCAAGGGTTGCAGGTTGCGCGTAAATTCCGTGGCCAGGGGTATGTCCGCGCCCATGTCGGGGCCATGCCTGCGGGACAGACGGGCATTGTGGTTGCGATGGGAACCGGGATGCAGTTGCATGACCAGTCCATCCTCCACACTCATGCGCGCCATCTCCATCAGCATGTGGGCCGTAAAGGCCGGGGCATTTTCCCTGGAACCCCCAGCCTGCAGGGCGCGATCAAAAATCGCCTCGGCCGCCAGGGGTGACAGCCTGTGGGTCCTGGGCGTAACCGCGGCATGGTCGGTGGCAGTGGCCCCCAGGGCCTTGAAGCGGGCGCGCTGAATCTCCAGGGCCTCAATGAAGCGCCGGTAACTGGTAACATCCACGCCGGATACCGCACTCAGGGCATTGATATGGGACTTCCAGTCCGGCGTATCCAGATTGACCACCTGGTCCGGCCGGAACGTGGGTACGACCCGTCCTGTCCAATCGGACTCCTGTATGGCCCGGTGATGCGCCAAATCCGAGGTGGCCGGATCCGTGGTCGCCAGCACCTCGATATGGAAACGCTCAAACAGGGCACGCGGGGCGAAGGCCGGCGTGGCCAGAACGGCTTCCAGCTGATCATAGATGGCCGGGGCGGAGGCCGGGGTCAGCTTTTCCTCGATCCCGAAGATCTGCACCAGTTCCTGATCCAGCCACATCCCGGTGGGCGTGCCCCGGAAGAGATAGTAGTGGTCGGCAAAACACTGCCAGATCCGGCGCGGATCCTCTTCCACCGGTACCCCGTCCTGCCGGGGAATCCCCATCGCTTCCATCGGCACGCCCTGGGAATACAGCATGCGGAAGACATAGTGGTCGGGAATAATCAGGAGTTCCGCCGGATTGCCGAAACGGGCCTCCGTTTCGGCAAACAGGGCCGGATCCACATGCCCATGGGGACATATCAGGGGCAGATCCCGCACCTGGGCATACAGGGCCAGGGCCTCGTCCCGGTGGGCCGGATCAAAATAGCGGTCTTCGGGCAATACCTTGTTACGAGTCATTGACAAGTCATCCTTGTTTCTTCCTCAGGGCTGCACCACAGGTGCACAGCAGGCCCGTTTCCGGGCCTAGAGAGTCACCAGATCGGAGGTCCGGATCAGGGTGCCCGTCTCTATGGACTTGTTGGCGGCGATCCCCAGCAGAATAGAGGCAGCGCCATCAACATGCGAAGCGGCACGGTGAAAGGGATCCGCTGGCGGGGCGGGCGCAAAGATCTGTTCCAGCATCACGGGATCACCACCTCCGTGGCCGCCGGACCCCTTCCGTAAAGTCAACCCGGTGCGGAACACCAAACATGGGATACAGGCGGATTTCCTTGACGCCAAACTGGCTGCGGGCCTCTGCCATTTGAGCCAGGGTTTCCTCCTCCCCCGCGACAAACGTGCGACCAATGGTCTCGCTGACATCCATTTCCAGCCGGCCCCGATCGCCGGTGATCGCCACCTTGTAGCCTTCCCAGGGCGAGAAGGCGATCAGCGAATAGGTGAGCAGGGCCCCGTTGCGGTAGCGGGCCGTGACACTCATGATGTCTTCCGCAGAGATGTTGTCACCAAACACATTGCGGTCCCGCACATAGCCGGAGTCCGCCTCGGCATTCAGGTACAGTTTCTGCAGTCGTTCATCCTGGTCCAGGCGCAGCGCAAAGGGATCCCCTTCGGCCGCCTCTTCGCCGGTGTAGCGATCGTAGGCATAGGCTTCGCCCCGGGCCAGTGCGTTCTCGCGGCCATAGAACCCCAGATTGCCCATGGCGAACACTTCGTCCGGGAACGACGCAATCCACCAGTTGACCAAGTCGAAGTGATGCGTGGACTTGTGCACCAGCAAACCGCCTGACTTGTCCTTTTCCCGGTGCCAGCGCCGAAAGTAGTCAGCGCCGTGGCTGGTATCCAGAACCCAGGAAAAATCCACATGGAGCGGTTTGCCGATAGCGCCATTCATGATCAGTTCCCGCACCTTGGTGGCCATGGGCGCGTACCGGTAATTGAACGTGACCCGCAACTGGCGGCCCGTACGGGCAATGGCATCCACGATCGCCTGGGCCTTGACTTCGTCGGTGGTCATGGGTTTTTCCGAGATGGCGTCGCAACCCAGTTCCATGGCCCGGACAATGTATTGGTGATGGGTGCTGTCCATGCTGGTGACAATGACCGTATCGGGTTGCGTTTCCGCCACCATTCGATCAAAGTCGTCCGCATGATAGGTCGGGACAGGCACCCTGTCATATGCTTCGACCAGGGTCTCGTTGTATACCCCCATGCGGGTGGCACTCAGGTCACACAGGCCCACGAGTTCGGCATGGGCCTGGTAGGTGTGGCAAATGGCATTGACATACATCATGCCCCGGCCACCTGTACCCACCAGGGCATAGCGGGTAGGTGCGTCAGACATCAAAAACTCCCCTTTGGTCATGCAATCCGGCAGTATATGGCTGCCAGGATGAGATGCAGTCCATCTATTTTCGTTCCTTGGCCACCGGAATATCCAAAATCGTGCGGCGCAGATCGGATGGATTCCGGTGTATGGGCGCACAAGCAGGAATATGCATCTTACAGGATACCCACCATGACAGAGGGGATAAGGCGTGTTCTACAGAACGGCCACGGTTTTGGCGGCAAACCGCTTCCAATCCCACACCGCGCCCCATCCGGCGTCCGCAGGCGGCTTGATCATCCCCTGCACCGGTACCGGGGGATTCAGCAGTCCTATCTCGTGCCCCAGTACATCCCGGCTGCCACCCGGAAAGTATTCATACCGGGACGTGTTGGGTATGGCCGTAACCAAATGGGCATGCAACAACCCAAAGAGGCCACCCGGTCCATTCAGTTCCACGGCTGTGCCCAGCTGCGCCGCATGAGCGGCCAGCTTCAGCAGGGCCGTAGTCCCCACACGCGCATTGGCCCTGACCAGGTCGGTAGCCTGCACGTGCAGCCAGGCGCGCGCCAGTTCGACATCATGCATCAGGGCTTCCAGCGCCAGAATGGGAACGTTCAGTTCGCGGCACAGCCTTTGCAGTGACTGCAGATGCCGATCCGGCACCGGTTCCTCAAACCAGAGGAACCCCTCGTCTTCCAGCACCCGGCCAATGTGCAGGGCCTCTTCCTCGGTGTACTGGCAGCCGGCGGCATCATGCATCAGATCAATATTGGGTCCCACATGCCGCCGCAGGGCCTGCAGCCATGCGGCATTGCGGGTCCAGGGTTCGGCGTAGTGATCCTTGAGGGCCCGGAAGCCCGCCTGCAAGGCCCTGTCCGCATCCGCCAGACTGGTCTCCAGGTCCTGGCTGCCAATGTTATAGTAGGCTTCGGCCTGTTCCCGCTGGCGCCCTATGAGTTCGTACACCGGCTGGCCCGCGACCTGGCCGGCAATGTCCCACAAACAGTTGTCCAGGGCACCAGACCAGCCGGGATGGACAAAGGCGAAGCGTGTGGCGTAATGCAGGCGCTCTTGCAGACCTTGCCGATCCAGGGCATCTTGGCCCACGGCCAGGAGCCGCATCTGTTCCAGTTCGCCTGGCCGCAGGGTGGAATACCGGGCATCGCCCACGGTGCATACTCCTTCCACGCCCTCTGTCGTGCGGACATGCAACACATGGATTTCGGCTTCCGCCGACCCCGCGGTCTGTTTGTGCCAATAGAAGCGATTACCCTCCCGGGTCCGCACCAGGGAGAACAGGGAAGTCTGTCCGGGCAGATCCAGCACGGACAGCCGAATCGATTCAATTTTCATGCGGGGTCCACCGCGGTGTGTGTCGCTGTCATGACCCAGACTTCCGGCTCCGCGGGCAGGTCGGCTGGCAGGATCTCCAGCGCGGGAGCGTTGAAATGGCGTACGGCCCCGGCAGCGTACGGCTGCGTGAATTCCGCTACGTCCAGCATGGTCGGGAAAAGACATCCCGGCAACGCATAATGCATAGGGATCGTGACCCGGGGTCGGAGTTCCGCCAGCGCCGCATGCAAATCGGGCAGTTCAATGGTAGGCGGTCCGCCCGTCGGTACCAGTACCACATCGCAGCCGCGCATCAGGTCCAGTTGCCACGCCTCCAGGGGATTGCCGACATCGCCGAAATGAACCACATCCACACCATCGGCCACAAACCGGTACAGGGCATTGTCCTTGGGTTCCAGCTTGTGCAGCATGCTCTCCTGGGCGGGAATCGGGGTGAAGCGCATGCCCCGCCACACGGTACCTTCCGCCGGGGCATAGGTCATGGTCATCACATCCGCACCCGGAAACATGGCCGCATTGGCATGGGCCGAATCGTCATCCGAACTGCGCACCACCAGGTGGGGCGCTTCCGTGATCGGCCGGAAGCCGGACTTGTGGGGTGTATAGGGATCGGTCACGATGCTCCGGCCTTCGGTCTCGATCCAGAAACAGGCATGGGCATACCACTGGATTTTCATGGCAACGTCTCGGGACTTTTCTCTCATGAGCAAGACGCAAACCCGGGGATCCCGGGATGATCCCGAATCCCGGTCAGGTTTACAGGGAGAATTGTATAAAATGATGCCGGGTCAGCTTGCATTGATCCGGCACCGTCCCGGGAGTTCCCGTCCGGATGGCGCCGCCGTTTTTTCCCTTGCACCCGGAATGTCCCATGAATGCACCGATGACGGATACCATCACCGAAGCCTTTCCCGATCTGGAAAGGGTAAAGCAATTCTTTCCGCTGGGCGTGTCCAATCCCGGCAAACTGACCCGGGATCAGATCCGCCAGTTCAATGAACGGGGCTATGTGTTTCCGCTGGACGTGTTTTCGCCCGCCGAGATGCAGGAGCACCGCGCCTACTTCGACCGCGTTCTGGAGACCGCCCTGGCCAAGGGCTGGAACAGCTACAGTATCAATGGCTGGCACAAGCACCTGCGCAGTATCTGGGATTTGTGCCATGAAGCCCGGATTCTGGACTATGTCCAGGATCTGCTGGGGGAGGATCTGATCTGTTGGGGCACCCATTACTTCTGCAAGCTGCCGGGAGACGGCAAGCCGGTCTCATGGCATCAGGACGCCTCGTTTTGGCCCCTTTCCCCCAGCAAGACCGTCACCGTTTGGCTCGCCATTGATGATGCCGATGAAGCAAACGGCGCCATGCGGATTCTGCCTGGCACGCATCATCAGGGCCAGGTCGCCTTCAGCCGCAGCAGGGAGGCCGAGAACAATGTGCTGGGCCAGACCGTAAACGAACTGGACCGTTACGATGTGGATCCGGTGTACATTGCACTCAAGGCGGGGCAGATTTCCCTGCACACCGACTGGGTGTTGCATGGTTCGGAACCCAATCGGTCCCAGCGCCGCCGCTGCGGCCTGACCATGCGGTTTGTTTCGCCCGATGTGGAGGGCCTTGAGGGCTGGAACCAGCAGGGCATTCTGTGCCGAGGCCAGGATCACTACGGCCACTGGCCCTCCGTACCCCGACCTGAGAATGACATAATCCCCGAACCCACCGACGGGTGACGGTGACGGTGAACTGGGTGCCGTGCCGCGGTCAGGCGCTTGCCTGTAAAGCAAGGGCAAAGGGATATGCCTAAGGCCCTGATCGCATTGGGCAGCAATCTGGGGCACAGGGCCCGCTACCTGCACGAGGCCGTGCGGCGCATCGGGGATTTGGGTACGGTCACCGATACCTCCTTTCTCTATGAGACGGAGCCGGTACTGCTGGAGGACCAGCCGCGCTTCCTGAACGCCGCCCTCCAGTTGGAGACCCGGCTGGCCCCGCCTGACCTGTTGCGGGGGCTGCTGCAGATCGAGAAAGACATGGGCCCCGCCAAGACCGTACGCTACGGTCCCCGCATCATCGATCTGGATTTGTCCTTCTACGAGAATTGCATCCGGCATGATGCCCCGTTCCTGATTCTGCCCCATTACCAGGCTGCCGTCCGGGACTTTGTCCTGGAACCCCTGTGTGACATGGCGCCGGATTTCGTGAATCCGGCCACGGGGCGGACGCTCAAGACCCATTGGCAGGAACTGGGACGCCCCCCTCTGTCACAGGTCTTGCCCGTGGGCGATCGGTTGTGGTCCCTGCAGGGACCACCCCGGATTATGGGCATTCTGAATGTGTCCCCTGAATCCGGGTTGGCCCCGGGCACGGTGCCGGAAGCCGGGGCGCAGCAGGACCAATTCCGGCAGGCGGTGCAGGCCATGGTGGCAGAGGGGGCCGATGCGATTGACATTGGCGCGCAGACCACGCGTCCGGGCCATCAGCTCATTCCGGTTCCGGAGGAAGTCCGACGCCTGGTCCTGGCGGTGAAGGCGGCCCGGGAGGTGACCGATCTGCCGCTGTCGGCCGATACCTTCCGGACCGAGGCCGCGCAGGCAGCACTGGCAGCCGGGGCTGACATGATCAACGACGTATGGGCCGGACGCTTCGATCCGGCCCTGGTCGCCCTCACGGCCCACGCCGGTGTCCCCCATGTCTTCATGCACAACCGGTTGCGGATCACGGATCCGGCCTATCCGGCCCTGATACGGAATCAGCCCCGCTTTGCCGATACGGCGGCGGCGGCCGAGCGGGTCCAGGCCGAACTGCAACCCTGTCTGGCTACCGCCCGCCAGGCAGGACAGTGTCGCTGGTTGCAGGTAATCGATCCGGGACTGGGCTTTGGCAAGCAGGGCACACAGAATGCTGTCCTGCTGCGCGATCTGGATCGCCTGACCGCAGGCAAACATCCGGTCATGGCCGGTCCCTCGCGCAAAGGATTTATCCAGGACTGTTTGTCTTCCCCCCATGCCGCCAGCCTTACCGCCGGATCCGTGACGGCCGCCGTGCTGGCGCTGCAAAAGGGCGCCCATGTGGTGCGCATGCACGATGTCCGCGAAACCCGCAGCGCCCTGGAAGTCCTGGCGAACCTGACCCATGCGGGTGGATGGGGGAATTTCCCAGACCCATCCGCATAACCGTACCCGGGTTGCGTAGTACAATGGGCCAAGCGGTGTCTTGTTCATCCTCCCTGCAGGCATGCCATGCGTATCGATGCGGACAATGTAGAGGACTATCTCACCCAAATACCGCCCCGCCGACAGGCCGCTTTGCGCCAGATCCGGGACCTGGTTCTCGCTACCGCGCCAGACCTGGAAGAAAACCTGGCCTACGGCATGCCCACCTATTGGGTCAACGGTCACACCCTGTGTGCCTTTGCCTCCCAGAAGCACTACATGAGCCTCTATCTGGACACAGAACTCCTGGCCCGCCATCGGGAGGCCCTGGGGCATCTGAACTGCGGCAAGAGCTGCATTCGCTTCACACGCCTGGAACGCCCTGCCCATGGATACGGTAGCCACCATCTTGACTGCGACCTATGCCAGGCAGAAGGCCTGGGCTGAGGATTCGTGACGGCCTGCTTGGCCGATTGTGAATCGACTTGCTGTTGTTTGCTCATGCACAAACCGCCAGGAAACCGCCATGATTACCCAGGAACAGATTGCTTTCTTTCAGGAGAATGGATACCTGCGTTACGGAAGCGTCCTGACCGATGCCGAAGTGGAGACGTACCGGGAACGACTGGACCAGACCATTGAAGAGGAGAACACCGGCGGCCGTGATGACCATCCCGAATTCAGGTTCGGGCATCGCCGCAAGGGTATGGTGGAGGCGGGCCGCCCGGAACGGGTCATTACCCAGTATGTCAACATGTGGAAACGGGATGAAGAGTACCTTAACCTGTTGCACCATCCCGTCATCACCGGGGTCGCCAAGGCCCTGCTGGCGGCAGAGGCTGTCCGCCTCTGGCACGACCAGATCATTTCCAAGCCCCCCCATGACAATGGCCACTTTCACTTTCACCAGGATTTCTATCTCTGGCCCCTGATGGAACCCAACATCCTGACGTGCTGGCTGGCCCTGGATGACGTGGATCCCTCCAATGGCAGCATGCATGTGGTGCCGGGCAGCCACCGGGACCCGCGCTTCGGGCTGGAATCCTATGAGCACGAGCAGGCGGCGCTGCGGTTTGCCGAAGCCGAGGGCCGCACCCTTGAGGAATCCGAGCGGGTGAAAATGAAGTACAAGGATGCATCCTTCGGCCAATCCGTCAATCTGGCCGCCGGCGAATGCATGTTTCACCACTGTCTCAATTTTCACGCGACGCCGGCCAACGTGACCGAACGCCAGCGACGGGCCCACATCATGATCTACATGGCCGATGGCGTGCGCGTCAATCTCAACCGGTCGCAACAGCATCCGCTGATCCCCGGCTTTGAGGTAGGCCATGGCGAACCGCTCGTGGGGACGGGCTTTCCGGTCTGCGATGCCCAGTACTATCGGCCATCCGGCACCTGATCCGGCTCTCCACCGGGCATACGCTCCAGGCACCGCCGAGTGTGCCCGGTACCGCAAACCGGGCCGTATCAGGTGATGCGGAAACCCAGCTGGCCTGTCGGCGCGGGATGCTCCAGCGTGAGTACCACGCGGTTCAGGGAAGTACCCCAGATGGGTCGCATGCGCGTATCGGTGATGGGGATGGCCTCCACCTCGATGTGATACGTATGATCCAGGAGATACACCACACCGGAGGCGGAACTGCGCCCCGGCATGAATTCCACACTGTTCAGCACCAGTTGGGCCGTGCTGACAACACCGGTTGGCGCTGCATCTCCCACTTTGGCTGGCCTCCCCTGCCCCATCTGACGGGATGACTTGACGATCCTGCCGGACTTTAACCTGACTGGGGGTCAGCAGGCTGAGAACCATCCTGTCAGGCCTCTGGACCAGTTGATATTGGTCGTTTATGTCAACACTTTGGCCACGGCCGACATGAAGGGTACGCAACCAGCGCTGGATGCCGGCTTCCGGTCCGTAGGCCGGGGGCGAAATCCACGGTCATGGTAGTCCCTTCGTCATCCCCACGGAAATCCGCACTGGCGGCCCTTGTATGCTGCCCCCGGCAATTGCTGCACCCCGTCCAGCGTCGGCAACAGATTATGATAGGGCCGACTGCATGGTCCAGATATCGTAGCGGTTGGGTCCGAACGTCTTGGCGGTGTATTCTTCCACGCCCGCATCCACGAGCAGGGGCAGGCCATCCCGGTAGACCACAAAGTTCCCAATATCATTGTGATTGTGGCTTTCGGCGTTGTGGCCCCCTTTCATAGCCACATAGAATCCAGCAGCACTGCCTTCCTGGTCCCGGCTGCTCATAACCTCGATTTCGGGTAGCCAGACATCCCGCAGCAGGGGCGCCGTTCCCGTTTGTGCCGCCACTTCGGTCAGGGCGAACAGCGCGGGCAGGGCCCGGCCCAGGCTGGATTGTTTGCGCACACCCTCCCCTTCGGTAAGCCCGTGCGTCAGGATTTGCTGTCTGTCTGTCAACCAGGTGCCGTAGGCCTGCATGACCGGATCGCCGATCCGCTGCCCAAACAGGTAGACCAGCAGGGCTTCCGGCTCCACCAGGGCGGACGCATCGGCAAAATTGAGATAGTAGTCTTCGGCAATGTGCGCTCGGTAGATAAACTTGCCGACTTCCTGAATCAGAGATTCCTGAAAGACATCAATCTGCCCGGCGGTGGCGCCATACAGCAATTCCAGGTTTTCGTACAGGGACGCACCTGCCCGTCCCCAGTAGTTGGGACCCTCATCACAGCCCCCGTCAGCGGGATAGGGGTCAATGAACCGATCCACGGTCTGCAACAGAAGAAAGATATCGGCGGCGCGCTGCCGGTCATCCGTCTCCAGGGCCAGGATGCAGGTCAGCCAGTTGGAGCAGATCCAGGGATTCCAGTTGTTGACGCGACGGTTGCCCAGATTGCCCTGCCAGGGGAAGTCGCTGCGGGTGCGGTTGACTTTCAGGATGCGTTCCCGAATTTCCTGCTCCATGCGCGGCCGTACCAGGGGCGATACGGTATCCAGCGTATCGTTCAGGAGATAGTGGCTCCAGGCCAGCAGGGCGGCGGTCTCGGCCGCAAAGAGATCCACGGTGGGTTCCCGGCGATCCGGCAATGTGTTCCCCGCCGCCTGTACCCATACATGGGCTGGAACACCCCAGTAGGTCTCTTCACATATAACCCAGATCCCGTTGACAATATCATCCAGATAGCGTCCCTGTCCCTGTACACATTCCGCCAGCACCAGGTCGGCCAGGGCATACCGGCGTTCATAGTAGGGTATCTGGTAAGGGGTACGGGCTCCCGTCCGGGAGTAGTCAAGAAAGAGTGTGGCCGGCAAGAGCGGCCACGCGAAATTCAGTCGGGAATCCCCGGCTTCCAGCAGGTGGTTGCGCACAGCTCCGGGGATACTGCCCCAAGCTTCGGGGTCATGTACCGTGGGATACGGATGCCAGTCGCTGCGCACCGATGCCTCCGGCGTTGTGTAGCGGATGGCGTTGGCAACGCCTTGCGGCTTGAGCCGCGTCGCGTCGGCCATCACCAGGTCCCGGCTGGCCGGATCGATCCGCTTCGCGAAGCGCGGATGCACCGGGATGCGTTCGATGGCCTTGCGCCCCCCGGCCAGAATGCGCGCTGCGGATGCCTCGCCCTCCGCTCGCCAAAGGGCCACCTGCTCAGCGTCGGCCAAGGCCGATGTGGAGTTGGTGAAGGCGTGGCCGATGACGCGCTGCGGGTGCAGCAAGGCGTAGCGCATGGTCAAACCAGCGCCTAAGGAGTAGCCGCACAGGAGCCAACGCTCCGCGCCCAAGGCTTGGCGGATGGCCTCGAAGGCCTCGACGTAGGCACCGGGCTGATAGCGTTCGGCCTCCGCAGGCGCCGGAGAACGGCCGTGACCCAGCAAGTCAACCACCACCGGCCGGCAGACCCTGCCCAAGGCATCAAGATTCGGGTGCCACTGATTGGGCCCCATCAGAAATCCATGCACCAGCAGCAGGTAGGGACCGGTGCCCGGATGGACCTGCCAATGAAGCACCACCATGTTGCCCAGAGACTGCTGCGGATCGGAGTGCGCCAAGAATCGTGCCTTCGCCTTTGCGCCAGAAGAGGGTAGGCTACCCGATTGGGGCGTACGCAAGGAAGGCATGACCATGAAGGCGATGGGCCGTGCTGCCCGGCAGACCTTCTACGTCGGCTTGGACGGCACCGTCATCGCCAACGGACAGGGAACATTCGAGGGCAAGATGCCCTCGCTCCGGAGGAATCACTTCGAACGAAGGTCGGAGCGAGGGCGTCCCGCCCTCGAACTGGCCACCCGAGCCCGCGTTGGATTCAACCACTTGGAATGTGGTTCCATGCGAACCTCGGTCACTCTTCGCGCACCTCGGCGGCGACAATCGTGTGGATTGCAACCGTTCTCCGCGCTCGCTGTTGGCCACTCGCGCACCAGTTCCTCATACATGGCGCGCTCTTTCTCTTGATCTACATCGGTCATCATTGCTCCTTTGTGACCAAGTCGGTCAACCCTTGTCCAATTGGTGGTGATTTTGATTACCCTCT